>JADYYB010000135.1 GCA_020853895.1 Bauldia sp.
GCCAGAACGACTGGACGATGCGGCGGTGCTCGGGGTCCTCGGCGACCATGTGCGCGGCGAGCTGATTGGCGAGCCCGCCGACCTCGCGGCCGCCCATCGCGTTGGGCTGGCCGGTGACCGAGAACGGCCCCATGCCCGGCCGGCCGATGCGGCCGGTGAGGAGGTGGCAGTTGATGATGGCGTTGACCTTGTCGGTGCCGTCGGCCGACTGGTTCACGCCCTGCGAATAGACGGTGACGACGCGTTCGTGCGCCGCGAAGAGCTCGTAGAAATGGCGGACCGCGCTGGGGCGGAGACCGGTCGCGGCGGCGGCCTTGTCGAAGCCGCCCGAGGCGGCGGCGGGGAGCGCGGCTTCGAGGCCGCTGGTGTGCCTTGCGACGAAGTCGCGGTCGGCCTTGCCGGTCTGCCAGAGATAGTCGAGGAGGCCGTTGAAGAGGGCGACGTCGCCGCCCGGCCGGATGGCGAGGTGGAGATCGCCGCCCTCGACGGTGGCGGTGCGGCGCGGGTCGATGGTGACGACCTTCGTCTGCCGCTTCGCCTTCGCCGCGGCGAGGCGCTGGAAGAGGACGGGATGGGCCCATGCGAGGTTCGAGCCGACGAGGAGGACGAGGTCGGCCTCCTCGAGATCCTCGTAGGTGCCGGGCACGGTGTCGGAGCCGAAGGCGCGGCGGTGGCCGGCGACCGAGGAGGCCATGCAGAGCCGCGAATTGGTGTCGATGTTGCCCGAGCCGATGAAGCCCTTCATCAGCTTGTTGGCGACGTAGTAGTCCTCGGTGAGGAGCTGGCCGGAGACGTAGAAGGCGACCGAGTCGGGGCCGTGCGCGGCGATGGTCTCGGTGAAGCGGCGGGCGATGAGGTCGAGGGCTTCGTCCCAGGTGGCGCGTCTTCTCTCCTCCCCCTTCTTCTCCTCCCCCTGAAAGGGGGAGGTGGCGCGAAGCGCCGGTGGGGGTATGTCGCGGCCTGACACATGACTTACCCCCACCCCGTCGGCTACGCCGCCGGGCCTCCCCCTGACAGGGGGAGGAAAGTCGACGGCGATCTCCGGATGGAGGAGCCGGCCGTCGAGGCCGAGCGTGTCGGCGAGCGCCGAGCCCTTGGAGCAGAGGCGGCCGAAATTCGCCGGATGATCGGGGTCGCCGCGCACGGTCGCGGCTCCGTCCGCGCCCCGATCGACGAGGACGCCGCAGCCGACGCCGCAATAGGGGCAGGTCGTGCGGACCGGGGGGCCGGTCGCTCCTTCCCGGTCTTGTTGGCGCGTAGGGGCGTTCATCTCAGGTCACAGACTCAGGTCTGAACCTCCCCCTTGAGGGGAGGTCGAAGGTGCGACCCTCCGGCTTGACCGGAGGGGAGCAGCTTCGGGTGGGGGTGCTGCGACCCATCGACTTGCCGCGACGAAAATTGGCGAGGGCGAACTCATCCCCACCCCAAACCGCTGCGCGGTTTGGACCTCCCCTCAAGGGGGAGGTTCAGTCATCGCGGGGCCGGACCGTGCCGGGGCTGTCATCACGCCGCCTCGCGGGAGCCGAGGCTGGCGATGTCGAGAAGGACCTGGCCGTCCTCGACGCGGGCGGGAACGGTCGGCACGCAGCCGCTGTCGGCGCCCTCGGCCATGCCGGTGCGGAGGTTGATGACCCAGCCGTGCAGCGGGCAGGTCACCGACTCGCCGTGAACGATCCCCTCGCTGAGCGGGCCGCCCTTGTGCGGGCAGCGGTTCTCGGTCGCGAAGACGCAGCCCGGCGCGGTGCGGAAGACCGCGACCTCGCCCGCCGGCGAGCGCACGATGCGCGCGCCCTGGAGCGGGATGTCGGTCTCCGCGCCGACCGTGACCCAGACCTCGTTGCCGTCCCTCATTCGGCGGGCTCCGCGAAGGCGATCTCGGCCATCGGGCGGAACGGCACGGTCGCGGCGCCGCTCGACCGCTCCTCCCAGGGGTCCTTCTGCGCGAAGGTCTGGGAATGGGCGAAGCGCTCGAAGAGGCGCGCGCGGTTCTCCGGGTCGTCGGCGACCTGGGCCCTGATCGTGTCGAGCCCGACCCGCGCCATCCATTTGTAGATGCGCTCGAGGTAGTAGCCCTGCTCGCGGTAGAGCTGGACGACGGCGACGATCGTCTCCAGCGCCTCGTCCTCGGTGGCGACCTTGGTCAGCACCTCGGTGCCCTTGATGTCGAGGCCGGCGGCGCCGCCGATATGGATCTCGTAGCCCGAGTCGACGCAGACGACGCCGACATCCTTGCAGGTCGCCTCGGCGCAGTTCCGCGGGCAGCCGGAGACCGCCATCTTCACCTTGGCCGGGGTCCACGAGCCCCACATGAACTTCTCGATGCGGATGCCGAGGCCGGTCGAATCCTGCGTGCCGAAGCGGCACCAGTCGGTGCCGACGCAGGTCTTCACCGTGCGCAGCGCCTTGCCGTAGGCGTGGCCGGAGACCATGCCGGCGGCGTTGAGGTCGGACCACACCGCCGGAAGGTCCTCCTTCTTGACGCCGAGGAGGTCGATGCGCTGGCCGCCGGTGCATTTCACCGTCGGGATGGCGAACTTGTCGACCACGTCGGCGATGGCGCGGAGCTCCCTGGCCGAGGTGACGCCGCCCCACATCCGCGGCACGACCGAGTAGGTGCCGTCCTTCTGGATGTTGGCGTGGA
>JADYYB010000136.1 GCA_020853895.1 Bauldia sp.
AACTCGATCTCGTCGACCTGCGGCTTGACGTTGTGCCAGCGGAGGTTCTTGAGCGCGCCGACCTCGATCTCGCTGTCGAAGTGGCCGATGTTGCAGACGATGGCGCGGTCCTTCATCGCGCGCATGTGCCCGATGGTGATGACGTCGACATTGCCGGTGGCGGTGACGAAGATGTCGGCGCGCGGCGCGGCATCTTCCATGGTCGTCACCTCGTAGCCTTCCATCGCCGCCTGGAGCGCGCAGATCGGGTCGATCTCGGAGACCAGCACGCGGCAGCCGGCGTTGCGGAGGCTCTGCGCCGAGCCCTTCCCGACGTCGCCGAAGCCGGCGACCATCGCCACCTTGCCAGCCATCATCACGTCGGTCCCTCTTCGGATGCCGTCGACCAGGCTCTCGCGGCAGCCATAGAGGTTGTCGAATTTCGACTTGGTGACCGAGTTGTTGACGTTGATCGCGGGGAAGAGGAGCGTCCCCTTCTCCTGCATCTCGTAGAGGCGGCGGACGCCGGTGGTGGTCTCCTCGGTGACGCCGCGGAGCGCCTTGGCGACGCGCGTGTACCAGCCGGGGGTCTCCTTGAGACGGCGCTTGATCGCCGCGAAGATCACCGCCTCCTCCTCGTTGGTGGCGCCGTCGAGGAAGGCGGTGTCGCCGGCCTCGGCCTTGACGCCGAAATGGATGAGGAGGGTGGCGTCGCCGCCGTCGTCGAGGATGAGGTTGGCGGGCTCGCCGTCCGCGAACTCGAAGATGCGGTGGGTGTAGTCCCAATAATCCTCGAGGCTCTCGCCCTTGACCGCGAAGACCGGGATGCCGGCCTTGGCGATGGCCGCGGCGGCATGGTCCTGGGTCGAGAAGATGTTGCACGAGGCCCAGCGGATGTCGGCGCCGAGGGCCTTCAGGGTCTCGATCAGCACCGCGGTCTGGATCGTCATGTGGAGGGAGCCGGCAATGCGCGCGCCCTCGAGCGGCTGTGCCGGGCCGAACTCGTCACGCACCGCCATGAGGCCCGGCATCTCGGTCTCCGCGATGGCGATCTCCTTGCGGCCCCAATCGGCGAGGCCGAGATCGCGGACGACGAAATCCTGGGTACGCATGGCGACGGTCATGGGCGGGCCTCGGCTCGAACGGGTGAAGTCCCCGCGCTTATAGCCCGCGGCCGGGCATACGGCAATAAGGATATAAAGATTTCTTTATGTGATTGGGCGCCTTTTCTCCCGTTCGCATGGGAGGCGCCGGCCGGCTGCCTTCTTCCCCCTCCCCCTTGTGGGAGGGCCGGGGTGGGGCAGAGCGGCAAGCGAGGTATCATCAAGAATCCGCGCTGTCGGCTCGCGCAGCGGTGGGATCTTGGTGCCTCGCTTGCTGCTCGGCCCCCTCCCGTCCTCCCCCGCAAGGGGGGAGGGGAATAGGCGACTGCCTCCTCCTGCAGGGAGCGAGGAGTGCTAGGGCGCGGCGGCCGGGGCGCCGACCTGCCCGCCCGGGGCGTTGGCCGGGTTGGCGTCGGCGTTGCCGGTCGACTGGCGCACGAAGACCAGCACGTTGGAGCCTTCGATGCCGAAGCCGACCACGTCCTCGAGCGTGACATTCTGCGACTCGAGCTGGGCGACGATAAGGGCGTTGCCCTCGAGCGCGGTCCGGACCGCCTCGGCCTGCCCCTCGGCGGCGGTCAGCGCCGGGTTCAGCGTGGCCGCATCGGCGCCCGCAAGGAACTCGTCGAGCTCGACGACCTCGACGGTCGCGCTCTCGGGCAAGGTGGCGAGCTTGCCGATCTCGGCGTCGGTGTTGCCGAGCGCGGCGACGATGGTGTCGACGCTGGGGGGCGCTGCGGCGTCGCCCTGGATGCCGAAGCCGGGCGCCGGGGTCGGGGCGCCGGGCGTCTGCGAGGGCGCCTGGGCGAAGGCCGCGCCGGCGGCAAGAAGGATGGCGGCGGCTGACGCCGCAGCGAGCAGGTTCTTCATTGTGGAGCCTCCAAGTCGCCCGTCGCCGTCAAAGCCGGCCGACGGGACGGCGGGACAAGATTCGAAAAGCGGAGCGACCCGGCCATCGGCCGACCACTCCGCCCGCTCGAAAGGTGAGGCCCCGCCGGAAGCGGCGGGACCATGTGTCCGTGCGTGCCTGGCCTACGGAGCCGGGGCAGGAGCCGCCGGGGCGTCGCCGCCGGCCGGAGCGCCACCACCCGCGCCGGCGTCGGCCGAGGCGTTGGTGAACACGAGGATGGTCGAGCCGTCCACGCCGAAGCCGACGACGTCGTCGATGGCGACGTTCTGCGCGGTCAGCTGGGCCTGGATGGCCGAGTTGCCCTCGAGCGCCGAACGGATCGTGTCAGCCTGGCCCTCAGCCGCCGTGATGGCCGGGTTCAAGGTCGCGGCGCCATCACCCGAGAGATAGGTGCTGAGGTCGACGACCTGGATCTGTGCATCGGCCGGCGCGGACGAGAGCTTGGTGATCTCGGCCTGCGGGTCGCTGAGCGCGGCGACGATGACATCGACGCTAACGTCCCCGGCCGCCTGTGCGTCCATCGGCGGAGCCAACGGAGCCATTCCGCCCGGATCCGCGGGCGCCTGCGCGAAAGCCGAGCCGGAAGCGACGAGAAGGGCGACGGCCGAAGCCGTAGCGAGCAGTTTTTTCACGAGAGAGCCTCCATCGGATGGAGCCCGCCCAGCCACTCCCCCAACATCTGCTCGATGGCTCGGTTCCAAGCGTGGACGGAACGGTTTGTTCCATGCCGGCGGGGAATGGAAAGCCGGCTTATTCCTCCTCGCCGAAATGCGTCGACACGAGATGGTCGAGGGCGTCGAGCACGGCCTCGGCCTCGGGGCCGGAGGCGACGACGCGGATGGTCGTGCCGGGACCGGCGGCGAGCATCATCAGGCCCATGATCGAGGAGCCGCCGACCATCTGCCCGTCGCGCATCACGGTGACGGCGGCGTCGAAGCGCTCGGCGCATTGCACGAACTTGGCGCTGGCGCGGGCGTGCAGGCCCTTCTTGTTGGCGATGAGAAGATCGCGGACGAGCGGGGGGGAGGACTGCTCGGGCTTCATTTGCCCGCCAGGAGCTGACTGGCGAGCTTGATGTATTTCCGGCCCGCCTCCTGCGCGTCGGTGAGCGCTGCCTCGAGCGGCTTCTCGTCACGAACGCTGGCGAGCTTGATGAGCATCGGCAGGTTGACGCCGGCCAGCACCTCGATCGCGCCGGCCTTCATCACCGAGATGGCGAGATTGGACGGCGTGCCGCCGAACATGTCGGTGAGGAGGATCACCCCCTTGCCGGCATCCACGTCCGCGATCGCGGCGAGGATATCCTGCCGGCGGCGCTCCATGTCGTCTTCCGGGCCGATGGAGATGGTCTCGATCTGCGTCTGCGCGCCGACCACATGCTCGAGCGCAGCCCGGAACTCGACGGCAAGCCTGCCGTGCGTGACGAGGACGAGGCCGATCATCTCAGAGGACTCAGAGCCAAAACCGGCAACCCGCTCGCGCCCCTCGATTCCTCTCCCAGTCCGGCGCGGGGTGCCATCATCACCAAAGAATGGTGCAACGCAAGAGAAACAGGCCGCGGTACAAAAAACCGTTATCGGGCTTCGGCTTGGCTGTGACCGGCGGGCGGACTATGGAACCCGGGAGGGTGGGCGAACCCGAGGCTTTCGGCCGGATTGGAACTGAGGCAGGAGCGTAGCCGTTCTGCTGCCAGCGGGCGGATGAACCTCGATTGTTGGAGAACAAACTGATGGCAGCACGTCTAGTCCTGTTGCTGCTCCTGGTGACGGGCTTCGCCTCGTCCGCCCAGGCGCAAAGCTACCAGGCGCAGGTCACGGTCAACGTGAACATGCGCGAGGGGCCCGGAACCCAATACCGGGTGATCACCGCGATCCCCGCCGGCACGGTCGTGCCGGTGTTCGGATGCTACCAGGGCTATGCCTGGTGCAACGTCCTCTACGGGAACGCCCGCGGCTGGGTCTCCGCCCAGTATCTCCGCGATCCGCAGCGTGGCGCGCCGCTCTCGTCGGTCGGCGACCAGCTCGGCCTCGCGATCCTGCAATTCTTCCTCAACCAGATCCCGCGGCCGAACCAGCCCGGTCCGCCGCCGGTCAACGCCAACCAGGTCTGCTTCTACGCGGACAACAACTACCAGGGCGCCAGCTTCTGCGCGAACCGCGGACAGAACGACCCCGACCTCCCGGGCAGCTGGAACGACCGCATCTCCTCGCTGCGCGTCGGACCGAGCTCGGGCGGGGCGCTGCTCTGCCGCGACTTCTTCTACCAGGGCGGCTGCGACTACTACACGAGCGACGCCCCGCAGCTCGGCAACCGCAACGACACGGCCTCCTCGTACCGCGTCGGCAGCGGCAACCAGGGACCGTTCCCGCCTCCGGGTCCGGGACCGTTCCCGCCGCCGCCTCCGCCGCCCCCGCCGCAGGGCCAGGTCTGCTTCTACGGCGACTGGAACTACCAGGGCGGCAGCTTCTGCGCGACCGCGGGCCAGTCCGACCCCGACCTGCCGCAGAACTGGAACGACCGGATCTCCTCGATCCGCGTCGATCCCAGCGTCTGGGTGCAGGTGTGCTCGGACTTCGGCTATAGCGGCCAGTGCCAGTCGCTGGGGGGCAACGTCTCGCAGCTGACCGGCAACGCCAACGACTCGATCTCGTCCTTCCGGGTCTTCGCCCGGTAGGCCTCGGGCTCACGCGAAAAAGAAAAGCCCCGGCTCACCGCCGGGGCTTTTTTCTTGTCCGCCGATGCGGATTTCAGATCGGCGTGCCGCCGTTGACGTTGATCACCTCGCCGGTGACGTAGGCGCTCTCGGGCGAAGCGAGAAAGAGGAAGGCCGCGGCCACCTCGTTGGGCTCGCCGGGCCGGCCGAGCGCGGTGTCGGCGCCGAATTCGGCGACCTTCCCCGCGTCGAACGAGGCCGGAATGAGCGGGGTCCAGATCGGCCCCGGCGCGACCGCGTTGACGCGGATGCCGTTCTCGGCCTGCTGCACGGCGAGGGCGCGGGTGAAGGAGACGATCGCCCCCTTGGTCGCGCTGTAGTCGACCAGGACCGGGTTGCCCCGGAAGGCGGTGATCGAGGCGGTGTTGAGGATCACGGCTCCCTTCTTCATGTGCGGAAGAGCCGCCTTGGTGAGGTAGAGGTAGCTGAGGATGTTGGTGCGGAAGGTCCGGTCGAACTGAGCGGAGGGGGCGTCCTCGAAGGCCTCGGCGACGTGCTGCTCGGCGCAGTTGTTGACGAGGATGTCGAGGCGGCCGAATGCCTTCATCGTCTGCCCTACGGCCTTCCGGCAATGCGTCTCCTCGCCGAGATCGCCGCGGATGAGGATCGCCTTCCGCCCCATCTCCTCGACGATCTCGCGCGTCGCCCCCGCGTCCTTGTCCTCGTCGAGATAGGCGATGGCGATGTCGGCGCCCTCGTTGGCGAAGGCAGCGGCGATGGCGCGGCCGATGCCGCTGTCGCCCCCGGTGATGAGCGCCACCTTGCCGGCGAGCTTGCCGACGCCGGGGAAGAACGGCTCGAAGCGCGGCGGCGGCCGCATCTTCTCCTCGATGCCGGGCTGCCTGCTCTGATGCTGGGCGGGTTTGTTCATGGGGTCCTCGCGTGTCTGCGTGAAGCGCAAACACCAGGCGCCGACGCCCGTTCCTCGGCCCGATCCTGCCCCCCCGCCTGAACGGGGGATGAACCGGGCCTTCCGAACCGGTTCAGGCGCGCTCCGGCAAAACCTCCTCCGATTTCAGAGGGGGGACCGGATGGCGGTCTCCTCGGCACAGCCTTGACGAGGAAAGACTTCCGATGATCCGCAGCACGCTTTGCACCCTTCTCGCCACCGGCATCTTCGCCGGCATGGTGTCGCCAACCCGGGCGGTCGTGGCCTATGACGGGCGCTGGTCGATCCAGGTGGTCGGGCAGAGCGAGAAATGCGAGCAGAACCTTCGCCTCGCGATCCGGGTCGACAACGGCGCGGTCGAATATGCCGGCTGGTTCAATGTCGAGGCGAGCGGGGAGATCAGCCCGAACGGCAACGTTAACGTCCGCGTCGCCTATCGCGAGGACGTGGTCGATGTCAGCGGCGCGGTTTCCGGGGACGCTGCGACCGGAAGCTGGACCTCGCCGACCCTCGGCTGCTCGGGAATCTGGCGCGGCGAGCGGGCTTGACGAGTCGACCGTTAAGAATGTCGTCAAATTTCCCCGGCCCGGTACGAGATTTCTTCCCCTTGAGTCATTACCTTTCCGGGCATGGACATGAACGCGACATCGAGCGGCGATTCCGGCCCCGCGGAACGGCGGCAGGAGCCCCGTCCGCGCGCGCTCAAGGCCGCGCGTCTGCTGTTCGGCGGCTTTAACATGAGCTTCGACTGCCAGATCAGGAACCTGTCGGCGCATGGCGCCCGGCTCCTCATCGAGGGCAATTTGTCCCTGCCGAACGATTTCTACCTCTACGTGGTGGGCGACGCGGTGATCGCCCATGTGCGCGCCACCTGGCGGACCTCCACCGAGATGGGCGTGCAGTTCCTCGAGCCGCTGGTCGCGCCCGCAAGGCACCCCGACCACCGCGTCAACAAGCTCCAGCTCTACCGTATCTGAGCCCGGCGCGACCTCGCGCGGCGTGGCCGTTCCACGCCATTCCGCGGCCGCGTCACCTTTCCGTGCCGTGGCAACCTGCCCGTGGACTTTGGAGTTTCTCCGAACTAAGTTTTCGCGCGTCCAGCGGAAGTGGGTAGCGCATGAATTACGAGTCGATTTTCGCCGGCGCCATCGAGGCGCTGCACGCCGAAAAGCGCTACCGGGTCTTCGCAGACCTCGAACGTATCGCCGGCCGGTTCCCGACCGCCATCTGGCGCCAGAACGGCGCGGCGCGGGAAATCACCGTCTGGTGCTCCAACGACTATCTCGGCATGGGCCAGCACAAGGCCGTGATCGAGGCGATGTGCAACGCGGCGACCGGCATGGGCGCCGGCGCCGGGGGTACGCGCAACATCTCGGGCACCAACCACCCGCTGGTCGAGCTCGAAAACGAGCTGGCCGACCTCCACGGCAAGGAAGCGGGCCTCGTCTTCACCTCGGGCTTCGTCTCCAACGAGGCCGCGATCTCGACCATCGCGCGGCTCCTGCCGGATTGCGTGGTGCTCTCCGACGAGCTCAACCACGCCTCGATGATCGAGGGCGTGCGCCGCTCGGGCGCGCTCAAGAAGATCTTCCGCCACAACGACCTCGAGCATCTCGAGGAGCTGCTCGCGGCCGCCGGCAAGGAGCGGCCGAAGCTGATCGTGTTCGAGTCGGTCTATTCGATGGACGGGGACATCGCGCCGATCGCCCGCATCGCCGACCTCGCCGAGCGCTACGGCGCGATGACCTATATCGACGAGGTGCATGCGGTCGGCCTCTACGGGCCGCGCGGCGGCGGCATCACCGAGCGCGACGGGGTGATGGACCGCATCGACGTGATCGAAGGCACGCTGGCCAAGGCCTTCGGCGTGCTGGGCGGCTATATCGCCGCCTCCCGCTCCGTGGTCGACGCGGTGCGTTCCTACGCGCCGGGCTTCATCTTCACCACCGCCCTCCCCCCTTCGCTCGCGGCGGCGGCGGGCGCCTCGATCCGCCACCTCAAGGCCTCGAGCGCCGAGCGCGAGGCGCATCAGCGGAATGTCGGCCTGACCAAGGCCGCGCTCAAGGCCGCAGGCCTCCCGGTGATGGCCAACGACACGCATATCGTGCCGGTCCTGGTCGGCGAGCCCGAGCTCTGCCGCAAGGCCAGCCAGATGCTGATGGAGGACCACTCCATCTACATCCAGCCGATCAACTACCCGACCGTGCCGCGCGGCACCGAGCGGCTCCGCATCACCCCGACCCCGTTCCACGGCGAGGCGCTGATCGCCAGGCTCGCCGCCGCGCTCAGCGAGGTATGGGCCAAGCTCGACCTGCCGCGCACCTTCGAGCAGGCCGAGGACGCGGCCACGGTCCGCCACATGGGCGGGGCGAACACCAAGCTCGCCGTGTTCCCGCCCGCGGGCGGGTAGTCTCTTTTGAATTTCCTCCCCCTGAAAGGGGGAGGTGGCGCGCAGCGCCGGTGGGGGTACGTCCCCACGGCTTATCGCCTGCAAATGACTTACCCCCACCCCGTCAGCTGCGCTGACGGACCTCCCCCTTTCAGGGGGAGGAAAGTCAGAGAGCAGGGCCTACTTCGCGCGGCCCTGCTTGGCGAGGAGGTCGCGGATCTCCTGCAGGAGCACGATGTCCTCCGGCGGCGGGGGCGGGGCGCCCGGCGCGGCGTCCTTCGGGCGGCGCATGCGGTTCACCGCCTTCACGATCATGAACAGCACGAAGGCCACAATCAGGAAGTTGATGACGAGGGTTATGAAATTGCCGTAGGCGATCGTCGCGCCGGCCTCGCGGGCGAGGGCGAGGGTCGGCTGCGGCGCGCCGGCGAGCTGCCAGTAGAGGTTGGTGAAGTCGATGCCGCCGGTGATGACGCCGATCACCGGCATGATGAGATCGGCGACCACCGAGTTCACGAGGCCGGTGAAGGCCGCGCCGATGACGATACCGATCGCCAGATCGAGCATGTTGCCGCGAAGGGCGAATTCCTTGAATTCCTTGATCATTCCAGCACCTCTGCCTGGTCAGGCGAATCGGAGCAGAAGCCTCCGGCCGCACGCCACAGGCATACTTTGCCGGCCTGGGCGTGACAATTGGGCGCGATTCCCCGGCCGTGGTTATCCCTCAGCGGGGTTACCAAGGCACGACCTCGACGGCCGGCCACTAGAACCCGGCCTGGCGGACGAGCTCGGCGAGGCTGGTCTCGGGGCGCGGGCCCATGTGAGAGATGACCTCGGCGGCCGCGAGCGCCCCCAGCTCGGCGCTGCGCTTCGGGCTCCAGCGCCGCGCGAGGCCGTAGAGGAAGCCGGCGGCAAAGAGGTCGCCCGCGCCGGTGGCGTCGACCACGCGCTCGACCGGGTGGGCGGGGACGCGCTCGACCCGCTCGGGCGTGACGACATAGGCGCCGTCCGCGCTCGCCGTCACCGCGGCCAGCGGGCACTCCGCCTGGAGCGCCGCGATCGCGGTCGGGAGGTCGGCGGTCTCGTAGAGCGCATGCAGTTCGCGGACATTGGCGAGCAGGATATCGACCTCGCGGTCGACGACGAGGCGGCGGAACTCGCCGCGGTATCGGTCGACGCAGAACGGGTCGGAGAGGGTGAGCGCCACGCGGCGGCCGGACTTCCTGGCGATGCGGGCGGCCTCGAGGAAGGCCTCCTTGGCCGCGGGCGGATCCCAGAGATAGCCCTCGAGATAGGTGATGGCGGCATCGCGGACGATTGCCGGCTCGACGTCGCCGGGGGCCAGCTTGAGGGACGCGCCGAGGAAGGTGTTCATCGTCCGCTCGCCGTCGGGCGTGACCAGGATCATGCAGCGGCCGGTGTCCTCGCCGGGGAGCGGCTCGGTCGCGAAATGGACGCCCTGCGCGGCGAGGTCATGGCGGTAGGCCGCGCCGAGATCGTCGTCCGCCACCTTGCCGATGAAGGCCGCCTTGCCGCCGAGCGAGGCGACACCCGCGATGGTGTTGCCGGCCGAGCCGCCCGAGGCCTGCACCGCCGGCCCCATCGCCCCGTAGAGGCGCGCCGACTCCTCGGCGTCGACGAGGCGCATCGTTCCCTTGGCGAGGCGGTTGTCGACGAGGAAATCATCTTCGGCGCGGGCGAGCACGTCGACGATGGCGTTGCCGATGCCAAGGACATCGAAGCGGTGGGGCATTCGCATGGCTCCGTTGGAGGTCCGTCGTAGCATTCCGGGCGGGCGGTCTGTCCAGCGCCGCCGCGAAGCAAGTGGACACGCCACACTTCACCTCTCCCCGGCGGGGAGAGGTCGAGCGAAGCGAGGGTGAGGGGGCTCCACCTATCCGGCTGGGTCCCAAGTCCAGCGTTTCATTCGGATGGGGCAGAGCCCCCTCACCCCAACCCTCGCCCCGCCGGGGAGAGGGGGCATGTTGGCTCTCTCACGCTGGGGTCTTGTCGGGGTAGCGGCAGAGGTCGCGGATGAGGCACTCGGGGCATCTCGGCTTGCGGGCGAGGCAGACATAGCGGCCGTGCAGGATCAGCCAGTGATGGGCATGCAGGCGGTAGCGCTCCGGCACGACCTTGAGGAGCCGCGTCTCGACCTCGAGGGGAGTCTTGCCGGGGGCGAGGCCGGTGCGGTTGCTGACCCGGAAGAGGTGCGTGTCGACCGCGATGGTCGGCTCGCCGAAGGCGATGTTGAGGACGACGTTCGCGGTCTTCCGGCCGACGCCGGGCAAGGCCTCGAGCGCCTCGCGCGAATGCGGGACCTCGCCGCCGTACTCGCGCAGCAGCGTCTCGGACAGCGCGATGATGTTGCGCGCCTTGCCGCGGAAGAGGCCGATGGAGCGGATATGCTCGATCAGGCCGGCCTCGCCGAGCGCCACCATCTTCGCCGGCGTGTCGGCTATGCGGAACAGACCGCGCGTGGCTTTGTTGACTCCTGCATCGGTCGCCTGGGCCGACAGGACGACGGCGACCAGGAGAGTGAAAGGGTCCCTATGCTCAAGCTCGCCTCTCGGCTCTGGGTTCGCCTCCGCGAAACGGCGGAAAACCTCCTCGATCTCGGGTCCCGTCAGCCGGGCCGGGCGCTTGGGCCGGCTGCGGTTCGCATCAACCCGGCGGCGCGGCGAAGAGGGCGGTTCTGAACTAGCCATCCGCAAGCTATAATGAGGGGCGATGAGCGAGAGCAATGACAGGCCCCTCTTCAGCGCGACGCTGACCCCCTACCGGTCGCTGAGCCCGGACGGGTTCCTCACCCTGATGGCGTTCGTGATCGCCGTGTCGTTCACGGCGGGGTTCGCCTTCTGGCTGATGGGCGCCTGGCCGGTGGTGGGCTTCTTCGGGCTCGACCTCGCGCTCGTCTATGTCGCCTTCCGGCTCAACTACCGCTCCGCGCTCGCCTACGAGGAGGTCGAGCTCCGCCCGACGACGCTGACCATCAAACGGGTGATGCCGAACGGCAACGAGCGGGTGTGGACGTTCCACCCCTACTGGTCGAAGCTCGAGATCGAGCAGAGCGAGTGGGGCGTGCTCGCCATGCGCATCGTCTCGCGCGGCAGGGCCTTCCTCTTCGGGCGCTTCCTCAACCCGGGCGACCGCGCCAGCTTCGCCAAGGCGCTCGGCCAGGCGATGGCCGACCTCCGCGCCGGACGGCTGCAAGAAACGGGTGGTTGACGCGTTCGCGGATGCCTAGATCGTCTCCGAGAAGGAGACCCTCGATGCTAGGCTTCCACCCCGTGCCGTCCGATCCGCCCATCTTCGCCACGCCGCCGCCGTCGGCCGACTACGACGTGATCCGCCGCGCGATCGAGTTCATGACGCTCAACTGGCAGGAGCAGCCCTCGCTCGCGGCCGTGGCTGAGCATGTCGGGCTCGCGCCGATGGCGCTGCACCGGCTCTTCACGTCCGGTGCGGGGCTGACGCCCAAGACCTTCCTGCAGGCGGTGACGCTCGACCGGGCGCGGCCGCTCCTTGCGTCCGACGCCTCGCTCCTCGATGCGAGCATGGAGCTGGGTCTGTCGGGGCCGGCACGGCTCCACGACCTCTTCGTCACCCACGAGGCGATCACGCCGGGGGACTTCAAGGCGCGCGGCGCGGGGATCGAGGTCCGCTGGGCGTTCCACCCCTCCCCGTTCGGGCACGCGCTGGTGATGGCCACCGAGCGCGGGCTCGCCGGCCTCGCCTTCGCCGATGACGGGCAGGAGGAAGCGGTGCTCGCCGACATGACGCGGCGCTGGCCGAAGGCGCGCTTCGTCCAGGACGTGGCGGCGACGGAGCCCTATGTGCGGCGCATCTTCGAGCCGGCGGCGTGGCGGCAGGAACAGGCGCTGCGCGTGGTGCTGATCGGCAGCGATTTCGAGGTGCGGGTGTGGCAGGCGCTGCTGGAGGTGCCGTTCGGGCAGACGACCTCCTACTCGGCGATCGCCGAGGCACTCGAGCAGCCCAAGGCGGTGCGGGCGGTCGGCGGCGCGGTCGGCCGCAACCCGCTCTCGTTCGTCGTGCCGTGCCACCGCGTGCTCGGCAAGGGCGGCAGCCTCACCGGCTACCACTGGGGGCTGACCCGGAAGCGCGCCATCCTGGGCTGGGAAGCGGGCGTGGCGCGCGGCTAGAGGCTCGCCTCATTCGCCGGCGGTTCCCCCTCCCTACCCTCCCCCGCAAGCAGGGGAGGAGATAGTGCGCCTTCCCGAAGTCGACTCCCCGCGTCTTGGCGGGGTGCCAGCCGGATGAACTCACCTCTCCCGGCGGGGAGAGGTCGGCATCCCGGCTCGCCGGAGGCGAGGCGGGATCCGGGTGAGGGGGCTCCACCTCTCCGGATGAGGCACCGTCGCGCGCCCTCTCCGGATGGACCTGTACCCCCTCACCCCAACCCTCTCCCCTCCGGGGAGAGGGGGCTGGTCCGTGGTGCGGAATCGCTCCAAAGGACGCGCCGTCGAGGCTAAGGCGTCAGGACCGTCTTCGACGCCAAGGTCGAGTCTTCGAGGAGGCGGTAGACGATGGGGACGCCCGTGGCGAGTTCGGTCGCCACGATCTCCTCGGGGGAGAGGCCTTCCACCACCATCATCAGGGCGCGCAGCGAGTTGCCGTGGGCGACGACCAGCGTCCGCTCGCCGCGCAGCACGCGCGGCAGGATCTCGCGGAGATAATAGGGCCAGACGCGGGCGCCGGTGTCCTTGAGCGACTCCCCGCCGGGCGGGGCGACCGCGTAGGAGCGGCGCCAGAGATGGACCTGCTCCTCGCCCCAGCGCTGCCGCGCCTCGTCCTTGTCGAGGCCGGTGAGGTCGCCGTAGTCGCGCTCGTTCAGCGCGAGGTCGCGGAGGACCGGGAGGTCGGGCGAGCCCATCTCTTCCATCGCGAGGTCGAGCGTGCGCCGCGCCCGAAGCAAGACCGAGGTGAAGACGACGTCGAACTCGAGGCCGCTCTCCTTGAGGAGCCGCCCTGCCCGCCTGGCCTCCTCGACGCCGAGCTCGGTCAGGTCGACGTCACGCCAGCCGGTGAAGAGGTTCTTGAGATTCCAGTCGCTTTGTCCGTGACGGACGAGAACCAGCAGCCGTTCCATCCGCGTTCACGAAATCCCCAGGACATCCGACATCGAATAGAGGCCCGGCTTCTTGCCGCGAGTCCAGAGGGCGGCCTTGATGGCCCCCCTTGCGAAAATCGCACGGTCGAAGGCGCGGTGGCTCAACTCGATGATCTCGCCCTCGCCCGCGAAGAGGACGGAATGGTCGCCGACCGCCGAACCGCCGCGCATGACCGAGAACCCGATGTCGCCCCGCCGGCGCGGGCCGACCTGGCCCTCGCGTGCGGTGACCTTGTGGCTCGCAAGGTCGATGCCACGGCCCTCGGCGGCGGCCTTCGCAAGGAGAAGCGCGGTGCCGGACGGGGCGTCGACCTTGTGGCGGTGATGCATCTCGGCGAGCTCGATGTCGAAATCGGCGTCGAGGGCGGTGGCCGCGATGCGCACCAGCCGGGCAAGGAGGTTCACGCCGAGGCTCATATTGCCGGACTTGACGATGGCCGTGTGGCGGGCGGCCTCGGCGATCTCCGCCTCCTCGGCGGGGCTGAACCCGGTCGTGCCGATGACGTGGGCGACATGCGCCCTGGCCGCGACCTTGGCCAGCGCCACGGTCGCCGCAGGGGTGGTGAAATCGAGGATCGCGTCGGCCTCGCGGACCAGCCTCGCGGCGTCGGTGTCGATGTCGACGTCGGTCGCGCCCGCGCCGGCGCGCGTGCCGGCATCCTCGCCGATCCCGTCGGCGCCGGGCCGCTCCAGCGCGGCGGCGAGGCGCACGCCGGGCGACTCGGCGATGATGCGGATCAGGGTCTGCCCCATCCGGCCGGAGGCGCCGGCGACCATGAGGCGGAGGTCGGTCATGGAAGGTCTCTTTCGGCGAAAGTCGCCCTCTACCTGTCATTGTCGGGGGCGTTCGGGCAATACCCCTGCCGCCTTTGGCCAACCTCTGAGAGGGTCTCAAGGCCTTAACCTCCCCCTTGCGGGGAGGTCGAAGATGCGGAGCCCCCAACTTGATCGGGGCGGAGCATCTTCGGGAGGGGGTAGCGGGCGAAGCCCGCGTTTCTTTCCGTGGAACTCTTCCGGCTTACCCCCTCCCGAAATCGCTCCGCGATTTCGACCTTCCCGCAAGGGGGAGGTTAAGAGATTGCCGGCCGGCCCGCGGTCAGGGCTGGGGGCCGTCGTAGCCTTCGATGACGACGGTATCGATCACCACGCCGCCCCCGCGAGCCTCCAGCGCGCGGGCGTACTCTGGGGAGTGGTAGCAGTCGAGGGCGGCCTGATAGCTCGGGAATTCGAGGACGACGTTCCGTGACCGCGACTCGCCGGACAGGGTCTCGAACTTGCCGCCGCGGACGAGGAAATATCCGCCGTATCTCTTGAACGCGGCGCCGTTCAGCGCGCGATAGGCGTCGTACTTCTCCTGATCGGTGATGTCGAGGCGGACGATCCAGTAGCCTTTGGTCATTCGGGTTTGGGTCTCCAGGGACGCATCGCGGCTTCGCTGCACACCACGAAGGTTTCGGCGCCTGCAATAGGCATCAAGCGGTAGACCTTCAACCCCGGCAATTCGGACAGCCTGGGCAGCCAGGCAGGCGAATTGGGAAAGGCGCTTCGGAGGTACAGGCCGACCTCGGGGTGGCTCAGGGCATCCGAGACACGATCGAAGATCTCGATGCCACCCAAGTAGTGGAGCGCATCGTTCGCGAGCTGGAAGAACTCGACGCCGCGGAAGCGAAGCTCGCTGACGCGGAAGCCGTCCGGGAAGCCGTTCTCGAGCTCGAGCAACAGCCCGCCGCCATCAGGTCGAAAGTGGATGGAGAGGATTTCCGAGTCGCCGATCAGCGGGTCGGAAGCCGCGCCGGTGATCTGGACCCAGTCGCCGTCGGTCATGTCTACCCGCGGGCCGAGGCGATCTCTTCGATGATCCGCTCGGCGGCGGTCTTGCGGTCGCGGGCTCCTACGATCGGGCGGCCGACGACGAGGTAGTCGGCGCCGGCCTTTATCGCATCGGCCGGGGTGACGACGCGCTTCTGGTCGCCGGCGCCCTCGCCCCTCGGCCGGACGCCGGGGGTGACGATGAGCCGGTCCGGGCCGACGATGCGGCGGATCGTGGCGGCCTCGGCGGCGGAGGCGACGATGCCGTCCATGCCGGCCGCCACCGCGTCGCGGACGCGGGCGTCGATCAGCTCTTCGAGCGAGACCGCGTAGCCGGCGGCGGCGACGTCGGCATCGTCCATCGAGGTCAGCACCGTCACGCCGAGGAGGGCGAGGCCGGCATCGCCGCGCGCGGCGACCGCCGCGCGCATCGCCTTCGGATAGGCGTGGATGGTGAGGAAAGTGAAGTCGCGCTTGACCGCACTCTCCACGCCGCTCGCGACCGTGTTGTCGATGTCGAGGAGCTTCAGGTCGAGGAAGACGCGCCGCCCCGCGGCGACGAGGTCCTCGGCCAGCGAGAGGCCGCCCGCGATCACCAGCTGGAAGCCGATCTTGTAGAAGCTCACCGCCTCCCCGAGCTCGGCCACCACGCCTTCGGCCTCGTCCACCGAGGGCAGGTCGAGGGCGACGATCAGGCTCTCGGCGGGGGTCTCGGGCTTCACGGTCGCCATGGGGATCAGCCTCGCATCCGGCGGATGGTCTCGATCAGCTTCTCGCAGACCAGCTTCAGCTGCGCGGCGGGCGCCGGATCGGTGAAGTTGCCCGCCTCGTCGAAGGCGACCTTGGCCTTCGAAACGGTGATCTGGTCGGGCATGATGATCGCCTTCAGCCCATAGGCGAGGACCTTGCGGAGATCGACCACCGCGCGCGCGCCGCCGATGAAGCCGTCCGAGGTGCCGCCGAGGGCGAAGAGCCGGTAGCGGTAGTCGGGGCCCTTGCCGGGCTTGATGCGGCTCACCCAGTCGATGGCGTTCTTGAGGAGCGGGGGCAGCGAGTGGTTGTACTCGGGCGTGGAGATGAACACGCCCTGCTGCGCCTCGATGAGCCGGGCGAGCTTGAGGGCGTTGTCGGGGATGCCGGAGCGCGCCTCGTCGTCGCCGTTATAAAGCGGCAGCGGGTAGTCGGCGAGCGAGATGAGGGTGACCTCGGCGTCCTGCACGGCCAGCTCCCGCGCGGCGATCGCGGCGAGCTTGGCCGACAGCGCGCCCGTGCGGATCGAGCCGGCGAAGACGAGAACACGCGTCGACTGCAGGATGAGCCTCCCCTGACCGTGAGGGGCGTTATAGCGGGGCAAGGCGGCGAGGAGAACCGGGCAAAGGGCATCGGGCATGGGGCATCCGGCAACAGGCATCCGGAAGACGCCACGCACCGGATGCCGGATGCCCGATGCCGGATGCCCGATGCCGCTTGGCCGGGCCGCTGGTTTGGACCATCCTCCGGGCCTTCACGGAGGGCTGAGCGATGGATTTTCAGGACCGGGATGTCGTGGTGACGGGCGGGACCGGGCCGCTGGGCTCGGCGGTGGTCGAGGCGCTGGTCGCGGCGGGCGCGACCTGCCATGTGCCGGCCTTCTCGGCCAAGGACGCCGAGGGGTTTCAGCTCCGCGGGCACAGCCAGGTGCGGGTGGCCAGTCCGGTCGATCTCAGTGACGAGGGCCAGGTGCAGGGGTTCTACGCCGGCGTGCCGAAGCTGTGGGCGTCGATCCACTGCGCGGGCGGGTTCGCGGCGGCGCCGGTGGCGGCGACCAATCAGGCGCTCCTGATGCGCATGCTCAGCATCAACGCCCTCACCACGTTCCTCTGCTGCTCGGCCGCGGTGCGGGCGATGCAGGCGACCGGGGAAGGCGGGCGGATCGTCAACGTCGCCGCGCGGCCGGCACTCGAATGGCGCGCCGGCGCCGGCATGGCGGCCTATGCCGCGAGCAAGGCAGCGGTGGCCGCGCTCACCGTCGCGCTCGCGCAGGAGGT
>JADYYB010000137.1 GCA_020853895.1 Bauldia sp.
CCCCCGCCCCAGTCGAACAGCATCTCGGAGGGGAAGGCGGCGCGGATCGCGGCGGCGACGGCGGGGCCGTCGGTCGGCTTGACCGAGATGCGCCAGAGCGGGGAGCCGGAAGGCGCATGCAGGAGGCGGACGTCGCGGATGTCAGCCCAGATGCGGGCGGAGTGCGCCGCGTCCTCGATCGAGGGACGGGCCCAGGAGAGCGCCTCGGCGAGCTTGTCGGCGCGGGCGAGCGCGGAGCTGGCGAGGCCCTCGAGGCGGATATAGGTGCGGGACGGCGTCTCGCCGTTCCCCGGCCTGTGGGCGGCGCCGGTGACGCCGAAGGGCGTGCCGAGCGCGTGGGTCAGCGCGGCGACCGCCTCGCCGTCGCCGAGACCCTCGCGGACCATGGTGATCTCGTTCTCGGGCGCGGGCAGGACCTTGAAGGTGACCTCGGTGAGGACCGCCAGCGTGCCATAGGAGCCGGCGAAGAGCTTCAGGAGATCGTAGCCGGTGACGTTCTTCATCACCCGGCCGCCGTTCTTGATGATCTCGCCCGAGCCAGTGACGGCGCGAAGGCCGATCAGCGCATCGCGGGCGGCGCCGGAGACGACGCGCCGCGGGCCGGAGACGTTGGCGGCAACCACCCCGCCGATGGTCGGCTCGCCCTTGGTGCCGTAGAGCGGGCGGTGGTCCATCGGCTCGAAATCGAGGCGCTGCCGCTTGGTCGCCAGGAGCTTCTCGATCTCGGCGACCGGCGTGCCGGCCTTGGCGGAGATCACCAGTTCCTCGGGCGAATAGAGCGTGACACCGCTCAGCGCGCGGGCCGAGAGCTCCGCCGGCGCCTGCACGGCGCGGCCGAGTCCGGAACGCGTGCCGCCGCCGGTGACGGCCAGCGGGGTCGCCGAAGCGCCTGCCTCGCGCACCAGCTCGGCGACCTCCTCCTCGCTGCGCGGGAGAAGCGTCCCCTCGAGCATCGGCCTCGTCTTGCCGGCCGGCCGGGCGTTCATGGACGGGCTGCGCTCATGCCGCACGGGCAGGAGGAAGCGGCCGTCCGGCGAGCGGGAAGACCTTGTGCGGGTTGAGGAGCCAGGCGGGGTCGAAGACCGTCTTCACCCGCATCTGGGCGTCGAGATCATCGGGCGTGAACTGGTAGGTCATCAGCTCGCGCTTCTCGATGCCGACGCCGTGCTCGCCGGTCAGGCAGCCGCCGACCTCGACGCAGAGCTTCAGGATCTCCGCGCCGGCGTCCTCGGCCTTCTGCAGTTGCACGGGGTCGTTCATGTTGTAGAGGACGAGCGGATGGAGGTTGCCGTCGCCGGCGTGGAAGATGTTGGCGACCTTGAGGCCGTAGCTGTCGCAGATGCGGGTGATGCCGTCGAGCACCTCGGGCAGCTTGCCGGTGGGGATGGTGCCGTCCATGCAGATATAGTCGGCGAGACGGCCGACCGCGCCGAAGGCCGATTTGCGGCCCTTCCAGATGGCGGCGCTCTCGGCCTCCGAGCGCGAGAGGCGGATATTGGTCGGGCGGTGCCGGGCGGCGATCGCCTCGATGCGGGCGAGGAGTTCGGTCATCTCCTCCTCCGAGCCCTCGACCTCGACGATCAGCATGGCCTCCACGTCGAGCGGGTAGCCGGCATGGGCGAAGGCCTCGCAGACCTTGATCGCCGGGCGATCCATGTACTCGATCGCCACCGGCACGATGCCCTCGGCGAGGATGGCGGCCACGCACGCGCCGGCGTCGGAGGCCGAGTTGAAGCCGATCAGCACCGGGCGCGCGCCCTCGGCGGCCGGCAGGATGCGGACCGTGGCCTCGGTGACGACGCCGAGTTGGCCCTCCGAGCCGATGACGAGGCCAAGGAGATCGTAGCCGCCGGCGTCGAGATAGGAGCCGCCGAGCTCGGTCACCGTGCCGTCCATCAGCACCATGGTAAGGCCGAGCACGTTGTTGGTGGTGACGCCGTATTTGAGGCAGTGCGCGCCGCCCGAGTTCATCGCGACATTGCCGCCGATGGTGCAGGCGAGCTGGCTCGAGGGATCGGGGGCGTAGAAGAAGCCGAGATGGGAGACAGCCTGGCTGATGCCGAGATTGGTGACGCCGGCCTCGACGCGGGCGACCCGGTTGGCGGTGTCGATCTCGAGCACCCGGTTCATGCGCGAGAGGCCGAGGACCACCGCGTCCTCGACCGGCAGCGCGCCGCCGGAGAGCGAGGTGCCGGCGCCGCGCGCCACGACCTTGACGCCCTCGCGGCAGAGATAGCGAAGCACCTCGGAGACCTCGGCGGTCGAGGTCGGCAGGACGACGGCGAGCGGGATGCGGCGATAGGCGGTGAGCGCGTCGGTCTCGTAGGCGCGGCGCTCGTCCTCCGAGACGATGAGCCCATCGGAGCCGACGAGGGCGAGGAGGCCGGCGACGATCTCGTCGCGGCGCGCCACGATCGTCTGATCCGGCGTGGGGATGGCGATGGCGGTCACTTATTCCTCCGCGTGTCCGGGGCCCTCGAAGGCGCGCCGGATTCTCCGCACCATCAACCATACCAGAAGCACGACGGGAAGGACGGCCGCAGCCGTGACCGCCTCGGGATCGACGGAATGGTTGATGAAGGTCACCGTCTTGGCCAAATAGCTCACCAGACCAATGACATAATAGCTGATCGCGGCCACCGACAGGCCCTCGACGGTCTGCTGCATACGGAGCTGGATGCGGCCGCGCCGGTTCATGGTCTCGAGAAGCGCCTTGTTCTGCCGTTCCAGCTCGACATCGACGCGGGTGCGGAGAAGCTCGGCGGCGCGGGCGAGCTTGGCGGCGAGCTCGGACTGGCCGCTGTCGGTGGCCTGGATGGTGCGCATCGCCGGCAGCAGCCGGCGGTTGAGGAAGACCGACCAGGTGACGTAGCCGTCGAGCGCCTTCTCGTCGATCACGTCGAGGCGGGCGCGGACGATCTCGAAATACGCGCGGCTCGCGCCGAAGCGGTAGCCGGTGGTGGCGGTCGCCGCCTCGAGGTCGGCGGCAAGGCCGGTGAGGTCGGCGAGGAGATGGCGGTTCTGCTCGAGGTCGGAGCTCATGCGGATGCGCTCGGTGATCGAGCTGAGCTCGCTCTCGATCCGGCGGATGACCGGAGTCAGGCGCTGGGTCTCGGGCAGGCCGAGCAGCGCCATGGTGCGATAGGTCTCGATCTCGAGGAGGCGCTGCGCGGTCGAGCCCGGCTCCTGCGGGAACATGCCGGTGTCGACGACGAGGATGTCGGTGCGGCCGTGGTCGTTGGGCTTGAAGTCGGTGGCGATGAGGGCCCGCCCTCCCGCAACCAGCGACACCGCGAGCGAGGCGGGGTCGAAGCCGGCGAGGCGCTCCTTGAGCGGCACGTCGTCGTGGACGAGCTCGAGCCGGCAGGCGACGATCAGCGGGCCGGGGGGCTGGAAGTCCTTGCCGAAAAGTGCGGGCAGCGGATCCACGCCGTCCTTCGGGGGCGGCATGTCGAAGCTGTAGGTGGTGAACTCGGCGTGGGTCTCCCAGCGCAGCGCCGCCTCGCCGAGCTTCAGCACCATGTGACGCGTGTTCGGCCCCGGCTTGGGCAGGCCGCGCGCCTCGCAGCGCGCGGCGAGACGGGCGCGGTCCTCGGCCGCCGTCTCGGCGGTCGACATGAAGGCGTAGTGGATGACCGTCCGCGGCGTGACCAGCGCGTGGAAGGGGCGCGCGTGCAGCTCGCCGAGCACGGCCTCGCGCATCGGATGCTGGACGAAACGCTTCGTCCAGTCCTCGGCGCCCGCGCCGGAGCCGTTGTCGCGCATGAAAGTCCCGCCCGCTGAGCCTGAGCTTCTCCCGGCCGCCATTCTCGCCCGGCGGATGGAGGCGCGTCCATCCCCTGCGGCCGGAAGGCGCTGGGTTACTCGCTCAGGTCCCCAGCCGCCTCAGCGGCCATCGTAAGCCGTGATATTGAGGGAAAGAGCCGATTCCGGCACGCCAGAGGGCAATCGGAAGCCAGGAATGAGCGACAGCGCAGCCGCCGAAAACCCGGCCGAAACCCTCCCGGCCCTGCCGATCTACGTGATCCATGCCGGTTTCATGGCCGAGCGGCGGCAGTCGATCACCGACCAGCTCGGACGGGCCGGGCTGCCCTTCGAGTTCGTGCTCGGCAACGATCCGGGCGCGTTCGACCCGGAGATGGTCGGGACCTATATCGATCCCGCCTCGCGGCAGTCGGTCGGCGTGCACTCGTGCCTGCTCAAGCATCTCAGCGCCTACGGGACGATCCTTGCCCGCAAGCAGGAGGAAGCGCTGATCGTCGAGGACGACGTGCTCCTCGAGCCCGGCTTCCGCGACCGGCTCGAGGCGGTGCGGCGCGAAGCGCGGGGCCTCGCCCCGCCCTGCTCGCTCCAGCTCGGCGCCGCCAACAACCGCTATACGCCGCCCGGACAGCTGCGGCCCGGCCAGCTCCTCTATCCGGCGCGGCGGGTGCGGGCGACCGAGGCCTACATCATCGGCTGGCGCGAGGCGGAGCTTTATCTGAAGGCGATCGCCGCGCGGCCGACGCGCAACCCGATCGATCTCGTCCTCAACCGACTGCACCGGCTTCTCGGCATCGCGGTCTACTGGGCCGAGCCGCCGCTCCTCTTCCAGGGCAGCATGACCGGCCGGTTCAGCAGCGCGATCGAGCACGCGCCGCGCCACCGCAACCGGCTCTACAACCGGATCAAGTTCGCCGCCCACCGCTTCGGCAAATACCATTTCCGGCGCTTCTGGAGCCGGCTCTTGCCGCCGCGCAGCCGGTGAGGAACGGCGCGATAGAGGTTGAAAAATCCGCGCCGGGCGGTCAGGTCTAGTCGGAATGAACTCCCCTCCCCCTCGGCCACGGGTCGGCCTCTTCGTCACCTGTCTCGTCGACCTCTTCCGGCCGACGGTCGGCTTCGCGGCCGTCAAGCTCCTCGAGGACGCGGGCTGCGTGGTGGACGTGCCGAGCCAGACCTGCTGCGGCCAGCCGGCCTACAATGCCGGCGACCGGCGCAACGCCGCCGCCATCGCCGCGCAGGTGATCGAGTCGTTCGCCGGCTACGACTACGTGGTGGCGCCGTCGGGCTCGTGCGCGGGGCAACTGCGGGTCCACTACCCGCTCCTCTTCGACGAGCCGGCGATGAAGGCGAAGGCCGAGGCCTTCTCGGCCAAGGTCTTCGAGCTGACCAGCTTCCTCGGCGACGTGCTCGGCGTGCGCCGCGTGGAGGCGGCGTTCGACGGGGCGGTGACCTATCACGACGCCTGCTCCGGCCTCCGCGAGCTGGGGGTGCGCGGGCAGCCGCGGGCGCTTCTCGGGACGGTCGCCGGGCTGACTCTGACCGAGCTCAAGGATTCTGACGTGTGCTGCGGGTTCGGCGGGACGTTCGCGGTGAAGTATCCAGATATCTCGGACCGGATCGTGGAGAAGAAGGCGGCATCGGTGACCGCCAGCGGCGCGCCGACGCTCCTTGCCGGCGACATGGGCTGCCTCCTCAACATGGCCGGCAAGCTCCGGCGCGAGGGCTCGACGGTGCGTGTCCGACACGTCGCCGAGGTGCTGGCGGGGATGGCCGACGGGCCGGCGATCGGCGAGGCGGAACGGTGAAGAACGACGACCCGATCCTGCCGTTCGAGTCGCGGGCGGCGTTCGCCAGATGGCTCGGCAAGAACCATGCGAAGGTGAGCGGCATCTGGCTGCAATTCGCCAAGAAGGGGTCGGGCGTGCTCAGTCTCTCCTACGCCGCGGCGGTCGAGGTGGCCCTCTGCCACGGCTGGATCGACGGCCAGGCGGCGCCGCACGAGGAGCCCTACTGGCTGCAGCGCTTCACGCCGCGGCGGGCGCGCTCCAAATGGTCGCGCATCAACCGCGAGCGGGCCGAGCGGCTGATCCAGTCGGGCGAGATGAAGCCGGCGGGCCTCAAGCAGGTCGAGGCGGCCAAGGCCGACGGGCGCTGGGACGCGGCCTATGCCGGGCCGCGGACCGCCGAGCCGCCGGAGGATTTCCTCGCCGCGCTGAAGCGCAATCGCGCGGCGGCGCGGTTCTTCGAGACGCTCGACAGCCGCAACCGCTTCGCCATCATCTATCGCGTCAGCGACGCCAAGCGGGCCGAGACGCGTGCCCGGCGCATCGACCAGTTCGTGGCGATGCTCGCCGAAGGCAGGAAGATCTATCCGTGAAGTATTTGAGCGCCTTCCCGGCGAAAGCCGGGATCCATGCGACGGTGACGCCGCTGAGGCGTTGCATGGGCCCCGGCCTTCGCCGGGGAAGCGGTCATTGTTTTGGTGCGCGATGGAGCTGACCTCGCCGCAGTTCAAGGAGAACGCGCGCGTCGCGCTCGACGACAAGCTGCTGCAGTCGGCGCTGCTGCAGGTGGAGACCGGGTTCGTCAGGCGGCGGGCGGCGGCGGTCGAGGCGCTGCCGGAGTTCGAGGCGCTGCGCGAGGAGGCGAAGGCGATCAAGGAGCACAGCCTCGCTCATCTCGACCTCTATCTCGAGGCTTATGAGGCCAAGGTCCGGGAGTCGGGCGGGGTCGTGCACTACGCGGAGACGGCGGAGGACGCGCGGAAGGCTGTCCTCGACATCTGCCGGAGCGTGAACGCGAAGACCGTCACCAAGGGGAAGTCGATGGTGGCCGAGGAGATCGGCCTCAACGAGCATCTCGAGGCGGCCGGGCTCGAGCCGGTCGAGACCGATCTCGGCGAGTACATCATCCAGCTCCGCAAGGAGGCGCCGAGCCACATCATCGCGCCGGCGGTGCATCTCCGGCACGAGCAGATCGAGGAAACCTTCCGCGCGGCGCACACCGCCCTCCCCGCGACCCGCGACCTCCACGAGCCGGTCTCGCTGCTCACCGAGGCACGGGCGATCCTCCGGCAGAAATTCCTCGCCGCCGATGTCGGGATCACCGGCGCCAACTTCCTCATCGCCGAGACGGGGACCTCGGTGATCGTCACCAACGAGGGGAACGGGGACCTCACCCAGACGCTGCCGAAGATCCACATCGTGCTCGCCACGATCGAGAAGGTGGTGCCGACGCTCGCCGACGCCTCGAAGCTGCTGCGGGTGCTGGCGCGCTCGGCGACCGGGCAGGAGTTCTCGGTCTATACGACCTTCTCGACCGGGCCGCGGCGGCCGAACGATCCCGACGGGCCCGAGCAGTATCACGTGGTGATCATCGACAACGGGCGCTCGGCGATGCTGGGCTCGGAGAACCACGAGATGCTCCGCTGCATCAAATGCGGCGCGTGCATGAACCACTGCCCGGTCTATGCCTCGATCGGCGGGCATGCCTATGGCGGGGTCTATCCCGGGCCGATGGGCGCAGTGCTGATGCCGGCGCTGGTCGGGATCGAGAAGGCCGGGCACCTCCCCAACGCGTCGACCTTCTGCGGGCGCTGCGAGGAAGTGTGCCCGGTGAAGATCCCGCTGCCCAAGCTGATGCGCCACTGGCGCGAACGCGAGTTCGAGCGGCATCTCCAGCCGGCGGCGATGCGGACGGGGATCGCGTTCTGGGCGTTCTTCGCGCGGCGGCCGAGGCTCTATCGGCTGGCGACGCGTGTCGCGATGGCCGGCCTCGGGATGGTCGGCCGGCGGCGCGGGAGCTTCCGCGCCCTGCCGCTCGCCTCGGGCTGGACGAAGCATCGCGACATGGCGGCGCCGGAGGGAGGGACCTTTCAGGCGCAATGGGCGAAAAGGAGACGCGCTTGAGCGCGCGGGACGTCGTCCTCGGCAAGGTGCGGCGCGGGCTGCGGGTGACCGGCGCGGAGCCGGCGCGGCAGGCGGCGGTCGCCGACCGGCTGGCGCACCCGCATCGCGGGCTCGTGCCGGCGCGCGGGCAGCTTGCGCCCGCGGCGCGGGTCGAGCTCTTCGTGATGATGGCGGAGCGGGCGCAGGCGAGCGTCGCGCGGCTCGCATCGGCGGCCGAGGTGCCAGCGGCGGTGGCCGACTACCTCCGGCAGCACAACCTCCCGGCGGCGATCCGGCGCGGGGGCGACCAGCGGCTGGCAGGTCTGCCTTGGGGGACGGCGCCGCAGCTCGCGGTCAGCGTCGGGCCGACGGAGGGGAGCGACCTCGTCGGGCTCAGCCACGCGGAGGGCGCCGTCGCGGAAACCGGAACGCTGGTCCTGACCTCGGGTCCGGACAATCCGACCACGCTCAACTTCCTCGTCGAGCACACGATCGTCGTCCTCGACGCGGAGGACATCGCCGGCGACTACGAGACGGTCTGGGCGCGCCTCGCCGACCGGCACGGCCACGGCGTCCTGCCGCGCACGGTGAACCTCGTCACCGGCCCTTCGCGCACCGCCGACATCGAGCAGATCCTGATTCTTGGAGCGCACGGGGCGAAGCGGCTCCACATCCTCCTCGTCGGCGACGGCACGGTGAGCGCTTGATCCTCGGCAACGCCTCCACGCCGCCGGGCCTGCGCATCTACGCGATCGGCGACGTGCACGGGTGCAACGGGCTGCTCGGCGCGGTGCATGCGAAGATCGTGGACGACATGCGAGCGCGCCCGGTCGGCGACTACCGCATCGTCCATGTCGGGGACTATGTCGACCGCGGGCCGGACTCCAGGGGCGTGGTCGAGCGGCTGATGAAGCTCAGCGCCGACAACCCGAAGATCGTCTGCCTCAAGGGCAACCACGAGGCGATGATGCTCGAGTTCCTCGACGACCCGCGCGCCAAGGGATTCCTCAACAATGGCGGGCTCGACACGACGCGCTCCTACGGGGTGAAGCTGCCGTTCCCGAGCAGCCTCGATCCGACGGCCGTGCGGGCGGAGTTCGTGCGGGTGATCCCGCGCGAGCATCTCGACTTCATCCAGCGGCTCAAGCTGTCGGTCCGCTTCGGGGACTATTTCTTCTGCCATGCCGGCGTCCGGCCACAGGTCGCGCTGAACAGGCAGACGGAGAACGATCTCCTCTGGATCCGCTACGACTTCCTCGACGACACGCGCGAGCACGAGGCGGTGATCGTCCACGGCCACACGCCGAAGGAGGAGCCGGAGGTGCGCCCCAACCGCATCGACATCGACACCGGCGCCTTCGCGACGGGGCGGCTCACGTGCCTGGTGCTGGAGGGGACGAGCCACCGGTTCTTGTGAGGACCCCACCCGCTCAACGCGGAGGAGCCGACTTCGCGGGATTGGCGGGACTCAGGAGACGGCGGCGCCTTCGGTCTGGTGCTGCCAGAACGTGAAATATTGACCGCCTCGACTCACCAGTTCGTCGTGTGTCCCCTCTTCGGCAACCACGCCTTTGTGCAAAACGAGGATGCGATCGAGGCGGGCAATGGTCGAGACGCGATGGGCGATGACGATCAGTGATCTCCGCTCCCGCAGCTTGGCCAGAGTGTTCTGAATCGATGCCTCGGTCTCGGAGTCGAGGGCGGAAGTGGGCTCATCGAGCACGAAGATCGGGGCGTCGCGAAGGATCGCTCGAGAAATTGCTATGCGTTGTCGTTGACCACCAGAAAGGCGGACACCGCGTTCGCCCACGACTGCATTTAGTCCGCGGCGTCCGTGAGCATCTTCGAGTTTTCCGACGAACTCATCTGCCGCCGCCGCGGCGAGTGCGGCGTTGATTTCATCATCGGTCGCTCCTGGCCGCCCATAGCGAACGTTGTCTCGAACGCTGCGGTTGAAGAGCGACGGTTCCTGACTGACGACGCTCAGACTCTCGAACAGCGCGCTCTCGGAGACAAAAGCGGTGTCATGTCCATCGATCAGGATGGTCCCGGATTGCGGTGCGTAGAGACCTGTGAGGAGATTGACGATCGTAGTCTTTCCCGCACCTGACAGGCCGACGATGCCGATACTTCCGCGCGAAGGCACGGAAAATGAGAGGCCGGACAGAACCCGTTCGCCGTTTGGATATTGAAACGCTACGTTGTCGAAACGGACCATGCCATGCGCTGTCGGTGGATGGTTCGACGGTCGGCGATCCGGCTCCGGATTCTCGGGTACGATCGCCTTCATGGCGCTCTGAACCTTGCCGAGATTCTGTGCGAGGCCCGCCACGCCGCCTATGATCATGTAGCCGGTGGAATGGAGGCGTATGACAAGCCCCGTCGCCGTGACGATGGCCCCGACTGCGATCGCGTCGGCGGCCCACAGGTTGAGTGCGATGCTAAAGACCCAGACAATCAGCACGACGTCCAGACCGTTTACCGCCAGCCATTGAAGCGTTTGGAGGCGTTGGACCGGCCGATTTGCCTGAATGGCGCGCGAGATTCCCGCGCGAATGTACTCGTCCTCCTGCTGTCCGCCGCCGAACAGCTTGACCGTCGAGATGTTTCCGTACGTGTCGACGAGGCGCCCCGAGAGCTGTGTGTACCCCTCAAAGCTGATCTTACCTCCCTCTAGAATCCGGGGCGTGAAGTACCAGATCACCACGGAATAGCCGGCTACCCAGAGGGCGAGAGGCATCAGGAAAGCGCGGTCTAGATCGAGGAAGACGACCCCGGTACTGACAATGAAGATCGTTGTGAACCAAATCGAGGACAGGGCCTGCAGCGCAGACGTTCGGATGGTGTTCCCAATCTCCAATATCTGTGTTCCGACGCGACCCGAGGACTCGCCTTGAAAATAGCTCATCGGCCGTCGCACCACGCGACGGTGAGCCTGCCAGTGGATCAGACTGGTGAAGGGCGCAACAATCGATTGCTGACCGAGCGCGACATAGAGGCCTCCGCAGACGAGTGAGCCGACCAGGAGGAGAGGAATCTGCCAGAATAGCCCGCCGAACTGCCTCGACGCCGCGTCGGGTGGAGTCGATACCATTGTGTCGACGGCAACCCCGAGGGCGACGAAAATGAGCGACTCTAGTACGGGGTTGCAGCAACCGAGAATGAACAGCGCCAGGATCGGACCCGGCGCTTGCCGGATGTAGTGCCAGTACAGCCCGAGCAGCCGCGGTGGCGGATCCCGGGCCGGGCCGGCAACGAAGGGGTCGATCCGAGTTTCAAACCAGCTGAAGATGCTCATCTTCGGAGTCTTGGGATCGGAGCGCTCGGCGGCTGCCTGCGTCCACACTCGGATCTCGCTGTCTTGCGCGACGATACTTATCCCTCCGGGCGCGAGAAGGAAACGCCCTGGTACGTCGGGCGTGGAGTCAACTCGAGGAAGGCGCAAAATGAGATGGGCCGCCTCGATTGTCGGGCGGCCCATCACTATCCTCGGTGTCTGACCGCACCCGCTACTCGCGCGGGGCGGGGACGTAGCGGAGGTAGGGTTTTTCCGCGCGCCAGCCTTCCGGGTATTTCTTCTTCGCCTCGTCGTCGGAGACGGCGGGGACGATGATCACGTCCTCGCCGGCCTTCCAGTTCACCGGCGTGGAGACCCTGTGCTTGGCGGTCAGCTGCAGCGAGTCGATGACGCGCAGGATCTCGTCGAAGTTGCGGCCCGCGGAAGCCGGGTATTCGAGCTTCATCTTCACCTTCTTGTCCGGGCCGATGACGAAGACCGAGCGGACCGTCGAGGTGTCGGAGGCGTTGGGATGGATCATCCCGTAGAGGTTGGCGATCCGCCGGTCGGTGTCGGCGATCATCGGGAAGTTCACGCTGAACCCGGTGACGTCCTTGATGTCCTGCGACCAGTTCTCGTGCTTCTCGAGCGGATCGACCGAGAGGGCGAAGACCTTGATGTCGCGCTTCTGGAAATCGGGTTGCAGCTTGGCGGTGTAGCCGAGCTCGGTGGTGCAGACCGGCGTGAAGTCGGCGGGGTGGGAGAAGAGGATGGCCCAGTGGCCATCGATCTCCTTGTAGAAATTGATGGGGCCTTGGGTGGTGTCGGCGTCGAAGTCGGGCACCACGTCGCCAATGAGCAGCGTCATGGAGGTCTCCTTCCGGGATTGTTTGGGCACCGGACTATATCGGCGGCGCGCCGGCCCATCACAAGGAAGCTGGTTCCCGGACCGGGAGCCCGCGCGCAAAGATATTGCGCGGACGCCTCAATACGCGCGTCGGCGGAAGACCTCGTCGACATTGCCGTGCCACTCGGTCTCGTACTCGCGGAGGAGCCGCTCGGCCGGGCTCTCCCCGCTCGCCACGGTCTCCTCGAGCGAGGAGAGGAACACCGACTCGTCGGCCCCGCCCTCGTTGAGGCGGGCCCGCCGGCGGAGCCCCTCGGCCGAGAGGGCGACGATCTCGCGGGCGATGTCGCGGACCGGGCGGCCGCGGAAGCTCGCCTTCATCGCCAGTTTCGGGACCTCGGCTCTGAGCGCGTCGACCTCGGCATAGGTCCAGTCCTTGACGAGGTCGTAGGCCGCGTCGAGGACGCCCCCGTCGTAGAGGAGCCCGACCCACAGCGCCGGCAGGCCGCAGATCTTCCGCCACGGGCCGCCGTCGGCGCCGCGCATCTCGATGTAGCGCTTGAGGCGGACCTCGGGGAAAAGCGTGCTGAGATGGTTGTTCCAGTCGGAGATCGTCGCGTGGACGCCGGGCAGCTGCCTCAGCCGGCCCTCCATGAGGTCACGGAAGGAGGAGCCGGTGACGTCGTGGTAGCGGTCGCGCTTGACGAAATACATCGGCACGTCGAGCGCCCAGTCGACGTAGCGCTCGAAGCCGAAGCCATCCTCGAAGGCGAAGGGCAGAAGGCCGGTGCGGTCGGGGTCGGTGTGGCGCCAGACTTCGGCGCGGAAGGAGAGGTAGCCGTTGGGCTTGCCCTCGGTGAACGGCGAGTTCGCGAACATCGCGGTGACGATCGGCTGGAGGGCGAGGCCGACGCGCATCTTCCGGCGCATGTCGGCCTCGTCGCCGAAGTCGAGATTGGCCTGCACGGTCGAGGTGCGGAACATCATGTCGAGGCCGAGCGTGCCGACCTTCGGCATGTAGCGCATCATGATGCCGTAGCGGGATTTGGGCATGATCGGCGTCTCGGCGAGCGTCCATTTGGGCGAGAAGCCGAGGCCGAGGAAGCCGATGCCGAGCGGGTCGGCGCATTCCCGGAGCTGGGCGAGATGGGCGTGCACCTCGCGGCAGGTCTGGTGGATGTTGTCGAGCGGGGCGCCGGAGAGCTCGAACTGGCCGCCGGGCTCGAGCGAGATAGCCCCGCCGCCGACCGGGTCGGAGAGGCCGATGACGTTCTCCCCGTCCATCACCTTGGGCCAGCCGAGAAGGCCGGACATCAGCTCGAGGAGGCGGCTTATGCCGCGCGGGCCGTCATAGGGGATGGGGCTTAGGTCGCTGACGCGGAAGCCGAACTTCTCGTGCTCGGTGCCGACGCGCCATTTGTCCTTCGGCTTGGAACCCGACGCGATGAACGCGACCAGCTGGTCCTTGGTCTCGACCGGGGTCGCATCGAACGCATCAACCGACATGAGGGCTCCGCAGGCGGGATTGGCGGCGCGTATGTAGTCCGCGCGCTCCGGTAAATCCACTGACGCGGCGTTTTGCGCCTATTTCCGCCAGTCGCCGAGCACGGACTGGACGAGGGCGAGGGCCGCGACCGCCGCCGTATCGGCGCGGAGGATGCGCGGGCCGAGGGGAATCACGGTCACGAAGGGGCGCGCGCGGAGGTCGGCGCGCTCGGCGGCGGAGAAGCCGCCCTCGGGGCCGACCAGCACGGCGAGCGGGCCTTTCGGGACGCCAGCCAGGGCGGCGACCGGGTCGGCCTTGTCGGCGGCCTCGTCGCAGAAGATCAGGCGACGGGCGGGGTCCCAGGAATCGAGGATGGCGGCGAGCGGCCGCGGCTCGTCGATCTCGGGGATCGACAGGATGCCGCACTGCTCGGCGGCCTCGACGGCGTTGGCGCGCATCCGGTCGAGGTTGAGGCGGTGGATTTGCGTGTGCTGGGTGAGCGCCGGGCGGAGGCGGCCCGCCCCCATCTCGACGGCCTTCTGCACCATGTAGTCGAGCCGCGCCTGCTTCAGCGGGGCGAAGAGGTAGTGGAGGTCGGGCGCTTCGGGCTGCGGGCGCGTCTGGGTGTCGACGCGGAGGACGGCATCCCTGCGGCCCGCCGGCTCGAGAACGGCGAGCCACTCGCCGTCGCGCCCGTTGAAGACGAGCACGAAGTCGCCGGGCGCCTTGCGGAGGACGTTGAGGAGGTAGTTCGACTGCGCGCGGTCGAGCGGAACCGCCGCGCCGGCGGCGAGCGGGGCGTCGACGAAGAGGCGGGTCGCGGCGAAATCGTGCTCGGTCATGGATGCTGTTCCCAGCGCGCGCGATTCGCGATACTCCGCCATACCTCACCGCGCTATGACGATTAAGGACCTGGAGGCTCAAAAATGCTCGATGACGAGATCGAGGCTGCGAAGCGCCTTGTGAAGACAGACGCCTATCAGATGTCCGTAGGCGAGATTGTCAATATGTATAGGGAAGGCGAGCTGATTATTCATCCTGACTTCCAACGTCTTTTTCGCTGGGAGATTGGACAAAAGTCTCGTCTCATAGAGTCGCTGCTACTCGGCATACCGCTTCCCTCAATATTTGTTTTTGAACGAGACGACGCTAAGTGGGAACTGATTGATGGTTTGCAGCGCGTATCTACACTGCTCGAGTTTATGGGTCTTCTTAAGAAACCCGACCGCGACGACGTTGAACCGCCTACCTCTCTCGTAGCCACTAAATATCTTCCCTCCTTAGATAAGGCAGTCTGGGAACTATCAGATCTTGTTCCCGACGTCCCCATTAACGAGCAGGAACCCCTTCCAGGCCCATTGCAGCTCACAATCCGTCGCAGTCGACTGAGCGTTGAAATTCTTAAACGCCCGAGCTCCAATGACGCTAAGTATGATTTGTTCCAAAGACTAAATGCTGGTGGCACGCAGGCCAATGCCCAAGAACTTCGCAACGTTATAGTTATTATGGTGAACCCCCTATACCACCAATTCATGCTTCAATGCGCGCACCGGATAACCTTCCTGACTGTGCTCTCTGCCAGCCCCGATCAACTAGAGAAGCAACGCGATATGGAGTATGTGTCGCGCTTCCTTGTCCACACTTTTGTGCCGTACCAAGGGAAGTTGGATGTTGAGGAATTCATTGACAACGCTATCGTTGATCTTGCTGCCGCCGGGCCTACGGCACAGTCGCGCAAGATATTCGAGCAGACGTTCGATTTACTGAATGAGGCGTTTGGCGAGAACGCATTGCGCCGCTTTCAGAATGGTCGGCCAGTTGGCCGTGTTCTGCTCGCCGCGGTGTCGCGAGGAATATTAAGCACATCCTTGCAAAGGACGATCCTACTGATTTTGTCAAGAAGAGGATAAAGGCGTTTTGGAAGAGCCGTGATATCGATCAATTCTTTGTTGCTGGCCTGAGGGGCACGGTGCGAATTCAGCGAACAGTGCCATTCGGAACCCGGTGGTTTGCCGAATGAGTAAGCCTTACACTGAGCGTGATTTGTCTGATCTGTTTGATGAGGATTTAGTTTGGCGGCGTCGAGAACTGTCTGACATGAAGGCTGCCGTGCGCGGAGCTGACCTCCCGGCTAGGCGTGCGCTCCTTCGCGCAATAACAACTATGGGATACGCCCATTGGGAGGGCTATGTGCGGCTGTGCGCCAACCGTTATTTTGACTACCTCACAATACGGCGCCTCCCTTATATGGCGCTTGAGAGACAGATCTATGTTAATTCATTCCTCGCACGAATAGATTCTCTTTACAATAGCAGATATAGTCTGGAGGCCCGGTGCAGGCTTGTAAATGACATTATAGACGGGCGGGAACACACATTCAGATATATAAATCCGGACCTGGTGGACACAAAATCCAACTTGAATACTGACACGATTAAGGAGATATGTATGATTTGCGCAGTTGACTCCTCACACTTCGAAGCAAAGCGATTCTTTATCGATCAGCTTGTAGTAAAGAGACGAAACGCCATCGCGCACGGCCAGCAGGAGTTCCTCCAGGAGGCCGAGCTGGATACACTTGTCAGTGACATCCTTGCGCTCATGCAACACTTTCGATCTCTGCTGGAGAACAAAGTCTATTTGAGGAAGTATGTGGCATAGATTCAATGTTTGGGGTTTATATACGCGACTAAGGGGCCGGCGCCTTAGAGTTGTTGTCCCAGATTTGTGTGATCGGCAATCCACCCTTGGCCACGACGGCGTTGATCCCCGAGCGTCGAAGAGAAGGAGGCATCGGACCGTAGGCGGCTCGGAGCTGTCATCGGACTATATGCGTGTCGCTATCAACGAGGTCCATCGCCGCGCTTGACCCGCTGGCCGGATTGGGACCAAGCAAGGGCCATGGTCGACCTCGCCAGCAACGTCGCCGAATACACGGTCTCGGAAATCTCCAACCGGCTGAAGAAGACGGTGGAGGAGGCCTACGGCTATGTGCGCGTCCGCGGGGAGATCTCCGGCTTCAAGGGCCGCCACTCGAACGGCCACAGCTATTTCGCGCTCAAGGACGAGGGGGCGAAGCTCGACGCGGTGGTCTTCCGGCTGACCTTCGGGCGCCTCCGCTTCAAGCCCGAGGAGGGGCTCGAGGTGATCGCCACCGGGCGGCTGACGACCTTCCCGGGCAAGTCGGCCTACCAGATGATCGTCGACGCGCTCGAGCCGGCCGGCGTCGGCGCGCTGATGGCGCTCCTCGAGGAGCGGCGGAAGCGGCTTGCCGCGGAGGGCCTGTTCGACGAGAAGCGCAAGAAGGCCCTCCCCTATCTGCCGCGGCACATCGGCGTGGTCACCTCGCCGACCGGCGCGGTGGTGCGCGACATCCTCCACCGGCTCCGCGACCGCTTCCCGGTGCCGGTCACGGTCTGGCCGGTGCGTGTCCAGGGCGAGACGGCGGCCGAGGAAGTCGCCAACGCGATCCGCGGGTTCAACAATTTTCCCGAGGACGGGCGCCTGCGGCGGCCGGATGTCCTCATCGTCGCGCGCGGCGGCGGCAGCCTCGAGGACCTCTGGGCCTTCAACGAGGAGGCCGTGGTGCGTGCGGCGGCCGCCTCGCGCATCCCGCTGATCTCGGCGATCGGCCACGAGACCGACTGGACGCTCCTCGACCACGTCGCCGACCGGCGCGCGCCGACCCCGACGGGCGCCGCGGAGATGTCGGTGCCGGTGCGCTCGGAGCTGATCGCAAGCGTCGGCGGCTACGGCGCGCGGCATCGCGGGGCGGTGGCGCGGTTCTTCGAGACGCGGCGGCGGGAGTTCCGGAGTGCCGTGCGCGCCCTGCCCCGGCCGGAGGATTTCCTCCTCGTCAAGCGGCGGCGGCTCGACGAGGCGAGCCGCGCGCTCGCCGGCGGGCTCGGCAAGAACGTGCTCGCGCATCGCGTGGTGTTCGGGAAGGCCGCGGCGCGGCTCTCGATCGGGCAGCTCGCGCGCGGCCTTGCCCGCGCGCAGGAGCGGCTCGCCGCGGTGAGCGGCCGCAAGCTGCGGGCGCTCGAGGTGCATGCCGAGCGGAAGCGGTCGCAGCTCGGCGCGGCGGCGCGGCGGCTCCGGATCGAGCCGATCGCGGAGCGCCTCGCCCTGCAGCGGCGGCGGCTCGAAGAGAGCGCGGCGCAGGGCGAGCGCGCCTTCTTCCGCTGGCTCGACGGCTGCTACGTCACGCTCGGCAATCTCGCCAAGGTGCTCGACACGCTCTCCTATCGCAGCGTGCTGGCGCGCGGCTTCGCGCTGGTCAAGGACAAGGACGGCGCGCCGATCCGGCAGGCCGAGGGGATGAGCATCGGCACCACGCTCGCCATCGAGTTCCACGACGGCAAGGTCGGCGCGGTGGCGACCACCGGCAACGTGCCGCTGACCCGGCCGACCATCGCCCCGCCGCGGCGGCGGCGCGTGACCACGCCCAACGCCGACCAGGGCAGCCTCTTCTGATGCGAGCCTTCGCGGGCAGGATCGGCGGATGACCCTCGCCCTCCGCTTCGCCATCGGCAGCATCGGGGTCGGCGTGCTGGTGCTCGCCGTCAAGCTCGCCGCCTATCTGGTGACGGGCAGCATCGCGCTTCTCTCGGACGCGCTCGAGACGGTGGTCAACATCGCGGCGGCGCTGGCCGCGTCGATGGCGATCTGGCTCGGCGAGAAGCCGGCCGACGCCAACCATCCCTACGGGCATCACAAGGCCGAATATCTCTCCGCCGTGCTCGAGGGCGTGCTGATCGTGGTGGCGGCGCTCCTCATCTTCCGCGAGGCCTATTTAGGGTTCGTGCGGCACACGCAGCCCGACCTCTCGGCCGCCGGCCTCGGGCTTGGCGCGCTGGCCGGCGTCATCAACGCGGCGTGGGCGTGGATGCTGATCCGTGTCGGCCGGCGGGCGCGCTCGCCGGCGCTCCTCGCCGACGGGCGGCACCTCTTCACCGACGTGTTCTCCTCGGTCGGCGTGCTGGCCGGCCTCCTGCTGGCGCGCGTGACGGGGTGGGCGTTCCTCGATCCGGCGCTCGCCGTGCTGGTCGGGCTCGGCATCCTGTGGACCGGGTGGGAGCTGACGCGCGGCTCGCTCAGCGGGCTGATGGACGAGGCGGTCGAGCCCTCGCTCCTCGCCCAGATCCGTCGCACCATCGAGGCCGAAGGGGTCGGCGCGATCGAGGCGCACGACCTCCGCACGCGGCGCGCGGGCCGCGCGACGTTCATCGACTTCCACCTCGTAGTGCCGGGGACGATGAGCGTCTCGGACGCGCACGACATCTGCGACCGGATCGAGCGCGCGCTCCGCGAGGCGACGCCCGAGCTGATGATCTCGATCCACGTCGAGCCCGACAACAAGGCCAAGCACTCCGGCATCATCGTGGTGTGAGGCTGTCGCGAAGCGCTCCTTCCCCTGAACCTCCCCCTTGAGGGACCTCAAGGGGGAGGTTCAGGTGGTGCTTGGGACCCTGGTGACGGCTGCGGCGCGCTTCCACCCGCCCCTTGAGGGGGAGGGTGGACGTGTCACGCTTCACCGGTCGGGCGGCGCATGACGGCGCGGCGGGTGCCTGCCGTGCCGGCCTTCTTGAAGCCGGCCTTCGTGAACATCGGGACGAAGCCCATGAAGCGGTAGCTCGGGGCGTCCTCGCCGACCGGGTAGGCCTCCACGATCGTCGCGCCGTGCTTCCCGGCCTCGGTGGTCGCGGCTTCGATCAACAGGTGCGTGAGGCCGTGGCCGCGGAAATCCCGGCGGATGAAGAAGCAGGCGATCGACCAGATGCTTTCGCCCTCCGTCGCCGTCGGCCCGCCGAGCGGGCGGTAGGTCTCGCGCGGGGCGACCGAGCACCAGGCGACCGGCTCGCCGCCGGCATAGGCGAGGATGCCGACCGGCGTGCCGGCGTCGACGCGCTTCTTCATCGCCGCCTTGCGGGTGGCGTTGGTGGCCTCGTGGCGCTCCTCGGCGGTCGAGCGCCAGGCCATGCACCAGCAATATTTCGGGCCGCCCTTCCCTTCGAAGAGCGCCTCGAAATCCGCCCAGCGCGCCTGGGTCACGGCGTGGAAGGCGAAGGACGGCGCCGGCGCACCCTCATCGGCCGATTTGCGCTTGGCGGGCTTCCTCGTCATTGTCCCGGCCTTTCGCACGCCCAACAGACGTCCGCCACCCGTTTCCGCGGGGGCGGCGCCGCCAGAAGAAGACCATGCCGACCGAACTGCCGGAAGCCCAAGTCACCACATTCGGCGTCAGGCGATTCCGCCTCGTCGCCTATCTTCTCTTCGCCATCGTCTCGGCGGGGCTCGGGCTGATGTTCGGCGGCTGGCTGGTCGCGTTCAACACCTACGGGCTCAGCCCGATGACCGTGATCGGGGTGATCGCCGGCGTCTCGCTCACGGTCTATGGCGGCTGGCTCGCCTGGTATTCCTACCGGCGGCTCGTCCACGGCGACCCGGCGATCGCGGTCGGGCCCGAGGGGCTGACCGACCGCATCCTCCACGAAGGCCCGATCCCCTGGGCGGAGATGCAGAAGCCGCTGCTCCGCCCCAGCTCGCGGAGCTCGTGGCAGCTGATGTTCGACCTCACGCCGGAGAGCGAGGCGCGCATCGGGATCGCGGAATGGCGGCGGAAATCCGCTGCCTTCGCGCGCTCCTTCGGGTATCGGAGCTATCGGGTGATCTTCCTCGGCACGACCGCCACGCAGAAGACGATGGCCGCCGCGCTCGATCCGCTGGTCACTTACACGCGTTCGACGCGGGTGAGCCGGCTCCTGATGGGGGAATAGGCGCGAATTACCCGGCGGGGTCACACCCTTTCTTTCCCCGAGCGGCTATGATCGGCGGCAAATCCCAGGAGCGTGCTGCCATGACGAAGCTTGCCCCCGCCGCCCTTGCCGCCTTCACCCTCCTCGCCGCGGGCTCGCCGGCGATGGCCCAGGCCGACCCGCCGCCCTTCCCCACGACCGAGTTCGCCGACGGGACGAAGACGGCCACCGTCACCGCCGACGGGGTCACCGCGACGGTCAGCCTCGAGCGGCGGCTCTCGGTCGATCCCGCCATGGACGTGCCGGTGCTGACCGTCACGGTCGGCGGACGGATGGTGCAGGAGGTTCTGGCCACGCCCTCGGGCTTCGACTTCCCGGTGTCGGAGGCGAGCATCGCGGAGATCGACACCACCAACGACACGCCGGAGGTTTATTTCTCCAGCTTCACCGGCGGGGCGCATTGCTGCAACGAGATCTACGTCGTGGAGGCCGACGGCGAGGGCTGGACGACCGTCTCGCTCGGCGCGTTCGACGGAGGCGGCAACTTCCTCAAGGACGCGGACGGCGACGGCGTGGCGGAGATCGTCGCGGTCGACAACGCCTTCCTCTACCAGTTCGACTCCTACGCGGGGAGCGCGGCGCCGCTGCAGATCCTCAGCGTGGAGCAGGGCGAGGTGGTCGACGTCAGCCGCGACCCGCGCTTCCTCGAAGCGCATGAAGGATGGCTGGCGGAGATCGAGTCGTGGGCGACCGGCGAGGACCGCTGGACGATGCCGGGCTGGATCGCCGGCTGGGTGGCCGCCAAGCTCCTGGTCGGCGAAGGGGAGGAAGCGTGGGAGGCGGTCGAGGCCAACTGGAACATGGCCGACGACGCCGGCTTCGTCATCTGCCTCGACGGCGGCGACAGCTTCAGCTGCGCGCCCTCGCGGATCGCGAACGTGTCCTTCCCCGAGGCGCTGCGGGTCTTCCTCGAGCAGCACGACTATGTGGCGGCCAGCGCCACGCCGGCCGCACCGCAGGGCGAGCAGCGGCGGTAACGTTCTATCCCCTCCCCCCTTGTGGGGGAGGCCGGGAGGGGGCCGAGCGACAAGCGAGGCACTAAAATCGCACGGTGCTGCAGGTGTCAGCGTGGGATTCTTGACCATGCCTCGCTTGCCGCTCGGCCCCCACCCCGACCCTCCCCACAAGGGGGAGGGGGAAGAGCGTCAGCGCTTCTTGCGCTCGACCGGCACCACGGTGAAGCGGCGGGACTTGCCGAAGCGGAGGACCTCGAAGGTCAGGTCCTGGCCGATGCGGTCGCCGGTGAGGAGGCGGATGAGATCGTCCGCGCCGGTCACCGCGTGGCCGGCGACCGAGACGACCATGTCGCCGCTGAGAAGGCCGCCGGCGCTGGCCGGGCTGCCCGACTCGATGGCGACGAGCGTCGCCGCGCTCTCCTGGGTCACGCCGGCCGCGATCTGCAGGCGACGCGGCAGCGGGGTCTGCTGCGCGGTGACGCCGACGAAGGCGCGACGGACGCGGCCGTTGCCCATCAGCTCGGCGAGGACGAAGCTCGCGGTGTTCGCCGCGACGGCGAAGCAGATGCCCTGCGCGCCACGGATCATCGCCGTGTTAATGCCGACGACCTCGCCGTTCGAGGCGACCAGCGGGCCGCCGGAATTGCCGGGGTTGAGCGCCGCGTCGGTCTGGATGAGGTCCTCCATCAGCCGGCCGGTGCGGGCGCGCAGCGAGCGGCCGAGCGCGGAGACGACGCCGGCGGTGACCGTCGACTCGAAGCCGAGCGGGTTGCCGATGGCGACCACCAGCTGGCCGCGGCGAAGGCGCTTGGAGTCCCCGAGCCGCACCGCCGGGAGGGTCTCGGCGGCGTCGACGCGGAGCAGCGCGAGGTCGGTGTCGGGGTCGTTGCCGATGACCCGCGCGCCGAGCGTGCGGCCGTCGACGAGCGTGAGGTCGGCGCGTCCGGCGCCGCCGACGACATGGCTGTTGGTGAGGACGAAGCCGTCCGGCGTGACGACGAAGCCGGAGCCGGTGCCGCCCTGGCCGCGGCCGCCGCCCTTCGTGGTGACCTTGACGACGGCTGGGCCGAGCCGGTCGGCGACGTCGATCACCGCCTCGGAATAGGCGTCGAAGAGCTCGCGGTCGGGCGCCGGCGCGCGCGGCGGCACGGCCGGGTCGCCGGAGGAGGCGTCGGTGAAGGAGAGGTTCCGGGTGTCGAGATCGAGCATGCGCGTTGGCTCGGGGCTGAGGCGCGACAGTGCGCCGGCTCCTTAGATAGGAACGCCACGGGCGACACAAAAGACGAGCGGCTCGTGGCCGGCAGGCGGCTGAAACCGCCGGCCGGTTTCCACCGTACTGGCAAGAGGATTGTCCCCGCCCTCACCCGAGCGTGACCGATGCCCCCTTCCCCTCCCCGGTCTTTTCGTTCGAGAGTCCGGGCCGCGGCCCGCATGCTGCCGGGCCGGGAGGGCGACTGGTGAGCGCCATCGGCGAGAGCGACGCGTCGGAAGCGGCGGGCGAAGGCCGGAAGAAGAAGGGGCCGCTGATCTACCGGCAGAGCCTGATCACGCGGGTCACCCATTGGGTGTGGGCGGTCTGCCTCTTCTTCCTCCTCCTCTCCGGGCTGCAGATCTTCAACGCCCATCCGAACCTCTATATCGGCCAGGAGTCCGGGTTCGAGTACGACAACGCCGTCCTCCGCATCTACGGGGCGCAGGACGAAAACGGGACGCCGCGCGGCTACACCCAGCTCTTCGGGCGGGACTTCGACACGACCGCGCTCGGCCTCGGGCTCAGCACCGAGAACGGGCAGCTGCAATATCGCGGCTTCCCGCCGTCGGTGACCATCCCCTCCTTCCACGACCTCGCCACGGGGCGGGTGGTGCATTTCTTCTTCGCCTGGGTGTTCGTCGGCACGCTGTTCGTCTGGTTCCTGACCAGCTTCGTCAGCGGGCATCTCCTCCGCGACGTGGTGCCGAGGGGCGCCGACATCCGCGCCCTGCCGGGCGACATCGCCGACCATGCGCGGCTCCGCTTCCATCACGGGCGGAGCTACAACTCGCTGCAGAAGATCGCTTACAGCGTGGTGTTCTTCATCCTCTTCCCGCTGATCATCCTGACCGGGATCACCATGTCGCCGGGCATGGACACGGCGTGGCCATGGCTCCTCGACATCTTCGGCGGGCGGCAGACGGCGCGCACCATCCACTTCGTGACGATGGTGCTGCTGGTCCTGTTCTTCGTCATCCACCTGGTGATGGTCGTGCTCGCCGGCCCCTTCAACGAGCTCCGCTCGATGATCACCGGCTGGTACCGGGCGAGCCCCGACACGCCGCGCGGCCCGCGCGACCGGTGACGGGAAGGACTGCCCGTCGCACGCCCTTTTGGCGGGTCGACTATCCACGCCCTTTCCCCCTTGCGAGTGGGGTTACCGCGCGTTGAGGCGTTCGTTCCCCCTCCCCCCTTGTGGGGGAGGCCGGGAGGGGGCCTCGCGGCAAGCGAGGGACTAAAAATCCCACGGTAGTGCGAGCATCGACGTGGGATTTTTTGTCAGGCCTCGCTCGCGCTCGGCCCCCACCCCTAACCCCTCCCCACAAGGGGGAGGGGGAAAAGTGGGAAAGGCGCTCGTCTCGGGTGGGGCGGGATCGGGGTCGGATTTGACTGGCGCGTGGACTGAGCGCCCTCGCCCCGACTATTTCCGATTAGACTTATTCAATCTCAATATTGTCTATCTTGAAGGCAGTTGCCTCATATTCTGAATTGGGATAGCAAATCGAAGGACATTGCATAGACAATAGTCAGACGAATTCTAAACTCGTACTTTGGAACTATAGTAGTTATGAAAGAAGCGTCTGGGGAATCGTGGCGGGGGCGATTCCGGGAAAAAGGCGGCGACGAGACCTTCGGAAGAGACGGAAATTCGACGCAGCCCACGCCGACCGAGCACGCGGCAGGGCGCCGATTCCGGTCGCCATGACCGCCTTGGGTCCCCTGCCGCGGACGGCCAGCGCTGCGCCGGTGGCGCTCGGCGGAGAAGCCGCGCCGCTGGTGCTGCTCGCCGGCG
>JADYYB010000138.1 GCA_020853895.1 Bauldia sp.
TCGAGGCTCTTCGCCGCGAGCCGCCGCTCGCTCTTGAGATGCGTCCGCCACCGCTCGACCGCCGCCGCGAGATCGAGCGCGGCGATGATGAGCGGCCCGCGATTGGGATCGACCATGAGAACCGTCGTGAGAGATTTCGTCGTGAGAGATTCAGTACACCCACCCCTGAAGGAAGACTTACTCGGTCGAACCGCTGCAGCTCGCTTTCGCTCGCGCCCCCTCCAGCTTCGCTAGGGCCTCCGGCCCAAGCTTCGCTACCTCCCCCGCAAGCGGGAGAGGGGAGTCATAGGCGCTGGCTCGACCTGACGGCGATAGCAGCCGTCGCAAAACTGGATGAGCCATGCCCGATGCGCCGGCCATTGACCGGCCCGGGACGAACTGGACCCCGGCACCGGCACAGGCATCCCCCCTCTCCCGCTTGCGGGGGAGGTAGCGGAGCTTGGGCCGCAAGGCCCTAGCGTAGCTGGAGGGGGAACCGCGCAGCGCGCTTGTGGAGAAGTCGCAGGCGTCTTTCGGCAGCAACGAACGAAGTGCACCTCGGAGCGCCAGCCTCCCCTTGACCCGCGCGCGTCGTTAGCGTCGATAGAACAAATGCAGACCGGCGGACCGACGAGCCTCCCGAAAGGCGGCCAGCTCAGCTTCGACGTGCTCGACGCCCCCGCGTCCGGCCCGGCCGACGACGCCTTCGACGGGGCGCCGGCCGCGCAGCGCGTGGTCTCGGTGCTGATCCCGCTCGCGGTCGAGGGGCCCTACTCCTACCGCGCGCCGCGCGGCATGAGAATCGAGCCGGGCAGCATCGTGCAGGTGCCGCTCGGGACGCGCTCCTACATCGCCGCCGTCTGGGACGACGCGCCCGACCTCGCCGATCCCGACCGCCTCCGCGACATCGAGGAGGTGCTCGACACCCCGCCGCTCGGCGCCGACACCCGCCGCTTCGTCGACTGGGTCGCCGACTACACGCTGACCCCGCGCGGCATGATCCTCCGCATGGTCCTCCGCTCGCCCGGCGCGCTCGCCCCCGAGCCGACCACGACCGCCGTCCGCCTCGCCGGCCCGCTGCCCGAGCGGCTCACGCCCGCCCGCCTCCGCGTGCTGGAGCTCCTCTCCGACCACAAGCCGTGGGCGCGCTCGGCTCTCACCGCCGCCGCCAACGTCAGCAGCAGCGTCGTCGCCGGCCTCGTCGACTCTGGCACGCTGGAGGTGACCGAGATCGCCGTGCCGCCGGTGGCCGGCCCGCCCGACCCCGACCACCCCCACGATCCGCTGACCAGGGAGCAGGCCGAGGCGGCCAGGACCATCCTCGAGGGCTTCGGCCGCTTCTCCGCGACCGTGCTCGACGGCGTCACCGGCTCGGGCAAGACCGAGACCTATTTCGAGGCCGTGGCTGAGGCCCTCCGCCGCGGCAAGCAGGTGCTGATCCTCCTCCCCGAGATCGCGCTCACCGCCGACTTCCTCGATCGCTTCGCGCGGCGCTTCGGGACGCGGCCCGCGCCGTGGCATTCCGAGCTCCCGCCGCGCATCCGCGAGCGGGTGTGGCGCGGCGTCGCGAGCGGCGAGCTGCGCGCGGTGGCCGGCGCCCGCTCGGCGCTCTTCCTGCCCTACCCGGAGCTCGGCCTCATCGTCGTCGACGAGGAGCACGACGGCGCCTACAAGCAGGACGAGGGCGTCACCTACCACGCCCGCGACATGGCCGTGGTCCGCGCCAGTCTCGGCGCCTTTCCGGTCGTGCTCGCCTCCGCGACCCCCTCGATCGAGACCCGCGTCAACGCCGATCTCGGCCGCTACCAGCGCGTCGAGCTGCCCGGCCGCTTCCGCGAAGCCTCGCTGCCCGAGATCGGCCTCGTCGACCTCAAGACCGACCCGCCCGAGCGCGGCCGCTGGCTCGCCCCGCGCCTCGTCTCGGCGATCGGCACGACCCTGGCCGAGAAGCAGCAGGCGCTCCTCTTCCTCAACCGCCGCGGCTACGCGCCCCTCACGCTGTGCCGGCACTGCGGCCACCGCTTCCAGTGCCCCAACTGCTCGACCTGGCTGGTCGAGCACCGCTTCAGAGGCGTGCTCGCCTGCCATCATTGCGGCCATACCGAGCCGCGCCCGAAGGCCTGCCCCGAATGCGGCGAGGCCGAGACGCTGGTCGCCTGCGGCCCTGGCGTGGAGCGCCTCGCCGAGGAGGTCGCCGAGCGCTTCCCGGACGCGCGCACCATCGTCCTTTCCAGCGACCTCCTGGGCAGCCTCGACGGCATGCGGCAGCAGCTGGCGGCGATCGCCGCCGGCGCGGTCGACATCGTCATCGGCACCCAGCTGGTGGCCAAGGGCCACAACTTCCCGCTGCTGACGCTGGTCGGCGTGGTCGACGCCGATCTCGGCTTCGCCCATGGCGACATGCGCGCCGCCGAGCGCACCTTCCAGATCCTCTCGCAGGTCACGGGCCGCGCCGGCCGCGCCGGCGGCAAGAGCCTCGCCCTCCTCCAGACCTACGCGCCCGAGCACCCGGTGCTGCAGGCGATCGCCTCTGGCGACCGCGAGGCCTTCTACGCCCGCGAGATCGCCGAGCGCCGCGAGGCCCGCCTGCCGCCCTTCGTGCGGCTTGCGGCGCTCATCATTTCGGCCACGGAACGAGCCGACGCCCGCGAGCACGCCGCCGCCCTCCGCCGGACCGCGCCTGCGGGCGAGGACGTCCTGGTCCTCGGCCCGGCCGAGGCCCCGCTCGCCCTCGTGCGCGGCCGCTACCGCTATCGCCTGCTCGTCCAGGTCCCGCGCAGCTTCGACCTCCAGTCCTGGCTCCGCCAATGGCTCGCCGCCGCCCCGGCCCCCCGCGGCTCGCTCCGCGTCCAGATCGACATCGACCCCCAGAGCTTCCTCTGAGTGGGCAATCGGCATCCGGCAATCGGCAGTCGGTCTCGTGTGGAAGGCGTAATCGGACTGTCCGGCCCCGGCGCTCCCTCCCCGGCGCTCCCTCTCCTTCCGGATGCCGGATGCCGGGCTTGACCCCACGCCAGCTTCGGATCGGACTCCCCTCTCCCGCTTGCGGGGGAGGTAGCGGAGCTTGGGCCGAAGGCCCTAGCGCAGCTGGAGGGGGAACCTTCCCTCGAGCGAGGCGCGCCACCATCGGATTTCACCGAGGTGGGATCTTTGCCTCGCTTGCCGCGAGGTTCCCCCTCCCTGCCCTCCCCCGCAAGCGGGAGAGGGGAATTCTTCTCCGACTGCCGATTGCCGATTGCCGATTGCCGATTGCCTCTTTCCCCGCGGCACATTGGCCGCACCTTTTCTGCGTTCCAATGCGGTTGCCCGGGCCTCACGCGCATGTTAACGAGACCGCGGTTTCCGGAGGCTTCTGGCTTCCGGAGAGTGCCGGCGTGAAAAATCAATCCCTTCAAGGCTTTTGGGTGGGCCTCTCGACCGCGGAACGGGGCCGGGCTGGAGAGCGAGCGGGCGTTGGATAAAGAAGGTAGCATCGTCTCGGGAGTGGCCGACCGTTACGCGTCGGCCCTGTTCGACCTCGCCCGCGAGGCGAACGCGGTCGATGCGGTCAAGGCCGACCTCGACACGATCGGCCGCCTCCTCGAGGAGAGCGCCGATCTCCGCCGCCTCGTCCGCAGCCCGGTCTTCTCGACCGAGGAGCAGCTGAGGGCCGTCACCGCCGTCCTCGAGGCCGCTGAACTAGGCACGCTGACCACCAATTTCGTGAAGGTGGTGGTCAGGAACCGCCGCCTCTTCGCCCTGCCCGGCATGGTCGAGGCCTTCGCCCGGCGCGTCGCGCGCGAGCGCGGCGAGGTCACCGCCGAGATCACCAGCGCCGAGCCGCTCTCCGAGACCCAGTCCGGCGCGCTGTCGGACGCCCTCCGCGCCTCGCTCGGCAAGGTCGTCGCGCTCCGCACCAAGGTCGACCCGAGCCTGATCGGCGGACTGATCGTCCGCGTCGGCAGCCGGATGATCGACACGTCCCTTCGCACCAAGCTGAACGCCCTCAAGATCGCCATGAGAGAGGTCCGCTAAATGGATATCCGGGCCGCGGAAATTTCCGCCATCCTGAAAGAGCAGATCAAGAACTTCGGCGCCGAGGCCGAGGTCTCGGAGGTCGGCCAGGTGCTCTCCGTCGGCGACGGCATCGCCCGCGTCTACGGCCTCGACAACGTGCAGGCCGGCGAGATGGTCGAGTTCCCCGGCGGCATCCGCGGCATGGCGCTCAACCTCGAGGCCGACAATGTCGGCGTCGTCATCTTCGGCAACGACCGCGACATCAAGGAAGGCGACACCGTCAAGCGCACCGGCGCCATCGTCGAGGTGCCGGTCGGCAAGGGCCTTCTCGGCCGCGTCGTCGACGCCCTCGGCAACCCGATCGACGGCAAGGGCCCGATCGAGGCGGCCGAGCGCCGCCGGGTCGACGTCAAGGCCCCGGGCATCATTCCGCGGAAGTCGGTCCACGAGCCGATGCAGACCGGCCTCAAGGCCATCGACGCGCTCATCCCGATCGGCCGCGGCCAGCGCGAGCTGATCATCGGCGACCGCCAGACCGGCAAGACCGCGGTCATCCTCGACACGATGCTCAACCAGCGCCCGATCAACGCCGGCAACGACGAGTCGCGGAAGCTCTACTGCATCTACGTCGCCATCGGGCAGAAGCGCTCGACCGTGGCGCAGTTCGTCAAGACCCTCGAGGAGAACGGCGCGCTCGAATATTCGATCGTCGTCGCCGCCACCGCATCGGACCCCGCGCCGATGCAGTACATCGCCCCCTTCGCCGGCTGCGCGATGGGCGAGTATTTCCGCGACAACGGCATGCACGCGCTCATCGCCTATGACGACCTCTCCAAGCAGGCCGTCGCCTACCGCCAGATGTCGCTGCTGCTGCGCCGCCCGCCCGGCCGCGAGGCCTATCCGGGCGACGTCTTCTACCTCCATTCGCGCCTGCTCGAGCGCGCGGCCAAGCTGAACGAGGATCACGGCCTCGGCTCGCTGACCGCCCTGCCGGTGGTCGAGACCCAGGCCAACGACGTCTCGGCCTATATCCCGACCAACGTCATCTCGATCACCGACGGCCAGATCTTCCTCGAGACCGACCTCTTCTTCCAAGGCATCCGCCCCGCGCTCAATGTCGGCATCTCGGTCTCGCGCGTGGGTTCGTCGGCGCAGATCAAGGCGATGAAGCAGGTCGCCGGCAAGATCAAGGGCGAGCTCGCGCAGTATCGCGAGATGGCCGCCTTCGCGCAGTTCGGCTCGGACCTCGACGCCACCACGCAGCGTCTGCTTGCCCGCGGCGCGCGCCTGACCGAGCTCCTCAAGCAGCCGCAGTTCTCCCCGCTCAAGGTCGAGGAGCAGGTGGCGGTGATCTATGCCGGCGTGAACGGCTATGTCGACCCCATCCCGGTCGACCGCGTTACCGCCTTCGAGGCCGGGCTCCTGACCTCGCTCCGGACCCAGCACAAGGCGCTCCTCGACGGCATCCGCGACAAGCGCGAGCTGACCAAGGACCTCGAGGCCCAGCTCAAGCAGGCGGTCGAGAGTTTCGCCAAGTCGTTCTCGTAGGACGCGGAGCGCAGCGGCCAAGCCATGCCGAGCCTGAAGGCCCTTCGCAATCGCATCGCCTCGGTCAAGGCGACGCGCAAGATCACCAAGGCCATGCAGATGGTCGCGGCGGCCAAGCTGCGCCGGGCGCAGGCCGCGGCGGCCGCCGCCCGTCCCTACGCCGAGCGCATGAGCGCGGTCCTCGCCAACCTCGCCGGCGGCCTGCAGGAAGGCGCGGGCGCTCCGCGTCTCTTGAGCGGCACCGGCAAGGACGACGTGCATCTCCTCGTCGTCTGCACCGGCGAGCGCGGCCTTTCGGGCGCGTTCAACTCGGCCATCGCCCGCCTCGCCCGCGACACGGCGCTTCGCCTCCAGCGCGACGGCAAGACGGTCAAGTTCCTCTGCGTCGGCCGTAAGGGCTACGACATCCTGCGCCGGACCTTCGCCAATCAGATCGTCGAGTTCGTCGACCTCCGCGCCGTGCGCGAGCTCGGCTTCGCCCAGGGCGATATGATCGCCAGGAAGGTCTTCGCCCTCTTCGACGCCGGCCAGTTCGACGTCGCCACGCTCTTCTTCTCGCGCTTCAAGTCGGTGATCTCGCAGGTACCGACCGCGCAGCGCCTGATCCCGGCGGAGATCGCCGGGACGGCCAAGACCGCCGGCCAGGCCGCCTACGAATACGAGCCCGACGAGGAGACCATCCTCGGCGACCTTCTGCCCCGCAACATCGCCGTCCAGATCTTCGGCGCGCTCCTCGAGAACAACGCCTCGTTCTACGGCGCGCAGATGACCGCGATGGACAATGCGACGCGCAATGCGGGCGACATGATCAACCGCCTGACGCTGAACTATAACCGCACCCGTCAGGCCATGATCACCAAGGAACTGATCGAGATCATCTCAGGCGCCGAGGCGGTGTAGGGATGGGATTGAGCACGACGTCCGAGCAAGGTTGCGAGACCACGATAGCGCTGCTGCGATCCGTGTTGCTCTCCATTGAGCGCACAGAGGGTCATCTCGCCGCTATGAAGCTGTCGGTTTCCTCGATCGAACGCACGTCCGAGGCGATCGACGGTGAGCTTGCCGGCTTGACCCGTCGAATGAATCGCATCGACCGGACAATGAACCGAATTGAACTGAGGTTGGGTCTCGTCTAACCCGACATCGCTCCAGAGAAAGCGTTCACCATGGCCAAGAGAACCACCGCCGCAGCCAAAGCCAAGCCCGCCGCGGGCGCCGCCGCCAGGAGCGGCCCGCGCCCGGTCGGGCGCATCCGCCAGGTGACCGGCGCGGTCATCGACGTGCAGTTCAGCGATCACCTGCCGGCGATCCTGAACGCGCTCGAGACCGAGAACAACGGCGCCCGCCTCGTCCTCGAGGTCGCCCAGCATCTCGGCGAGAACACGGTCCGCACCGTGGCCATGGACGCCACCGAGGGCGTCACCCGCGGCCAGGAAGTGTTCGACACCGGCGAGCCGATCGCGGTCCCGGTCGGCGACGAGACGCTGGGGCGCATCATGAACGTCATCGGCGAGCCGGTCGACGAGCAGGGCCCGATCGTCACCGCCCAGAAGCGCGCCATCCACCAGCCGACCCCGGCCTATGTCGACCAGTCGACCGAGGCCGAGATCCTGGTCACCGGCATCAAGGTCATCGACCTCCTCGCCCCTTACGCCCGCGGCGGCAAGATCGGCCTCTTCGGCGGCGCCGGCGTCGGCAAGACCGTGCTCATCCAGGAGCTGATCAACAACGTCGCCAAGGCGCATGGCGGGTACTCGGTGTTCGCGGGCGTCGGCGAGCGCACCCGCGAGGGCAACGACCTCTATCACGAGATGATCGAGTCGGGCGTGAACAAGGACCCGCACGAGAACAACGGCTCGGTGGCCGGCTCCAAATGCGCGCTGATCTACGGCCAGATGAACGAGCCGCCTGGCGCCCGCGCCCGCGTCGGCCTCTCCGGCCTCACCGTCGCCGAGTATTTCCGCGACCAGGGCCAGGACGTGCTCTTCTTCGTCGACAACATCTTCCGCTTCACCCAGGCCGGCTCTGAGCTGTCGGCGCTGCTCGGCCGCATCCCGAGCGCGGTCGGCTACCAGCCGACGCTCTCCACCGACATGGGCGCCCTCCAGGAGCGCATCACCACCACCACCAAGGGCTCGATCACCTCGGTGCAGGCGATCTTCGTCCCCGCCGACGACCTCACCGACCCCGCCCCGGCGACCTCCTTCGCCCATCTCGACGCCACGACCACGCTGTCGCGCGCCATCTCCGAGAAGGGCATCTACCCGGCCGTCGACCCGCTCGACTCGACCTCGCGCATGCTCGACCCGCGCATCGTCGGCGAGGAGCACTACAACACTGCGCGTAGAGTCCAGGCGATCCTGCAGCGCTACAAGACGCTCCAGGACATCATCGCCATCCTCGTCATGGACGAGCTCTCCGAGGAGGACAAGCTGACCGTCGCCCGCGCCCGGAAGATCGAGCGCTTCCTGTCGCAGCCCTTCTTCGTCGCCGAAGTGTTCACCGGCACGCCCGGCAAGCTCGTCGACCTCGCCGACACCATCAAGGGATTCGCCGCCGTCGCCGATGGCGAGTACGATCACCTTCCGGAAGCGGCCTTCTACATGGTCGGCACCATCGAGGATGCCGTCGAGAAGGCCAAGCGCCTGGCCGCCGAGGCGGCGTAGGATCGAAGAAAACGCATGAACCTCAAGGCCATCCTGCTCGTCATTGGAGTGGTCGCCGGCGGGTTGATCGGATATCTGACGCTGCCCGAGGTCGCCAGCATCGACCTCGGCAACGTCGCCATCCAGGTCAACGACGCGGGCAGCAGCAATGACCGGCTCTTCCGGGTGGCCATCTTCGCCGTGGTCGGCGGCCTGATCGGCCTCGCCCTCGGCTTCTTCGCGGATCAGAGGCGCTGATGGCCGACCCATTCACCTTCGAGCTGGTCTCCCCCGAGCGGCTCCTCCTCTCCGAGGCGGCCACCCAGGTGGTCGTGCCGGGCGCCGAGGGCCAGTTCACCGTCCTCAAGGGCCATGCGCCGGTGATGGCGACCCTCCGCCCCGGCGTGGTCGAGGCCACGCTCGCGCGCGGGGTCGTCGAGCGCATCTTCGTGCGCGGCGGTTTCGCCGACACCACCCCCGAGGGCCTCACCATCCTCGCCGAGGAGGCCATCATGCTGGCCGATCTCGGCGCCGAGAAGATCGCGGCCGAGATCAGGAACGCGGAGGAGGACGTCGCCGACGCCTCCGACGCATCCCTCAAGGCCGCAGCCGAACTTCGTCTTCAGCAGCTCAAGGAAGTCCGCGCCGCGGCCGGACACGGCTAGCGTCGCGCCAGACGCTGGCGGCGGAGAGAGAGCCGCCGCAACCCGCCGGCGGGCCGCCGGTCAACGAGGAACACCCCCCACATGCGTATTCTCCTAGGCGCAGTTGCTTCCTTTGCCCTGGTCGGCGCGGCCGAGGCCGCCTGCCCCGACTGGACGATCGAGCCGCCTTTCGGCACCGAGACCCTGGAAGGCGGATTCGTGCCCGACCCGCATGTCGTCGATATCGTGACCGGCGGCGAGATCGACCTCTCGACCTGCGCCGAGACCGGCGGCACCGGCTGGGTCGCCGAGGCCCCCGACTTCGACCTCATCTACGAGGGCACCGGCACGCTGACCATCACCGTGATCGCGGCCGACGACGAGGACACCGTCCTCCTCATCAACACGCCGTCCCAGGAGTGGCTCTTCGACGACGACACCGGCTTCGCCCTCAACCCCCAGATCACCATCCCGAACGCCGAATCGGGCCTCTACGACATCTGGATCGGCACCTACTCGGAAGGCGGCGGCGGCGACGCCCGGCTGATGATCACCGAGCAGGACTAGGCTCGCTTCGCCCCATCCGAATTTTCGAACAGGCCGCCTCGCGCGGCCTGTTTCCTTTGATGGGCATTGCGCCAGCCTTTCCTCCCCCTGAAAGGGGGAGGTGGCGCGAAGCGCCGGTGGGGGTACGTCATTGAGGGAGTCGCGTGCGGGGTTCACTTACCCCCACCCCGGCTTCGCCGGACCTCCCCCTTTCAGGGGGAGGAAGGACCAGCGATCCCGGCGAAGACCTCCACCACCTGCTCGTATACCGCCTTCTTGAACGGCGGCACGAGGGTCGGAAGCTTGCCGAGATCCTCCCACTTCCAGGCCATGAACTCGGCCTTGTGGTGGCCCCCGCCCGGGTGGTGCACGTCGATCTCGCTCTCCGCCCCCTCGAGGCGGAAGGCGAACCATTTCTGCCGCTGCCCGCGGAAGCGCCCCCCCCACGCCTTGCCGATCAGCTCGGGCGGCAGATCGTAGGTCAGCCAGCGCGGCGCTTTCGCGATCAGCGAGACGGTACGGATGGAGGTCTCCTCCCAGAGCTCGCGCTTCGCGGCGGCGATGAGATCCTCGCCCTCGTCGACCCCGCCCTGCGGCATCTGCCACCACTGGCCAGGCCCTTCCGCGTCGCCCGGCGCATCCGCCCGCCGCCCGACGAACACCTTGCCCGCGCCGTTGAAGACGGCGATGCCGACGCACGGGCGATAGGGAAGGTCGGCGGGATTCTTGATCTTGGATTTGGCCATGGGAAAAGAGCGAATAGCGAATGGCGAGTAGTGAATAGCAGACCGGGACGGCCCTTGGCCTCCCTCTATTCGCTACTCCCTACTCCCTATTCGCCATTCGCTTTGTGTCACTCGATCGCCAGCGCGCTGACCGGCACCAGCGTGACCCCGCGCGTCCGCGCCGCCTCGGCCCACAGCACCACGCGCTCGACCGTCAGCGGATAGGCCGAGCCGACGCCGATCGCCGTGCCGTTGGCGCGCGCGGCGTCCTCGAGCGCGGCGAGCGCGCGGTCGATCGCCTGGCGGTCCTCGACCGAGTCGATGATCGCATCGGCCACCGCGTAAGGTGCGGCGCCCGGCGCCTCCGCCCTGGCCTGGCTGCGCGCCGAGCTGCCGTCGTCCAGATACATGAGCCCGTGATTGCCGATCCGCTGCAGGAAATTGTCCATCGCGCCGGCATCGCTGGTGAAGCGCGCGCCCATGTAGTTGACCACGCCGACATAGGTGGTGATGCGGCTCAGCAGCCAGTCGAGCCGCTCGCGGTTCTCCGCCGCGGGGCCGGCCACGGTCAGCGTGTGCTCGCCGGGATCGGTGTTGGGGAAGTCGAACGGCTCGAGCGGGATCTGCAGGAGGAGCTCATGCCCCTCCCCGCGCGCCCGCGCCACTTCCGCCTCGAGGTCGTTGCCGTAGGGGGCGAAGGCGAGGCTCACCTCGGGTGGCAGCTGATCGACCGCCGCGCGCGTCCCCATCTGGCTGATGCCGAGCCCGCCGATGACGAGCGCGATGCGCACGGAGCCGGTCGCCGCCGGCCGCGCATAGACCTCGAACGGCCGCCGCCCGTCGGGGCCGACGCGCGGCACCGCCCCGTGCGGGGTCGTGGCGAGGAGCGCGGGGTCGGCCGCCGCCGCGAGCTGGACCGGCGGCGGAGCGTTGGGATCGCGGATGGTGATGATGCCGGGCGCCTCGACGATCACCGGCGGCGGATCGTTGGTGATGTCGGTGATCACGGCGGGGACGACCGGCTCGCGCACGCCGAGGTCCTGGACCTCGACGACCACCGGCTCGGGCTCGGGTGGCGTCAGCCGCGTCGAGAGGAGATAGGCGCCGGCTACCAGGCCGAACGAGACCACGCCGAGCCCGGCGATCAGCGCCCACGGCAATTTGGGGCCGGCCGGCTTGGGGCCAATCCCAAGGGGCCGGTGAAGGTCGTCGGCCGCCATCGCGAATCAACTTTGGAAGTTGCGGACGGGCGGTTTGTACCGCCCGTCGCGCTCGGTGGGAATTCTAGTTCGGAACCGGACTTGTCGGCGCCGGGGCTCCCGGCGTTTGTCCCGCCGGCAGCTGGGCGGCCGAGGTGGTGCCCGGCCGGAAGTTCTCGTTGACCTCCGTGCCGCGCAGGAGCGAGAGCGCGTATTGCAGCTGCACGTCGTTGGCCGGGTTCGGCGGGACATAGGCGAGCGAGCCGGTCGCCTCGCCGTCCTCGTTGCCGAGATGGCCGCGGAGGCTGGCTTCGCCGCGCGCCTCGATGCCGAGATTGCGGAGCTCCTCAGGCAGCTCCTGGATCACCTCGATGTCCGGCACGATGCCGACCGCCTGGATCGAGCGGCCCGACGGGGTGTAATAGCGCGCGGTGGTGAGCCGCATCGCCCCGTTCGGTCCGAGCGGGATGATGGTCTGCACCGAGCCCTTGCCGAACGAGCGGGTGCCGAGCACCGTCGCCCGCAGATGGTCCTGCAGCGCGCCGGCGACGATCTCCGAGGCCGAGGCCGAGCCGCCATTGATCAGCACGATGATCGGCGCGCCGTTGGTGAGGTCGCCCGGCCGCGCGCTGAAGCGCTGGGTCTGCTCCGGATAGCGGCCGCGGGTCGACATCACCTCGCCGCGCTCCAGGAACGCGTCCGTCGCGCCGATCGCCTGGTCGAGGAGACCGCCCGGATTGTTGCGGAGGTCGAGGATGAAGCCCTTGACGTTGCCCGGCCCGATCTCCGCCGTCAGCCGCTCGACCGCCCGGTTGAGGCCGTCGATGGTCTGCTCGGTGAAGCTCGAGATGCGCATGTAGCCGATGTCGTCGCCCTCGGCGCGGTAGCGCACCGACTGGAGGCGGATCACGTCGCGGACGACGGTGATATAGAGCGGGAGGTCGGCCCCCTCGCGGATCACCGTGAGGCGCACCGGCGTATTGACCGGTCCGCGCATCTTCTCGACCGACTGGTCGAGGCTGAGGCCCTGCAGCGACTCGCCGTCGATCTCCACGATCAGGTCGCCGGTCATCACGCCCGCCCTGCCGGCAGGCGAATCGTCCATCGGGGTGACGACGCGGACCGTCCCGTCTTCCATCGTCACTTCGAGGCCGAGGCCGCCGAAGGCGCCGCGGATCTCGACCTGCTGGTCGGAATAGGCGTCGGGGGCCATGTAGGCCGAGTGCGGGTCGAGCGCGCTGAGCATGCCGTTGATGGCCGCCTCGATCAGCACGCTCTCCTCGGGCACCTCGACATAGTCGGCGCGGATGCGCTCGAAGATCTCGCCGAAAAGATTCAGCTGCCGGTAAGTATCCGGCGCAGCGGCGTTGGCCGCGCCGCCGGCGAGCAGCGGGATCTGGGCGACCCCGATCACGGCCGTGGCTCCGATGAGGGAACCGGCGACGAGGAACTTAGCTTTCCTGTTCATCCGCCAACCTTTGCGTCTGGTGCTTCGATCCACCAAGGACCGGGATCGATGGCCTGTCCGTCTTTCCTGAATTCCACATATAGGAGGGGTTGCGCAGCATCGATCCCCACGGGACCCACGCTCGCCGTCCGGTGCGCCCCCATGACCGCCACCGGTTCTCCTGCAAGTACGAATTGACCGAGTTCGACAATGATGCGCTGCATACCGGCCAGAACGACATGATACCCACCGCCGGTGTTCAGGATCAAGAGTTGGCCGTAACTGCGGAACGGGCCAGCGTAAACCACCCAGCCGTCCGCCGGCGTCGAGACCTGAGCCTCGGGGCGGGTTTCCAGCGTTATCCCCGTTGTCTTGCCGCCTAACCCATCATCCGCTCCGTAATTTGTGACGAGGACGCCATTGGCCGGCAGCGGCAGGAGCCCCCTCGCCCGGGCGAAGGCGACGGCCGGCTCGAGCCGGTCCGGCTCGCCCAGATTGGTGGGCGGCGCGGTGGGCGAATTGGGCACCAGGGCCGCTTCCAGCGCCTCCTCCGACTGCCGCGCCCGCTCGGCGGCTTCGGTCGCCGCCGCGATCTCCCCCTCCATGCGCGTGACGAGGTCCCCGAGGCTGGTCGCCTCGGTGGCGAGCGCGGCGGCGCGCTCCCGCTCCAGCGCCAGCGCCTCCTGCGAGCGTGCCTGCGCGCCGGCCCGCTCGTTCATGAGGATCTCGAGCCGCGCCCGCTCCTCGGCGAGCGCGGTGGCGTCGACCAGCAGCCGGTCGCGCTCCGCGGTGATGCCGGCCTCGAGCGCCACCAGCCGGGCGAGATCGTCGGCGAGCTCGGTCGCCTCGCTGCGAAGGTCGGGCACGACCGCGCCGAGGAGGATCGCGCTCCGCACCGAGGCGAGCGCGTCCTCGGCGCGGACCAGGATCGCCGGCGCGGGCCGCCGTCCCATGCGCTGCAGCGCGGCGAGGACGCCGGCCAGCTGGTCGCGCCGTTCGAGGAGCGAGGTGCGGATGGTCGCCTCGTCGTTGGCGAGGGCGGCGAGGCGCGCTTCGGTCGCGTCGAGCTGCCCTTCGAGAAGGCGCATCCGCTCGGCCGTGGAGATCAAATTCTCGTTAAGCGTGGCCCGGTCGCTGGTCAGCGCGGCGATCTCCGCGGTCAGCTCGGCGACACGGGATTCCGAGAGCTGGATCTGCTGGCTGAGCGAGTCGAGCTCAGCGATCTTGCGGTCGCGCTCGGCGATGATCGCCTGCTGGGCGGCGAGGAGCTGCGCCGACTCAGGCTCCTGCGCGAGGGCCTGGTTGGGCGAGCCGGCAAGGCCGAGACCGATCGCGAGCGCGAGACAGAGACGAAGGAGCACCGGAGCCGCTACCGATCCCGACTGTCAGCCTGGCCCTTGGCCGGCGATGTCTCATCAACCATCAAAGCCCCCTCCCGGCAAACCAAATCTCCCCGGTCGTGCCGTCGCGAACATTCCCCCTCCCCCTTGTGGGGACCATTGCGTAATTGCCCGTCTCTGATTCCCTTTTGGCTTGGTGAGTCGGAGAGGCGGAGCGATGGGCAAGGGCGATCAGCTGGGTCTTGCGGAGGCGTTCGCGTCGCGGAAGCTGGGGGTCA
>JADYYB010000139.1 GCA_020853895.1 Bauldia sp.
ACCGGCGGCGCGGCGGCGCTCGAGGCCCTCGCCGATCCCGACGGGGACCGCTTCTCGCTGATGATCCTCGACCTCGTCATGCCCGAGATCGACGGCATGACGGTCTTGGCCAGGCTCCGCGAGTCCGGCCGGCAGATCCCCGTCATCGTGCAGACCGCCCATGGCGGGATCGACACGGTGGTCAACGCCATGCGCGCGGGCGCGGTCGATTTCGTGGTCAAGCCGATCTCGCCCGAGCGCCTGCAGGTCTCGATCGAGAACGCCTTGAAGCTCGGCGCGCTCGAGGGCGAGCTCGCCCGCATCAAGCGGAGCCAGGCCGGCACCCTCACCTTCAAGGACATCATCACCCACAGCCCGGCGATGGAGCGGGTGATCCAGCTCGGCGAGCGCGCCGCCGGCTCGCAGATCCCGATCCTCATCGAGGGCGAGTCCGGCGTCGGCAAGGAGCTCATCGCCCGCGCCATCCAGGGCAGCGGCGACCGGCGGTCGAAGCCCTTCGTCACCGTCAATTGCGGCGCCATCCCCGACAATCTCGTCGAGAGCATCCTCTTCGGCCACGAGAAGGGCGCTTTCACCGGCGCCTCCGACAAGCACACCGGCAAGTTCCGCGAGGCCCATGGCGGCACGCTCTTCCTCGACGAGGTCGGCGAGCTGCCGCTCGACGTGCAGGTCAAGCTCCTCCGCGCGCTCCAGGACGGCGAGATCGACCCGGTCGGCGCCAAGCGCCCGATCCGCATCGATTTCCGCCTCGTCTCGGCGACCAACCGCGACCTCGCCGATCTCGTCGCCGCAGGCCGGTTCCGCGAGGACCTCTACTACCGGCTCAACGTCTTCCCGATCAGGGTCCCGCCGCTCCGCGAGCGGCTCGACGACGTGCCCGAGCTCGTCCGCCACTTCACCGCGCGCTTCGCCGCCGAGGAGCACAAGACCATCCGCGGCATCGACACGGGCGCGCTCGCGCTTCTCTCGAGCTTCGACTGGCCCGGCAATATCCGCCAGCTGGAAAACGCGGTGTTCCGCGCCGTCGTCCTCGCCGACGGCCCGCTCCTCACCCGCGCCGACTTCCCGCAGATCGAGGCCCTCGCCGAGCACGGCGGCGCGCGCTCGGCCCCGCCTTCGATGGCCCGCCCGGCGCCCGCCACGGCCCCCGAGCCCTACCTCTTCGAGCCCGTCGCCTCCTCATCTGCGGAGGGCGACGCCACCCACGAAGATATGATAGCGGCGGTCAATGCCAGCGGCGAGGTTCGCCCGCTGGCCGACATCGAGGCGGAGATGATCCGGCTGGCGCTGGAGAAATATCACGGCCGGATGAGCCTGGTTGCCCGCCGTTTGGGCATTGGCCGCTCCACGCTCTACCGTAAGCTCAAGGAACTCGGCCTCGACGCCGACGTCATTGCGGCAGAATGACAACACTGTGACTCAATGCGCGCCGACCGGATTGATTTACGGCGCGGAACAAAACATCTGGGGTCTGGGGTTAGCGTTAGAAGAGAGCCAACGGGGCTGGTGATGACGCGTACCAAGTTTGTGCTTGCGGGCCTGCTGATCGCCGGTCTCCAGTCGAATTCGGCCTTGGCCTACGAGTATCGCGACGGCCTGTCGGGCCTCATCGGCGGCCTCGCGCCGGCCGGCGCCTTCGAGACCACGGCGGCGACCGAGGCGATCAAGGCCCGTGTCGAGGCGCTCCTCGCCGGCCAGATCGTCGGCGAGGACGAGAAGGCGATCGCCCTCTTCTACGAGACGCGCGGCTATCAGCCGGAGTGGACCGCCGAGGGCCGGCTCACGCCCGCCGCCCAGGCCGTGATCTTCCGCATCGGCCGGGCCGATTTCGACGGCCTCGACCCCAAGGCCTATCTCGTGCCGGACATCTATCTCGGCCGCGGCGCCCAAGCCTCGGTCGAGGAGCTCGCCGAAGCCGACATCATGCTGAGCCGGGCGATCCTTTCCTACGGCCACGATGCTGCGGTCGGCCGCCTCAACCCCGGCTCGATCAGCCCCAATATCGGCTACCGCCCGGTCGCCCCCAACCCGCTGCAGATTCTCGTCGACGTGACCGAGGCGACCCGCCCGGCCGACGCGCTCGCCGCGTTCAACCCGACCAGCCCCGCCTTCGTGGCGCTGCGCCAGCAGCTCGCCCTCGAGCGTTCCAGGCCCGCGCCCGAGATCGGCATCCAGGTGCCGGCCGGCCGCCTCCTCCGCCCCGGCACCTCGGACGAGCGCGTGCTCGCCCTTCGCCAGCGCCTCGAGATCACCACCGACGTCGCCGCCCCCGAGGTCTTCGACGCCGAGCTGGTCGCCGCGGTCCGCGTCTTCCAGGAAACCAACGGCCTCAGCGCCGACGGCGTGGTCGGACCCAACACCTACGCGGCGCTGAACGGCGAGGAGCCGCTCAACCGCGTCAACGAGATCATCGCCAATCTCGAGCAGCTGCGCTGGCTGCCCCGCGACCTCGGCAATTTCTACGTCCACGTCAACGTGCCGAATTTCTCGCTCGAGGTCCGCAAGGACGGTGCGATCTTCCACGAGACGCGCGTCGTCGTCGGCACGATCGACAACCAGACGCCGATCTTCGCCGACCAGATCGAGCACATCGTCGTCAATCCGTACTGGAACGTGCCGACCTCGATTACCGGCAACGAGCTCCTGCCGATCATCCGCAGAGACCCCGGCTACATCGCCCGCAACAATTACCAGGTCTTCGGCCGCGGCGGCGCCCAGCTCGACCCCTACGGCGTCGACTGGTCCTCGGTCAGCGCCAACCAGGTCAGCATCCGCCAGCGCCCGGGCGCCGGCAATGCGCTGGGCGAGGTCAAGTTCCTCTTCCCCAACCAGTACGCGGTCTATCTCCACGACACCCCGTCGAAGAACCTCTTCAACAACCCGGTGCGCGCCTACAGCCACGGCTGCATGCGCGTGCAGAACCCCTGGGACTTCGCCGCCGCCCTCCTCGACGCCGAGCCCGGCATGAGCTTCGAGGGCCTCCGCGGCCAGATCGGCGGCGGGGAGAAGTGGAACAACCTGACCACGCCGATCCCGGTCTACATCACCTACCTCACCGCCTTCGTGGACAAGGACGGGCAGCTCGTCTTCCGCAACGACATCTACGGCCACACCGCCAAGATCGAAGAAGCCCTCGGCCTCGACAGCCCGACGATCTAGCCGGATCGTCTGTGCCGCGACTGCAGAATTGTTGGAATCGGCCCAATAGTCTGCGGTCCCGTTAACCGCCTCACAGCACCCGAAGGCCTATGGCGATCCTGGTTCGGCAAGGATCGCTGATGTGGACGGTGCCTATTTCGCACGCCGGGTAACGTTTGTTGTCGCCGCGACTGCGCTAGCGCCGGCCATAATCGTCTTGATCATCATGGGCGTTGGCTCGCTGAGCGAGTCACTCGCCTACATGGTCGGCTTTTTGGGCCTCAGCATCCTTTTCGCGAGCTTCCCACTCTCCGCCCTCGTTCTGATCGTCTTGCTCGTGCGCCTGGCGATGCCGCGCGCCCGCTCGCTCGGATTCCCCTCTTGGGCCGGCATTGCGGTCCCCCTCATCTTCGTCGCCGATTGGACCTATCTCAGCGCGCCGCGTTTTATGCCCGGGCACATTTTGCCTACGCCGTTTCTCCCGGGGTTGCATTTTCCTGTTTTCTCGATCCTTGCATTGATGACCCTAGTGGTGATGGCCGTCGCGCGCGAACCGAGCGCTACGCGCCTCCCGCTTTGGTCTCGCTATGGCCTCTTTGGAAAGGTGACGATCGGGGCAGTCGGCCTTGTGTCGGCCGTCGCGGCCGTGTCGCTCGCCATAAGGTTCGGTGTGGGAACTGAGCTGAATCGCCTGTTCGCCGTGAATGTTGCCATCCGGACGAGAAATCTCCTTCACCCTCTCCAATATCCTGTCTGGGGCGTGCTCTTTTGTGTCCTCGCGCTGTCGGTGCTGGAACTCTCCGCCCGATGGCTCGACCGCGGAAGTGAACCCCGATCGAGGCCTGATCAGAGCGAGCCAGCCGGAGGCACAATCGCCTCGCCCGCCACCCCGGGCCCCGTGATTTTCGGCAAGAAGCAAGCGACGGCGGCCAACAGAACTCTGTCGGCGCCAAATCAGTCGCCTCCCGCAACGCCAGCCTGGACGCGCAAACTGATCTGGATCCTGCCCGTCGCCGTAGCTTTCTCGATCGGCCCGCTCCTTGTCGGTCGAACGGTCTACCCTTCTCCCCAACTTCGCTATCGGCTCGCCATCGAGGTCTCAGTGGATGGCCAAGTCTATCGAGGCTCAGGGGTCATCGGGGTCACATACCTTTTCGAGTTCGCCTGAGATGGGGTCTTCGAGAGGGAGATCCCCGGCCGAATCGTTGGGGAAGCCGTGGTCGTCGACCTCGGAGAGCGCGGGCCGCTCTTCGTTACCCTGTGGAAGCCCCAAGAGTATTTCGCCTCACCGGCGGCCCACAGACAGCCACAACCGAACAGGGACAGCGGAGTCCTCCCGTCATTCGACTACGCTACCCAACTGGCCTATTGGCTATTCGATGGCTATCCCCCCACCGAGGAGGAAACCAGGAATATCGAGCGCCTGGAAGCAAGCGCCCACATTCCTTTGAACCAAGTCCCATTTCTAATGGGATTCCGAGACCTAAGTGATCCGACGTCCTATCAGGAACTCGATCCCTCAAACCTGTCCGACTTCTACGGGGATGACGTCGTACTCCTCCGCGCCACGATCGAGACAACTCGCGACGCTGTCACCTTCGGCAACTTGGCGCGCTACATCCCTTGGATCACGGAGTTCAAGGGCCGCCTTCGACCGGAGGCCGAGCACCGGAGCGCGCTTTCCAGCTATCTCTATCGTCCGGGAGCCGGCTGAGAGCCCAATCGGATTGCTTTCGAGCGACGCGTTTCAGGGACCCGCCTCCGCCCGATCCTTAACCTCCCGTCAGCGACCGCGATGGTAGAACCAGCCCCAATCGGGGGCCTTTCGCCATGATGGGCGGCAAGTATCTCACCGCGATCGCGATCCGCCTCGCGGCGGCGATCCTCGTTCCGGCCGCCTTCTATGGCGGCCTCGGCCTTTTCGCGACCGGCGATCTCTCGACCTTCGGCTCGCTCGCCGGGTTCAGCGTGATGCAGCTCGCCGCGCCGATCGCCGCGCTCGGCTTCCTCTTCTCGAGCTTCCGGCCAACCATCCGCCGCCTGCAGACGCTCGGCATCCACCCGGTCGCCGCCTTCACGCTCCCTGCCCTGCTCGCGGCCGACGCCCGCGTCCTTCTCATGGTCGGCGGGCCGCCGGCGCAATGGGCGAGTTGGGAGATCGACGTCCCGGTCTTCCTCATCCTCGGCCTTGTCGTGATCCTCACCCTTGGCCTCGCGCGGGAACCCGACGCCGAGGGCCGCAATCTCTGGCAGCGACACGGGATCCTCGGCCAGGCGGTCTTCGTCTGGGTCGGGCTGGCGGCCCTGATCGGCGCGGTCGGCCTCGCCGGCGGCATCGACACCGGCCTCGCGCCGAAGATCACCGGCGGCCTCCTCGGCTTCC
>JADYYB010000140.1 GCA_020853895.1 Bauldia sp.
CCGTGTCCGACTACGACACGTCGAAGAAATTCTACGAGGCGGCCCTCGGGCCGATTGGCGTGACCGTGATGATGGAGTTCCCGACCGACCGCGGCATGGCCGCCGGCCTCGGCAAGGAGAAGCCGATCCTCTGGCTCTCCGGCGGCGCGCAGGTCAAGCCGCATGTCCACGTCGCCTTCAGCGCCTCCTCGCGCGCCGAGGTCGACGGCTTCTACGCCGCCGCGCTGGCCAATGGCGGCAAGGACAACGGCCCGCCCGGCATCCGCGAGCACTACCACGCCAACTACTACGCCGCCTTCGTCTTCGACCCCGACGGCCACAATATCGAGGTCGTCACCCATCGCGGCTGAACCCGCCGCCTGCCGCGCCGGCTGGGCGGCGGACGCCCAACCGCGCCCTCGTCTAGGCGCCGCTGACGGGCGCCTTGACCCGCGAGCCGAAAAGCGCGATGGAACCGGCCATGATGGCGGTTACGCTTTCTTGCGCCATTTCCGGGATCATCATTATCGGCTAGCGATCGCTGGCCGAGCCGTTCCCTCCTGACCGAAAATTCGTGGTTTGAGATGGACGCCCCGGCCGGTGACGGCGGGGTTTTGTCATGGCTGAACGAACCACAGAATTGACCGGCGGGTGCCAGTGCGGCGCCGTGCGCTTTAGAGCCGTGAGCCTCGGCCGGGCGTCCATCTGCCTTTGCCGGATGTGCCAGAAGGCGTTCGGCGCCTTCTTCGGGCCGCTGGTCACCGCCTTCGGCGTGACCTGGACGCGCGGCGCGCCAAGCCACTTCCAGAGCTCCAACGCCGTCAGCCGCGGCTTCTGCTCCGCCTGCGGCACCCCGCTGACCTACGAGTATGACGGCGGGATCGAGCTCGCCATCGGCGCCTTCGACGATCCGCGCCTCGCCGCGCCGACCATCCAGGTCAACCCGGCCGAGAAGCTGCCCTTCACCGACCGCCTGCACACCCTGCCGATCAGACGCCCCGGCGAGGAGCCGCACGCCGACGGCTTCCTCGAGGCCGTCGTCAGCTACCAGCACCCCGACGAGGACACGACAACCTGGCCGCCGCGCGCGGGGAGAAAATCATGAAGGACCGGCTCTACCTCTTCGACACGACCCTAAGAGACGGCGCGCAGACCGCCGGCGTCGATTTCGCGCTCGAGGACAAGGTCGCGATCGCAAGGCTCCTCGACGATCTCGGTATCGACTACGTCGAGGGCGGCTATCCCGGCGCCAACCCGACCGACACCGCCTTCTTCCAGAAGCGCCGGACGAGCCGGGCGAAGTTCACCGCCTTCGGCATGGTCAAGCGGCCCGGCGTGAGCCTCTCCAACGACCCCGGCCTCCGCGCGATCCTCGCCGCCGAGGCCGACGCCATCTGCTTCGTTGCCAAGAGCTGGGACTATCACGTCAAGGTCGCCCTCAAGGCCAGCCTCGAGGAGAACCTCGACGCGGTGCTGCAGTCGGTGACCGCGGCGCGCGAGGTGGGGCGGGAGGTGCTCCTCGACTGCGAGCATTTCTTCGACGGCTACAAGGCCAACCCGGATTATGCGCTGGCCGTCGCCCGCACCGCCTACGAGGCCGGCGCGCGCTGGATCGTACTGTGCGACACCAATGGCGGCACGCTGCCCGAGGAGGTGACCGAGATCGTCACCGCGGTGACCAAGGTCATCCCGGGCGACCATCTCGGCATCCACGCCCACAACGACACCGAGCACGGCGTCGCCAATTCGCTGGCCGCCGTGCGCGCCGGCGTCCGCCAGATCCAGGGCACGCTCAACGGCATCGGCGAGCGCTGCGGCAACGCCAACCTCACGTCCATCATCCCGACCCTTCTCCTCAAGCCGCTCTATTCCGAGCGCTTCGAGACCGGCATCGACGAGAAGGCGCTCCGGAAGCTCACCGAGCTCTCCCACCGCTTCGACGAGATGGTGAACCGCGCGCCGAACCGGCAGGCCCCCTACGTCGGCGCGAGCGCCTTCGCCACCAAGGCCGGCATCCACGCCTCGGCGATCATGCGCGACCCGCGCACCTACGAGCATGTCGAGCCCGAGAAGGTCGGCAACCGCCGCCACGTCCTGGTCTCCGACCAGGCCGGCAAATCCAACCTTCTCGCCGAGCTGAGCCGGCGTGGCATCGTCGTCGCCAAGGACGACCCGCGCCTCGACAGGCTCCTCGACGCGGTCAAGGAGCGGGAGTCGCGCGGCTACGCCTATGAGAGCGCCGACGCCTCCTTCGAGCTCCTGGCGCGCCGGGTCATGGGTCACGTGCCCGAATACTTCGCGGTGGAAAGTTTCCACGTCACCACCGAGCGCCGTTTCAACGCGCTCGGCCAGCTCGTCTCGGTCTCCGAGGCGGTGGTGAAGATGGATGTCGGTGGCGAGCGCCTGATGACGGTCGCCGAAGGCAACGGCCCGGTCAACGCGCTCGACCGGGCGATGCGGAAGGACCTCGGCATCTACGCCGACGCCATCGCCGACCTCGAGCTCGTCGACTACAAGGTGCGAATTCTAAACGGCGGCACCGAGGCGGTGACCCGCGTCCTCATCGAGTCGACGGATTCGTCCGGCGATTCCTGGTTCACCGTCGGCGTCTCCGCCAACATCGTGGACGCCTCCTTCGAGGCCCTCCAGGATGCGCTGGTCTACAAGCTGGTCCGCGCCGGGGCGAAGGCCGCGGCCGA
>JADYYB010000141.1 GCA_020853895.1 Bauldia sp.
AACTCGTCCATGTTGAGCTTGCCGAGCATCACCGCGCCGTCGCGCCAGAGATTGGCGGTGACGGTCGACTCGTAGAACGGCTTGAAGCCGTCGAGGATGTGGCTGCTCGCCTGGGTGTGAACGCCCGCGGTGGCGAAGATGTCCTTGATGCCGAGGGGCACGCCTTCGAGCGGGCGGGCGTCGCCGGCGACGACGCGCCTGTCGCTTTCCGCCGCCATGGCGAGCGCCTGGTCGGGCGTGGTCACGACATAGGCGTTGAGGAGGTCGCCCGCCTCCATCGCGGCGAGATAGGCACTGGTCAGCTCGGTCGCGCTGAAGGAGCGCGCGGCGAGGCCGTCGCGAATCTGGGCGATGGTGAGGGCGGTGAGGTCGGTCATCTCAAGACACCCCCACGCGTGTCATCACCGGGCTTGTCCCGGTGACCCATGAACACCGCCGGTTGGAAGATATGTCGGACGCGAAGGCCATCGGGTGTTCTTCAGTCACGGGCGTTGGAGTTCATGGGTTGCCGGGACAAGCCCGGCAATGACAAGAAAGGAAAGAAAGGTGGATCACTCCACGACCTTGGGGACGACAAAGAAATCGTCGTGCCGCTGGGGGGCGTTGCCGACCACCTTGCCGGCGATGAAGCCGTCGTCGACGATGTCGGCGCGCTTCGGCAGCGCCATCGGCAGGACCGAGGTCATCGGCTCGACACCCGAGACGTCGACCTTGTTCAGCTGCTCGACGAAACCGAGGATGGCGTTGAGGTCGGTGCGGAAGCTCTCCGCCTCCGCTTCGCTGACCGCGATGCGGGCCAGACGGGCGACGCGCTTGACGGTTTCGGTATCGACGGCCATCCCGTCTCCGGATTAGGTGTTCAAGGGTTGAAAGGGCTGGCGCGCTATATCATTCGCCCTCGCGTCACCGCAACCGAAACGCCACCGCAGCCCAGTCGGAGAAAGCATGGCCGGAGAGATCGAAGCGAGGCTCCGCGAACTTGGTATCGAGCTGCCGGTCACGCCGGCGCCGGTCGCCAACTACGTGCCGACCGTGGAAAGCCGCGGATTCCTCTATATTTCCGGGCAGATCTCGATCCGGCCGGGCGGGGAGAAGGTGCTCGGGCGGCTCTCCTCGCCGAAGGACGTCGAGAGCGGGCGGAAGGGCGCGGAGATCTGCGCGGTCAACCTTCTCGCCCAGGCCAAGGCGGCGCTCGGCGAGCTCGACCGCGTGGCGCGGGTGGTCAAACTGACCGGGTTCGTGAACTCGGCGCCGGAGTTCGCGGAGCAGCCGAAGGTGATCAACGGCGCGTCCGACCTCTTCGTCTCGGTGTTCGGCGAGCGCGGCAAGCACGCGCGCTCCTCGATCGGCGTGGCGGCGCTGCCGTTCAACGCCACGGTCGAAGTCGAGGCCATCCTCGAGATTGCGTAGTCGCCTTGCCTGACGATATCAGCCACATCCGTGTCCTTTCCGCGATCTCCGAGATCGGACGGGAGGAGTGGGATGCGTGCGCCAATCCGGGGTGGGATTCGGACAATCCCTTGGCCGACCTTCTTTCACCTCTCCCCGGTGGGGAGAGGTCGAGCGAAAGGAGGGGTCCCCGCGCTCCGGGAGTTGGTGCTGAAGCTGGTACTAATCACGACGGTCTGGAGCCCCCTCACCCCAACCCTCTCCCCTCTGGGGAGAGGGGGCTGGTCGGCGCTTCGACCGCGGAGCGGCGGCAACCCTACAATCCATTCCTGTCACATGACTTCATGCTAGCGCTGGAGGAGTCGGGGTCGGCGACGGCGCGGACGGGGTGGCGGCCGCAGCATCTGGTGCTCGACGGCGACGGCGGGGCGCGCGGGACGATGCCGCTCTATCTGAAGTCGCACTCGATGGGCGAGTACGTTTTCGACCAGGGCTGGGCGGAGGCCTATCAGCGCGCGGGCGGGGCGTACTATCCGAAGCTCCAGTCGGCGGTTCCGTTCACGCCGGTGACGGGGCCGCGGCTCATGCCGCGCGATCCGAGCGACCGGGAGGGCGAGGCGCTCCTCGCTGCGGCCGCCATCGATCTTGCCGGGAAGCGGCGGGCCTCGTCGGTGCACGCGACCTTCCTGCCGGAGGAGCAGTGGGCGCGGCTCGGGGCGGAGAGCTGGCTCCGGCGCACCGACCAGCAGTTCCAGTTCTTCAACGAAGGCTATCGCGACTTCCAGGATTTCCTCGCCGCCCTCGCCTCGCGGAAGCGGAAGGCGATCCGCCACGAGCGCGAAGGGGCGCTGGCCGGCGGGGTCGAAGTCGAGGCGCTGACCGGCTCGGACCTCACCGAAGAAGCGTGGGACGCGTTCTTCGAGTTCTACATGGACACCGGGTCGCGGAAATGGGGGCGGCCCTATCTCAACCGCGAATTCTTCAGCCTGATCGGCGAGAGCATGCCCGACCGGATCGTGCTCGTCCTCGCCCGGAAGAACGGGCGACCGATCGCAGGCGCGCTGAACTTCGTCGGATCGGACACGCTGTACGGCCGCTATTGGGGGGCGACCGAGCCGCAGCCCTTCCTCCATTTCGAGCTCTGCTACTATCAGGCGATCGACTGGGCGCTGGCGCGCGGGCTCGCGCGCGTCGAGGCGGGCGCGCAGGGCGAGCACAAGCTGGCGCGCGGCTACCGGCCGGTCACCACCTACTCGGCGCACTGGATCGGCGATCCCGGCCTCCGCCGCGCCGTGGCAAGCTATCTCGAGCGCGAGCGGCGCGAGGTTGCCCGCGAGCAGGCCAATCTCGCCGAGCACGTCCCGTTTCGGCAGCGAACCGAGGAGCAGGAATGAGCGCGAGCTACGATCCCGACAACATCTTCGCCAAGATCCTCCGCGGCGAGATCCCGTCGCACCGCGTCTACGAGGATGAGCACACGGTCGCGTTCATGGACGTGATGCCGCAAAGCACCGGGCATGCGCTGGTCGTGCCGAAAGCGGCCTCGCGCAATCTCCTCGACGCCGACCCCGCGGTTCTCGCCCAGATCCTGCCGGTCGTGCAGAAGGTGGCGATCGCGGCCAAGGCGGCGTTCAAGTCCGACGGCGTTTTGATCATCCAGTACAACGAGCCGGCGGCGGGGCAGACCGTGTTCCACCTCCATTTCCATGTCGTGCCGCGCTTCGAGGGCCAGCCGATGCGCAAGCACACGGGGACGATGGAGAATCCCGAGGTGCTGACCGCCAACGCCGAAGCGCTCAGGCAGGCCCTCCGAGGCCGGTGAGCGCGGTGACGGCGAGCAGCGTCGCCGCGCCGGCGAGGACGCCGACCAGGACCTGGCGGCGCGTGAGGTAGAAGGCGGCGAAGCCGACGATCATCGCGCCGACGCGCACCCAGAGCTGCGTTTCGGCGAGCGCGCCGCTCGGGTCGAGGACGAGCTGCGCGATCACGCCGGCGACCAGCGCAGTGGCCACCGCACGCACCCAGATCAGCGCCTCGCTGTCGTCGCGGATGCGGCCGGCGAGGACCACGCCGAGCCAGCGGAAGATCTGGGTCGGCAGCGCGCCGGCCAGCAGGATGAAGAGGAGCGGCCCCCAGGGGACGGTCTCGAAGATCCCGGTCATGGCTCGGTCGCCTCGGCCGGCTCGATCGCCGGCGCGGGCTCGGCGGTGAGGCGGTGGACGAGATAGGCGGCCGTCCCGCCCACCGCGCCGGTCAGGAGCAGCGCGTAGGACGGCGCCAGCCAATCGAAGAGCGGCCAGAGAAGGACGCCGAGGCCGAGCGCGAGGCGGTCGGAGCGGAGCCTCGCCGCCGCGAAGAGCGAGGTCAGGAAATAGATCGGTGTGAGGAAGACGAGACCCGCCGAAAGGAGGGTCGGCAGGTTGGCGGCCAGCATGAAGGAAGCCGCCGTCACGATCGTGCCCGAGCTCGCCAGCGTCACGGTGAAGCCGGCGAAGAAGGGGAAGCGCGCCTCGCGCGGCAGCGATGGCAGGCGCTGCATGGCGACCACCCAGGCGGTCACCGCGATGAAGTAGGAGGCGAAGAAGAGCTTCCAGCGCGCGATGCCCGGTGCGCGGAGGACCGGGATCAGCGACACCGTCATCGGCAGGAGGCGCACGGCGGAAAGGCCGACCGCGATGGCAGTCGCGAGGAAGCCGACGCCGGCCGCCATGCTGCCGACCAGCACGACCTGACCGGGCAGGGCCCACAGCGAGGCGGTGGTGAGCGCGGCGGCCCAGACCGTCAGCCCGGACTCGCGGCAGAGCGCGCCGAAGCCGACGAAGGAGAAGAGGAGGATGAAGGCCGGTACCGAGAGGACGCCGCGCATCCCACGCAGGAACCAGTTCACGGCGGTCGTTTCGGACGAGTCGGTGGCTTGGTCGGTCATCGGCGGGCGGGCCTCTCGGCCTCAACGCCGAACGCCGCTTGATAGCGCAAAGCCGGCGAAGGAGCAGCCTCCCCTGCCCGCCTCTTGGGCAGATCAGCTATGAGATGAGATACGGTGCTGTCGGGAGAACCCAATGATTGATCTCAGGGATCACGTCGATCCGATCCGTCTGTGGCTGATCGAGGGATTGGTGCGCTTCCAGTCCGAGCATCCGACAATTCGGGCTGAGCACGTCGCCCTCTATTGCTGTCCGTGGGCGGGGTGGATCTCGTTGTGCCTCGATTCCAACCCCCAGCTTGACCAAAACTGCCCGGACTTCGAATTCGTCGAGTTCACCCTTTATGACGCACCTGGATGGGCGGCGGACTACGAGGCCGCCGAAGGCCAGCCGACCGTCATAAATACCAGAGGCGAAGAGCAATCCGTGGTGGACGGCGACGAGGGGCTCAACAGACTCTTCTTTGAGTTTCTCGGCGACCTGATGGTCGATCGCTCGACCATGACCGCCATTGGAGCCGTGATGCGACCCCGGCGCGTGGGGGTTCAGCTCCTCGACAGCCAATTCACCCTTAGCTGGGAGCCAGTCTGGTCGTAGGCTTCTTCTGAAACAAAAGGGCCGCCTCGTGGGGCGGCCCTTTTTCTAGACCTTCAGCGGGACCTTGGGGACGGAGCCGCGGCGCGAGGGGTCGGGCGGCTCGTTGCCGCCCTTGCCCGGGCGCTTCCGCGAGCGGGGCTTCTTCTCGTCGTCCTCGTCCTCGCCGCCCTCGGCCACCGCTTCGGCCTTGGGCTGGACCGGGCCGTCCTCGATCGCCTCGAGGTGGAGGCCGGTGGTGCCGTCCTCCTTGGTCTCGACCGTGACCTTAACCGTGCCGCCCTTGGCGAGCTTGCCGAAGAGCACCTCGTCGGCCAGCGGCTGCTTGATGTGCTCCTGGATCACGCGGGCCAGCGGACGGGCGCCCATCCGGGCGTCGTAGCCCTTGTCGGCCAGCCACTTCACCGCGTCCTCGCTGAGGTCGAAGGTGACGCCGCGGTCGGCCAGCTGGGCCTCGAGCTGCAGCACGAACTTCTGCACCACCATGTAGACGACCTCGGCCGGCAGGCTGCCGAAGGGCACGATGGCGTCGAGGCGGTTCCGGAACTCGGGCGCGAAGAGACGCTCGATCGCCTCCTGGTCCTCGCCCTGGCGCTCGGTCCGGTTGAAGCCGATCGGGGCCTTGGCGAGATCCTGCGCGCCGGCGTTCGTCGTCATGATGAGGACGACGTTGCGGAAGTCGACCTGCTTGCCGTTGTGGTCGGTCAGCTTCCCATGGTCCATGACCTGCAGGAGGATGTTGAAGAGGTCCTGGTGCGCCTTCTCGATCTCGTCGAGGAGAAGAACGCAATGCGGGTGCTGGTCGACCCCGTCGGTGAGGAGGCCGCCCTGGTCGAAGCCGACATAGCCCGGCGGGGCGCCGATGAGCCGCGAGACGGTGTGGCGCTCCATGTATTCGGACATGTCGAAGCGCAGCAGCGGCACGCCGAGCGAGGCGGCGAGCTGCTTGGCGACCTCGGTCTTGCCGACGCCGGTCGGGCCCGAGAAGAGGTAGCAGCCGATCGGCTTCTCCGGCTCACGGAGCCCGGCGCGGGCGAGCTTGATCGCCGAGGCGACGCGCTCGATCGCCTTGTCCTGGCCGTAGACGGTGCGCTTCAGCGTCGCCTCGAGGTTCTTGAGGACCTCGGCGTCGTCGTTGGAGACCGACTTCGGCGGGATGCGGGCGATGGTGGCGATCGTGGTCTCGATCTCCTTCACGCCGATCGTCTTCTTGCGCTTGTTCTCGGGCAGCAGCATTTGCGAGGCGCCGGTCTCGTCGATCACGTCGATCGCCTTGTCCGGGAGCTTGCGGTCGTTGATGTAGCGGGCCGAGAGCTCGACCGCCGACTTGATGGCGTCGGAGGTATAGCGGACCTTGTGATACTCCTCGAAATAGGGCTTGAGACCCTTGAGGATCTCGATGGCATCCGGGATCGAGGGCTCGTTGACGTCGATCTTCTGGAACCGGCGGACGAGCGCGCGGTCCTTCTCGAAGAACTGGCGATACTCCTTGTAGGTGGTCGAGCCGATGCAGCGGATCGTCCCCGAAGCCAGGGCCGGCTTCAGGAGGTTGGATGCGTCCATAGCGCCGCCCGAGGTGGCGCCAGCGCCGATCACCGTGTGGATCTCGTCGATGAACATGATCGCGCCCGGGAAATCCTCGATCTCGCGGACGACCTGCTTGAGGCGCTCCTCGAAATCGCCGCGGTAGCGCGTGCCGGCGAGGAGCGTACCCATGTCGAGCGCGAAGATGGTCGAGTTGCGCAGCACCTCGGGCACGTCGCCGTCGACGATGCGCTTGGCGAGCCCTTCGGCGATCGCGGTCTTGCCGACGCCGGGGTCGCCGACGAAGAGCGGGTTGTTCTTCTGGCGGCGGCAGAGGATCTGGATGGTGCGCGAAATCTCGCTCTCGCGGCCGATGAGGGGATCGATCTTCCCCTTGCGGGCCTTGTCGTTGAGGTTCACGCAGTAGGCTTCCAAGGCGTCGGCCTTCTTCTTGGAGTCCTCGCGGCTGTCGACGGTGGCGGCGTCGTCATCGACCCCGCGCACAGGCCTGGACTCCGACATCCCGGCCCGCTTGGCGATGCCGTGGCTGATGTAGTTGACCGCGTCGTAGCGGGTCATGTCCTGCTCTTGCAGGAAGTAGGCCGCGTGGGACTCGCGCTCGGCGAAGATGGCGACCAGCACGTTGGCGCCGGTCACTTCCTCGCGACCGGAGGACTGGACGTGGATGACGGCGCGCTGGATGACGCGCTGGAAGCCGGCGGTCGGCTTCGAATCCTCGACCACGTCACGGCGCGCGAGGTTGGCGAGCTCGGTGTCGATGTACTCGGTCAGGCTACGCTTCAGGGCGTCGAGGTCGACATTGCAGGCGCGCATGACGGCGGCGGCGTCCTGATCGTCGATCAGCGCCAGCAGCAGATGCTCGAGCGTGGCGTATTCCTGGTGACGCTCGTTGGCGAAGGCCAGTGCCTGATGCAATGCCTTCTCGAGGCTACGGGAAAATGACGGCACTTTCAGTCCTCACTTCTTTTCCATCACGCATTGGAGCGGATGTTGATGCTTGCGCGCAAGGTCCATGACCTGGGTGACCTTGGTCTCTGCTACTTCGTAGGTGAACACGCCGCACTCGCCGACGCCATGGTTGTGGACGTGGAGCATGATGCGGGTGGCTTCCTCCTGGCCCTTCTGGAAGAAGCGCTCGAGGACATGGATGACGAACTCCATCGGGGTGTAGTCGTCGTTGAGGAGAAGCACGCGATAGAGGCTCGGCCGCTTGGTGACGACGCGAGTCTTGGTGATCGTTCCGGCGCGGTCGCCCTCGTCGGATCGGCGTATGTCGCGGTTCTTGCCTCGGTCGTCTGACATTACCCCAAAATCCTGCCGGGAAAGGCGGCGCTGCGCAATTGGCGGGTTGACCGGCAAGAGTGAGCCCGCGCCATTATGTAACCCTGCGAGCGACGAATAAAAGATGCTTCTCCTGCATCGCCGCTCCGTCAAGGTCGGTCTTGACGCGGTCGTGACGGAGGCCCCGCGCGGCTCGCTCCTTCAGCGCGCCCCGGTCGTCTCCCCTCGCCGATCGATCACGCCATTCCCGCGACACGATTCCACCGCCACATGCATCCGCTCGCGCCGGGAGGACGGTCGGCCGCGAGAGGCGTTCGTGCCGGAGGCCCCGCGTTGCGTTTCGGGTCGGGAGGATGGATTGCGGGCGGAGGCCCGGCGGAGCGGCCGGGTCGCCAACGATCTGTTTCCCAAATCTCGAAACGATCGCCCCTCGGCGATTCCATTTACCGCTTGGTAACCCCACAAATCTACCGTCCCACCCTACCAGCCGGCAGGCAGCGCAATCGGGACAGCGTTGTCGTCAGGGGGCCGGTGTCAGCTTGGACCGATCTCGCAAAGGGTCACGAGAGCGTATTTCTCGGGGCACGGCGAGGCGTTGCCTGACACCAGCCGTCACCGGCCGTGTCGTCCCGTCCTGGTAGGCGCTTCCCAGCGCCAGTGTTCGGAGTCGATGGACGGATGTTTGGCGTTGTGGCCGGTTTTGCGCGACGAATCCTGCTGCCCGTAGCGGTGGCCGCCGTCGCGGGCACGCTCAGCCTGGGCACCACCAAGACCGCGCAGGCGGCCGAGATCTATGCCGGCATCGTGGTCGACGTGAAGACCGGGCGGACGCTCTACGCGGACAACGCGGATTCGCTCCGCTATCCCGCCTCGCTCACCAAGATGATGACGCTCTACCTCCTCTTCGAGGATCTCGAAGCGGGCCAGACGCGTCTCACCTCGCGCATCACCTTCTCGGCCAACGCCGCCGCCGAACCGCCCTCCAAGCTCGGCATCCGCGCCGGCGGCACGCTGACGGTGCGCGACGCCATCCTCGCGCTGGTCACGCGGTCGGCCAATGACGTGGCGACCGCCATCGCCGAGCATCTGGAAGGCTCGGAGTCGGCCTTCGCCACGCGCATGACCAATACCGCGCGGGCCATCGGCATGAGCCGCACCACGTTCAAGAACGCCCACGGCCTCCCCAATTCCGCGCAGGTCACGACCGCGCGCGACATGGCCACGCTCGGGCGGGCCTTGATGGACCGCTTCCCGAGCTATTTCGAGTATTTCTCGACCCCCTCGTTCCGCTTCAACGGGGTCACCATCCGCAACCACAACAATCTCCTCGGCCGGGTGTCGGGCGTGAACGGCATCAAGACCGGCTACACGCGCGCCTCGGGCTACAACCTCGTCACCTCGGTCAACCGTAACGGGCGGCAGATCGTGGCGGTGGTGATGGGCGGGCGCTCGGGCTCCTCGCGCGACGCGCACATGGTCGATCTCATCAACCGCTACCTGCCGCAGGCCAGCAACGGCGCGCGCACCGCCCCGCTGCTCGTGGCGAGCGCGCCCAGCGGACCGACGCGGGGCAATCCGTTCGCGGTCGGGCTGGACCAGGTGCCGGCGCCGCCTCCGCGGCCCGCCACCGGAAGCGCCACGCCCGAGCCGGTGCTGGTCGCGGCCGCCGATCCGGTGCCGGCGATCCCCACCGCTCCGGCGGCGCCGATGCCGCTCGTCCCGAGCGCGCCGCCCTCTCCGGCCGCGCTGGCCTATGTCGATCCGCTGGCCGAGCTTCTCGCCGAGGGCGATGCGGACGTGCAGGAGGTGATCGAGTTCGCGATCGCGGCCGCGCCCGAGCCGGCACCGGCTCCAGCCGCCACCCCGCCCGCAGCCATCGCCGACGCGTCGGCCATCCCGCCCGAGGTGTGGAAGATCCAGATCGGCGCGATGCCCAACCAGGGCTCGGCGACGGCGACGCTCGAGCGCGCCCGCCAGGCTGCGCCGACCGTGCTCGCTTCCGTCACGCCCTACACCGAGCCTGTGCCGCGCAACGGGGAGACGCTCTACCGCGCCCGCTTCGCCGGGTTCATCGACCAGAACGCCGCCCAGGCCGCCTGCGCGGTGCTGGTGCGGGAGGATTTCGCCTGTCTCGCGGTCCGCTAGTCGGGCCGCTGTTAACTATGTCTTTCGCACTCCCGTCTAGTCTCGCGTCCGGAGTTAGCGATGTCTGCCGAGAAGTCTGTCTTTAGCCTCGTTGATTTTAGCCGCCAGCACCGTCGACCCGCCCTGGTCGGGGTGCACCCCGCGCATCAGCCGGCGATGGGCCGCGCGGATTTCGGCCTCGCCGGCGCCGGCCGGAAGGCCAAGGATCTCATAGGCCTCCTGCTCTGTCATGCCGCCCGCGCGCGGCGCGCCAGCCGGCCCCTCACCAGCGTCCGCATGGATGTCGTCACGCCAGGCGGGCATACGGCGGTCGAGATAAGCTTCGAGTAGCGACCGGCTCTCTTCATTATCCCCAACTTCCTCCAGCAACTCCAAAAGCTCGGCCTCGCTTAGCGAAGACAGCTTCTTGCTGAAGAAGCGCCCGGCGATCACCGTCCCGTCCATCTCGCCGGTGGCGTGGTCGAGGTGCATCGCGAAATAGATCGAGCGGACGTCGGAGCCGCCCGCCTCCCCCGTGTCGCCGGCCGAGCCGCTCTGCGGCAGCCCGAAGCGGGAGGCCAGGAGGGCGATGATCGCGCCGGGGATGATGACGTACCAGAGGCGCGAGACGAGGGCGAAGGCGACGAGCCCCGCGAGGCCGGCGACGACAGGCAGAACGCGCGCGAGAAGGCGCGGATCGCTCCGCACGAAGATCATGCCGAGGCCGAGAAGGGCAGCCAGGGCGAGAGTGCCGAGGAAGATCGCGATCACGAGCGGAGCTGCTCGAGGAGCAGCTGCGCCCCTCTCCCCTTGCTCGAGGTGAGCGCCTTCCGCCCGCCGGCGGCGAAGGCGGCGACCGCGCGGAGGAGGCTCGCGAGCTCGCCCGCGGCGGCCTGGTTGAAGCGCACATAGGCCCCGCGCGTGAGCCGGGCGATCTCGCGGAAGGCGGCCTCCACGGCCGGCTCGTCGCCCTCGTGGAACATGAAGGCGGGGACGCCGAGAAGGCCGAGCTCGCCGGCGATCGCGCTCAGCGCATCGACCGGCTCCTCCACCGCGTCGCCGACGAAGACGAGCGCCTGCACGCGCTGCTTGGCGGTCTCGCGCCGCGCGTGGGCGAGGACCTTGCGGATCTGGGTCTGGCCGCCGCGGCACTCGATGGCGACCATGAGATCGCGGAGCGCCTTGGTATCGCTCACCCAGCGGCTGGCGCGGCACTCGGCGAAGCCGCGATAGTAGACGAGCTGGACGTCGAGCCCGCCGACCTTGCCGGCTTCCTCGAACATCTCGCCCTGCAGGCGGGCGGCGGTGTCCCAGGTCGGCTGGCGGCTCATCGTGGCGTCGAGGCCGAAGATCAGCCGCCCGCGCTTGCCATCGAGCGTGGCGGTCTCGCTCGCACGACGCAAAAAGGCGTCGATCTCCGCGCGCGAAGAGCTTCCTTCGGCGGGCGGCTTGGCCTCGCTTCGCTTTGCTGGAGTGTGGTCCTTGGCCACCGACGGTCCTCGCCCGGCCCCGAGCCGGCTCAGCACCTAATGTGGACCGAAGGGCCGTCCACGCAAGTAGGAGCCCTTATACCTTGGGTTGTCCAGCCTGTGGATCGACGGTCGAAACGGGCGTAGGCTTCGCCTTCCGTTCGGCGCGAGGGGAAAGATTCATGAGGCTGTCGAGCACGTTAGCGGTCCTTGCGGTGCTGGCGGTGCTGGCCGCGCTGTCCGCAGCAGGCTCGGCCCGGGCCCAGGACCTGGCGGCCGTGACGATCTCCTCCGGCGCGATCGCGGGCATCGTCGAGGGCGACGTGGTGGCGTTCCGAGGCATCCCCTACGCCGCGCCGCCGATCGGCGACCTCCGCTGGCGGGCGCCGCAGGCGGTGACGGCGTGGGCCGGCGTCCGCGCGGCGCGCGAGCCGGGCCACGACTGCATGCAGATTCCCTTCGACGACCCGGTCTCCCCTCTCGGCACCACGCCGTCGGAGGATTGCCTCGTGCTCAATGTCTGGCGGCCCGCGGAGGCCTCCGCGCCGCTGCCGGTGATGGTGTGGATACCGGGCGGCTGGTTCGTGAATGGCGGCTCCTCGACCGCGCTCTCGGACGGAAGCAGCCTCGCGCGGCAGGGCGTCGTGGCCGTCACGATCAACTACCGCCTCGGACGCTTCGGCTTCTTCGCCCATCCGGCGCTGATAGAAGCGGCCGAGGGGCCGGTCGGCAATTTCGGCTACATGGACCAGATCGCGGCGCTCGAATGGGTGCGGGACAATATCGGCGCCTTCGGCGGCGACCCGGACGCGGTGACCGTCGTCGGGGAGTCGGCGGGTGGCGCGTCGGTCCTCCACCTGCTCACCTCATCCGCGGCGCACGGCCTCTTCCGCGGCGCGATGGTCATGTCGGGCGGCGGCCGCTACGCGCTGGCCGAGCGCAGCATGACCGGCGGCACGGCCGACAGGCCGTCGGCGGACATGGCCGACGAGGCCTTCGCAGCGGCACTCGGCATATCCGGCAGCGGGCCCACGGCGCTGGCCACGTTGCGGGCGCTCCCGGCCGAGGACTTGACGCGCGACATCACCTTCCCGGTCTTCATGCGGGCGCTGCTGACGCGCGGCGTGACCGAGTTCGAGGGAACGCCGATGATCGACGGCGTGACCGTCACGGACAGGCTGGAGAGCCTCATCCGCAACGGCGAGGCGGCGGCCGTGCCGGTGATCGTGGGAACGACCGCGCTCGATGCGCCGGGCTACTTCCCGCCGCTCAACGACCCGTTCTCCATGTTCGGCAACGAGGCCGCCGCAGCGGCGGCGGCGTTCAACCCGGGCGGGGCGCTGCCGCCGGAACTCGTCCTTCTCGGCATCTCCGCCGACATGACGATGCACGAGCCGGCGCGCTTCGTCGCCCGCTCGGTGACCGGGGCGGGAAACCCGGCCTGGCTCTACCGCTTCAGCTACGCGGCGGAGTCGCGCGCCGACCGGGCGAACGGAGCGGCCCACGCCCAGGAGCTGCCGTTCATGTTCGGGACGGTCGAGGGCGCGGTCGGCGAGGCGATCACCGACAAGGACCGGGCGATGGCGGCGGCCTTCGGCGGCTACGTCGCCAACTTCGTGAAGACCGGCGACCCCAATGGCGGCACGCTTCCGCGATGGCCGGCGTTCGATCCCGCCGCCTACGACCTCATGCACTTCACGCTCGACGACGGGCCGGTGTTCGGGGCCGATCCGCGCGCGGCACGGGTCGCGCTGGTCGAACGGGCGGCGGAAGGCCAGCTCTAGGCCGGCCACATAGCGACCATTCGCGGCTGGCCGATTGCGCTCGGGACGAGAGTGCGGTTCAAAGGCGCCCTTTCAGCCACACTGAAGGTGAAGCGCATGGCGTCCTTCGAAATGATCCGGACGGTTGCCGGCATGCAGGCGCAGGCCGAGTCGTGGCAGCGCGGCGGGCTCAGGATCGCGCTCGTGCCGACCATGGGCGCGCTCCACGCCGGTCATCTCAGGCTGGTCGAGGAGGCGCGTCGGATCGGCGAGAAGGTGCTCGTCTCGATCTTCGTGAACCCGGCGCAGTTCGCCCCGCACGAGGACTTTGCCTCCTATCCGCGCCAGGAGGCGGCCGATCTCGAGAAGCTCGCCCCGCTCGGCGTCGACGCGGTGTTCGCGCCCTCGGCCGAGGAGATGTACCCGGTGGGGTTCGCGACGCGCGTGGCGGTCGGCGGGCCGTCGGAGGGGCTCGAGACGGATTTCCGGCCGCATTTCTTCGGGGGCGTCGCCACGGTCGTGACCAAGCTCTTCACCGCCTGCCGGCCGCATGTCGCCGTGTTCGGCGAGAAGGACTACCAGCAGTTCCTCGTCGTCCGGCGGCTCTCGGCCGATCTCGGGCTGGGCGTTGCGATCCACGGCGTGCCCACGCTGCGCGAGCCCGATGGCCTCGCCCTCTCCTCGCGCAACGCCTACCTCTTGGCCAACGAGCGGCGGACCGCACCACGGTTGCAGGCAGAGATGCGGGGGGCGGCCGAGGCGATCCGCGCCGGCAAGGCGATCGACGGGGCGCTCGCCGGCGCGGCGGTAGCGCTGGCCGACGCCGGGTTCCGGGTCGACTATCTCGCGCTCCGCAACGCGGAGACGCTCGCGCCGGTCGCCGACGCGGCTAAGGAGCCCTTGCGGCTGCTGGCGGCCGCGTGGCTCGGCCGCACACGGCTCATCGACAATATCGCTGTGTAGGTAAGGACCGTGAAGCTCAAGTGCGGTGTTTCCCACCTTAACCTCCCCTTGCGGGGAGGTCGAAACCGCCGCTTCAGGCGGTTTCGGGAGGGGGTGCCGGCGCGACGCGACGGAGCTCCGTAGACATAGCGAACCCGCCAGCTCCAAACGGCCTACCCCCTCCCGAAATCGCTGCGCGATTTCGACCTCCCCGCAAGGGGGAGGTTAAGGTGGTGGTGGCGTTCGGGGTGGCGCGGCTACAGAAGGCCGAGCATGGCGAGCTCGGCTTTCATGTGCGGCGGCAGCTCGTTGACGCCGCCGCCCTCGCCGAGGTCGGGCGGGACGTCGGAGGCTTCCAGATACCGCCAGCCCTGGAAGGGGCGGCGCGGCTGCCATTCGGTGGGGACGAGCGCGGGATCGAGAACGATGCGGCAGCGGGTGAGGCCCTCGTCGTCCATCACCGGCTGGATGTCGAGGATCGGCTGGCGCACCTGGATGAAGCCGCGGATCACCCAATAGAGCGAGCCGCCGGCGAGGAGCTCGTCCTTGCGCCTGGGCGTCATGCGCGTGACATGCGCGTGCTCGACCGGCCGGTGACGGCGGCGCTGGTCGGCCAGCCGGTCGGCGATCCAGTCCTCGAGGTCGCGGACCGAGTCGGCGCCGACGCACAGCTTGATGAGGTGGAGACTCACTGGGGAACCCTGCATCCCGATTCGGGTAAAGGTCAAATGAGGCGGCTTTGTTACCCGCCTAAATCACAACCTGAGTGCCGATCTCGACAACCCGGTCGGTCGGCAGGCGGAAATAGCTCGACGCGTCGAAAGCGCTCCGTGCGAGGAAGATGAAGAGCTTGTCCTGCCAGAGCGGCATCGAGCGCTCGCG
>JADYYB010000142.1 GCA_020853895.1 Bauldia sp.
CATCCACCACCTATCCCCCAACGCCCATCACCCGATCATCCGCGACCTCCGGGCTCCACGCCGCTGAGAGCGCGGGGCGATCGAGGCGGAAGAGATCCGAGGGGTAGTCGGTCTCGCCCGTCAGCGCCAGGTCGGCGAGCATCTGGCCGATCACCGGCGAGAATTTGAAGCCGTGGCCGGAGCAGGAGGAGGCGATCACCACCTGCGGGTACTCCGGGTGGCGGTCGATGATGAAGTTCTCGTCCGGCGTCATGGTGAAGCGGCAACTCGTCGTCTCCAGGACCTCGCCCGTCGCCGACGGGAGGAGCTCCGTCGCGTAGGCGCGCAGCCGCTCGAGCAGGATCGGGTCGATCGAGCGGTCGGGGTTGTCCGGCGCGACCGCCGGTCCGATGCGGTCGACCATCATCTTCACCCCCTCGTGGCCGAAGATCGGGAAGAGGGAGCCGAGCGAGGTGGTGTTCGGGAAGCGGTGGATCACCAGCGGCAGCCGGTCCGGGCCGTGCATCTCTGGCTCGCGCACGCGGAAGTAGGCGAGCTGCTCCTGCAGCACCGTCAGCGGCAACTCGATGCCGAGCGAGGCGAGGAGCGGGTTGGTCCATGAACCGGCGGTGAGGATCACCCGGTCGGCGCGGTAGGCGCCCTTGTCGGTGCGGACCGTGGCGCCCTCCCCCTCGGGGACCACCTCAAGCGCCGTCTCCCCCTCGCGCACGTCGGCGCCTGAGGCCGCGGCGCGAGCGGCGGCGGTCTGCACGCAGCGGGTGGCGGAGAGGATGCCGTAAAGCTCCTGATAGAGCCCGATCGTCCCCTCCGGCAGGTTGAGCTGCGGGTAGCGGCGGCGCAGCTCGTCCCGGTCGAGCCGCTCGTAGGGCAGGTCGAGCGACGCGTAGGTGCGCGCGATCCCTGCCATTTCATAGGCGTCGGGCGTGCCGACGTCGAGCCCGCCGGTCATGCGCAGGAGCGATTCGCCCGACTCCTCTTCCAGATCATGCCAGAGCCGGAACGCCTCGCGGCCGAGGATGGCGTACTCCGGCTCCTCGTAGGCGAGCCGGATTATGCGCGAGGGGCCGTGCGAGCTGCCGCGCTCGTGCCCGATCGCGAACTGCTCCAGCAGCCGCACGCGATAGCCGGCCCGCGCCAGCCGCCACGCCGTCGCCGAGCCGATCGCCCCGCTGCCGACCACGATCACATCCGCCGCACGCTCCGCCGCCATCTCCGCTCCTGTCCGCTCCGACTGCATGCACAGATGATGCGGCACGGCGGCGAAGACCGCCAGAGCATCCACGCATCATTTCGCTCATGATTGCCGGTAACTCTGGGGAGGACCGGCTTCAGATACGTACGGGCCTGCCCCGACCATCGACGGCATGGACAGATCGTGCAGCTGGTTGACATGATCGCCGGTGAGGTTCGGAAATATGAAGGACTTGCCGGGCCATTTTTGGCAGAACTCGGCTCTCGAATCCGCCTCGTCTACGTCTAGAGGATGAGAAATCCCGCCGCTAGACGAGTCTTGAACTCGCCCCATCTCCTGTGGGAATGCCTTTGCGGCGGGCAAAAACGCGTTTGCGTGTTCTGTAGCCATTTGCCCGGCTACTAGGCTATCGCCCTGTTGCCTCACACGGCATTCTTGCCGGGCCGACAACGATCTCAAGGATACAAGGTGGTTAGACGCTTCAATCGGCAATCGGGCTCGGCAATACGGTTCGCCGCGGGGCGTTGCCCATGACCATGGCGGCACTCGTCGCACGCCTCGCCCGTATCCCCGGCGTCGAGGCCGTCACCCTCGGCGGCTCGCGGGCGCGGGGCGTGGCGCGCCTCGAGAGCGACTGGGATTTCGGCCTCTACTACCGGGACGCGATCGACACCGATGCCATCCGCGCCCTGAGCTATCCCGGCTACGTCGCCGAGCCGGGCGAGTGGGGGCGGATCGTCAACGGCGGCGCCTGGCTGGAGATCGACAGCGACCGGGTCGATCTCCTCTACCGCGACCTCGACGTCGTCGAGTTCTGGACCGCCGAGGCGGAAGCCGGCCGCTTCGAGATCGACCGCGTCGGTGGGCACGTCGCTGGTCTGCCAACCTATACCCTCGTCGGCGAGTTGGCGCTCGGCCAGATCCTTCACGGCACGCTGCCGCGCCCGGCGTTCCCCGCCGCCCTTCGCCGCTCGGCGCCGCCGATCTGGCGAGGCGATGCCGCCTTCTCCCTCCTGATGGCCGAGGGGTTCGCCGCGCGTGGCGATGCCGTCGTGGTGGCGGGGCTGCTGGCGCGGGCGGTCATCTCTGCGGCGCACGCCCGGCTGGCAGCGCGGAGCGCGTGGGCGCTCAACGAGAAGGGAATCGGCGCCCGCGCAGGATTGCACGGCGCCGGCGATCTGCTCGCGGCGGTCGGCGGGGAGCCGACCCGGATGACCGCCACGATCGCTCGCCTGCGGGAGATGCTCGGCCTGGAACGCCCGCCAAGGCTCCAGTTCGATCAGGTCGTGGAGCGCGACCCTTCCGCCGAGCCCTGATCCGGGCCACGACAGGTCAGCAATCACCGAATCTGGAAGATCTTGACCAGGAGCGGCGTGTCCTGCAGCGTGTGCGGCGCGATGGCGTGGTAGGCCCAGACATGGACCCAGGCATTCGCCGTACGCAGCGTCAGGACCATCTTCATCATGCCGGGGCCGAAATAGACCATGGCGAGGACGATGAGCGAGAGCAGCGCGTCCCGCGGTGAGTCGAACGCGGTCCAGCCATCCCAGAGATGGAGCGTGGCGTAGGTCAGGCCGCCGAGGATGACGGTGGTTGCCGCCGATCCGGTCAGCGCGAGATAGCGCGGGGCGAGAATGGCATAGATGAAGATCATGGTCGGCAGCACGGTCCCGGCGAAGTAGACGGCGAAGGCGAGCGGCATGCCCAGCGCCAACTGTCGAGGCGTGAGGGCGAAGGTCGCCGCGCCGAGGGCGAGCAATTGCGCGGTCGACTCGATCGCCAGCACGACGACGATCACCAGGATGTCGTTGTGCCGATCGCTCGAGACGAGGTTCAGCTCTTCATTCGAGTAGCGGCGGTGAAAGACGAGATAGGGCACGACGGCATAGACCACGAGGTTGTAGAGCGCCCAGACCGCGACGTTCGCCGGGGTCGCCGCCTTGTCCGTTCCATACAGCGTGCCGGTGATGTGGAAGCTGATCGGCTCCCAACCGAGGGCACGCCCCAGGATCCAACCCCCGACGAGGCCGAGCATGCCATACCCGAGGAGGAGCAGCGTCTCGCGCAGCGCCTCGGGCCGGGCAGGCGCGCGCGCCGCAATATCGGGCAGATCCCGCCGCCGCGTCAGCGCCCAGGTGATCCCCATCAGCAGGAAGACCTCCAGCATGGCGAGATTCGATGCAATGACCTGGTCGACACCAGTGGCGCCAGCCATGCGCGGCCGGTCGAATGGCAGCGTGCCCCGGCCGAGCAGCAGCACGATCAGGTTCGCCAGCAGCCACCCAACCAGGGCGAGGCGGACACTGCGCTGGGCGACGAGCCGGGCGACCGCTGTCCACACGTGAGGCACGGACCGCCCAGGGAACGATGGTGAATCGGCATGGCTCTGGTGCACGAGGAATCTCCCTCGCCGTACGGCGCGCGGAGGCGACTCCGCATGAGGGGTACCGGGAGCGCGCCGGGCAGCGCGAATGCGTATCGTATCACGAGAAGGATTGCCGTTTACGCCATCGCGCCCATCCGGCGGGGTCCGATAC
>JADYYB010000143.1 GCA_020853895.1 Bauldia sp.
AGCCTCGCTTGCCGCTCGGCCCCCACCCCTGACCCTCCCCACAAGGGGGAGGGGGAAAAAGGGCAGCGGGCGCGTCCCTTCCGCCATATGCGATTGCCCTGCCCCTCGAGGGGAGGTCGAAACCGCGGAGCGGTTTCGGGAGGGGGGCTGTGTGGTTGCTGCGGGCGCAGCGGGGGCGGTTGGTCCGCGCCCCCCTCCCGAAGCTGCTTCGCCAAGGCTTCGCACCTTCGACCTGCCCTCGAGGGGAGGTTATGGAATCCCGGTCAGAGCCTGGGCGCGATAGTCGCACCGAGAAACGAAGAAGCCCCGCGGCAGTGCCGCGGGGCCTTCGTCCTCCCGAACGAAAATCAGATTCTAGATCACCACCACCCGCGTCCCCACCGGCACGCGCTCGTAGAGGTCCATCACGTCCTCGTTGCGCATCCGGATGCAGCCCGACGAGACCGCGGTGCCGATCGTCCACGGCTCGGAGGTGCCGTGGATGCGGTAGAGCGTGGAGCCGAGATAGAGCGCCCGCGCCCCGAGCGGGTTGTTCGGCCCGCCCTCCATGAACTCGGGCAGCCAGGGTTGGCGCTGGCGCATCTGCGCGGGCGGCCGCCAGTCCGGCCACTCGGCCTTGCGCGTCACCTGGTGGACGCCGGCCCACTCGAAGCCCGGCCGGCCGACGCCGACGCCGTAGCGCCGCGCCTGGCCGTCGGGCAGGACGAGGAACAGGAACTTCTGGTTGGTGTCGATGACGATCGTGCCCGGCGCCTGCCCGCCCTCGTAGGGGACGATGGTCGGCAGGTAGATCGGGTCCATCGTCAGGAAGCGCGGATCGGCCGCCGGCATCTGCGGGCTGAGCGCCGCGGTCTGGTAGGCCGGCCGGTAGGCGGTGGGGTCGCTCACCGTCGGCCGGTAGCTGGTGTTCAGCTGGGTCATCCACGGCCCGGTGAGGTCGGGGCTGAGGCTGACCGGCGGCCGCGGGATGTCGGTCTGGGCGGACGCAGATCCGCACAAGGCCGCGGCGAACGCGGCCAGCAGAAGGAGGCGCTTCATCGACGTACTCTCAACAAATCGTCGTACGGGTCAGGGGAGCCCGATCGCGCCGGAGGGTAGGGGGCGAGCGCGACCGAATGGTAAACGGAAGCGAAGCCGGAAGGATCGAATTGAATCTTTCGGCCGCATGGTAAGCGGCGCGTTAGCCGGCACGGTTAACGCTTCGTCACCCGCACCAGCCGCACGAACTCGACCGGTCCCCTCTCACCGGAGGGGAGAGGGTTAGGGTGAGGGGGTACAGGGCCATCCGGATCGGGCACTGGCTAAGAGCCTCCTCCTGAGAGGTGGAGCCCCCTCACCCCAGCCCTCTCCCCGCCGGGGAGAGGGGGCGGGTTGGCGCACACACGTGCCATGGCCCCGCCTCGGACCCCGAAGAAGGGCGATGGCGGTCCAACTCACGACCCCTCAGCGAATGCTGCGGCGGATGTCCCAGAGGACGCCCGGCAGCACCCGCGCGACCTCGGCCTCGCTCATCCCCGGCCGGACCGCCGGATGATAGAGCGCGCTGAGGATGAGCCGGTCGAAGAGCACGAAGTCGCTCTCCCGCGAGATCTCGCTGAAGACGCTGCCCGAGAGATCGGGGCTGTCATTGACCGGCCCGAGCCCCTGCAGGATCTCCTCGACCATGCAGCGGCGGAAGAGATATTCGCCCTCGTCCGAGACGATCACCGCCTCCGACCGCGCGATGCCCGAGGCCCCGTAGGTGACGCTGACGAAGCAGCGCCCCGGCGCCTCGCCGGGCGGCAGCGAGGGCAGGAGATGGCGCGCGACGGTCGCGTATTGCGATCGGTCGACGACATGCACGATGAAATTGGCGCTCTCCGCCCGCGGCGTCAGCTGCAGGCTCAGTCCGCCGATCGCCTGCGGCAGCGCCGAGACGAAGGCCTGCACGTCGGCGCGCCGGTCGATCGCGGCGTGGTTGTCGACATAGACCCGGACGTTCCCCGTGAATTTCTTCACATAATCGCCCGCGCTCGGCGCGGACGGGTACTCGACCCCGAACACGGTCGCCATGAACCCCGCCGTCACCGAGGAGTCGGAATAGGGGTCCGCCGTCGCCGCGCGCCCGGGCCCCGCCGCGAGAAGGGCGAGCGCGGCCAGGGCGCTCCGCGTGACGAGGGCGCCCGAAACCGGCCCGGCCTTTGACTTTGCGGCGCGAAAGCGGCTCATTGGCCGGATCGTAACGCCCAAAAGGTTGCCGGCAGGTAGCGGATGGCTCTCGCGGAAGGACTGGTGCGCGGCGAGGACGGCAAGCTGCGCTGCGCCTGGCATGGCGGCCTCGCCGACTACCGTGCCTATCACGACGGCGAATGGGGCCGCCCGGTCGGCGACGACCGACTCCTCTTCGAGAAGATCTGCCTCGAGGGTTTCCAGTCCGGCCTGTCCTGGCTGACGATCCTCCGCAAGCGCGACAATTTCCGGAAAGCCTTCGCCGATTTCGAGCGCGAGAAGGTCGCCCGCTTCGGCCCCGAGGACATCGAGCGCCTGGTGCTCGACGCCGGCATCATCCGCCACCGCGGCAAGATCGGGTCCACCATCAACAATGCCAAGCGCGCGGTGGAGCTGGCCGCCGAGTTCGGCACACTCGCGTCTTACGTCTGGCGCTTCGAGCCGCCGCCCTCCGACCGGCCCAAGATCGTCGACTGGCCGACGCTGACGGCGATGCCGAAGACGCCCGCCTCGATCGCGCTCTCCAAGGACCTCCGGAAGCGCGGCTGGACCTTCGTCGGCCCGACCACGATCTACGCCTTCATGCAGGGCGTCGGCATCGTCAACGACCACGTCGAAGGCTGCTTCTGTCGCCCCGAGGTCGAAGCCCTGCGGAAGAAGTTCAAGCGGCCGAAGTAGCCCCTAGGCCTGCTTCCCCGGACCACGGCAGATGCGCACCATCCTGCCCCCTCTCCCCGGAGGGGAGAGGGCCGGGGTGAGGGGGCTCTGCCCTCTCCGAATAGACCTGTACCCCCTCACCCTAACCCTCTCCCCTCCGGGGAGAGGGGAGAGGCGACGTTTACGCCTGACGCGGTCGCGTCCGAACTCATCACGCTCTAGGAGCGTTTCATCCGCCGCACCCGCCCCGCCGCCTCCGCCACCCGCGCGGCGGACAATTCCCCGGATGCCACCGCCGCCGCGACCCACCCCACCGCCTCGGCGGCGAGGTCGGGATCCGGCTCGAGCGAGTTGGAGAGGATGAGGAGGTCGATCCCCGCGCCCAGCGCGCCGACCACCGCCTCGCGGAGCGTCGCCACCTCGCGCACCGCGCCCATGTCGAGGTCGTCGGAGATGACAAGGCCGTCGAAGCCGAGGAGGCCGCGGAGATAGCCGTCGATCATCGCCGCCGAGAGCGTCGCCGGCAGCCCGTCATTCGAGAGCTGCCCGTTGACGAGATGCCCCGCCATCACCGCCTCGACCTTGCCGGTGGCGATGAGCCGCTGGAAGGGGAGGATCTCTTCTCCCTTCCACGTGCGGGTGACGTCGACCGGCCCCTCGTGGCTGTCGCCGCGCGAGGTGCCGTGCCCCGGGAAATGCTTGATCGCGGTGTGGACGCCCGCCGAGCCGAACCCGTCGATGCACGCCTCGGCAAACCGCACCACGACCTCGGGGTCGCCGCTGAACGCGCGCCCGTTCTGTCCGATCACCGGGTTGGCCGGATCGTGGAGATCGACCACCGGCGCGAGGTTGAAGTTGAACCCCGCCGCGACGAGCTCGCGGCCCGCGGCCGCGTAGAGCCCGCGCGCCTCCGCGACCGACATCTGGCTCCCGACCGCGCTCGCCCGCGGCATGCGCGTGAACCCCTGGCCGGTCGAGAGCCGCTGCACGCGTCCGCCTTCCTGATCGACCGCGATCAGCGGATCGCCTTCCGCGCGGAAGAGGGCGGTCAGCCCGACAAGCTCGTTCCGCGTGCCGATATTGCCGCCGAGGAACATGACCCCGCCCGCGCGCCCTGCGGCGAGATGCGCGGCGAGCGCCCGCGCCGAAGCACCGTTGGCGGCATCGCCCGCGAACCCCATGAGCAGCGTCTGCCCGGCGTCCGCCTCCACCGCGGCGCGCGCGGGCCGGCTCGACAGGATCGCCGGCGCGGCGAGGAGGGCGGCGCCGGTGCGGAGAAAGGCTCTACGGCTGAGGCTCAAGCGGGGCTCCCGAACGGGCTCAGCCCTTCGGTAGCCGTTTATTGAGGCGATCGAAAGTCGCGGCCGCCGCGTCGAAGACGCGCTCGAGCTTGCTCACCGTCACCGTCTCCGCGCCCGCCGACTCGCGCAGCCAGTCGGCGCAGGCCTCGACCGCCGCCTTCGGGCAATGCAGCACCAGCACGGCCTCGCCCTTGGCATGGAACGGCGCGCTCGCCCCGAAGCGCCGCGCGGCCTCCCTGGCGGCCTCCTCCGGCTTCTTCGCGTCGGCGCGGATCACCACCTGGCTCCGCCCCGCGGCCTCGGCCTCGATCCGGTCGAGGATCGTGCGCAGGCTCGCCCGCACCGGCTTGGTCCATTTGGCGACGAGGCTCGTCACCAGATGCGCCTCCGAGGCGAGGATCAGCCCGTCGCTGAGCACCTTCAGCCCGTTGCCGCGCAGCGTCGCCCCGGTCGTGGTGATGTCGACGATGAGGTCGGCCGCGCCCGACGCCGGCGCGCCCTCGGTCGCGCCGAGGCTCTCCACGATCCGGTAGTCGGCGATGCCGTGCGCGGCGAAGAAGCGCCGCGTCAGGTTAATATACTTGGTGGCGACCTTGAGGCTTCGCCCGTGCCGCCAGCGGAACTCTCCGGCGATGTCGTCGAGGTCGAACATCGAGTGGACGTCGATCCAGCCCTGCGGCACCGCCACCACGACGTCCGCGAAGCCGAAGCCGAGCGGCAGCGTCATGTCGAGGCGCGCGGCCCAGTTGTCGATGCCCTCCTCGATGAGATCCTTGCCGGTCACCCCGAGATGGACGTTGCCGATGCTGAGCTCGCGCGCGATCTCCGAGGCCGAGAGGTAAGCGACCTCGACGCCCTCCACGCCCTTGAGGCGCCCGCGATAGGAGCGCTCGCCGGGCATCACGAGGTCGAGGCCCGCGCGCCCGAAGAAGAGCGCCGCGTTCTCCTGGAGCCGCCCTTTCGAGGGGACGGCGATGACGAGGCCGCCATTGCTCATCGCCTGGCCTCCAGCCGGTCGAGCCAGATCGCGAAGCCGACCGCCGGGATGTCGTCGCCCGACCCGTCGCGCACCGCGATGCGCGAGAGCAGCCGGTCGTAGCGGCCCCCGCCGGCGACCGGCGCGTCGGCGCGGCGCGGGTCGTAGAGCTCGAAGACGAAGCCCGTGTAGTAGTCGAGCCGCCGTCCGAAATCGGAGGCGAAGGCGATCGCGCCGAGATCGACCCCGCGTTTGGCCAGCGCCGCGTTGCGCCGCTTGAACTGGTCGAGCACGGGCCCGAGCTCGAGCCCGGCCTGGCGCGAGAGGTCGGCGACCGCGCTCGCCGCGCTCGCCGGGTCGCCGCCGATGGCGAGATAGTCGTCGAGCACGGCGACCGCCGCTTCGCCGATCCCCGAGCCGTTCTCGAGCGTGGCCTGTTCGAGGAAGCGGTCGGCGATCTCCGCGGCGCTCCGCCCGCCGAAGGCGGTGAAGCCGGCGATGGAGAGGAGGTCGTCGACCACACGCCGCGCGGCCGCGTGGTCGACCCCGTCGAGCGCCGCGAGGAACCCGGCATGGGCGGCCGCCTCCTCGTCGCCTTCCCCGCCCGCGCGCTGGATAACGCTGCGGAGGCGCATCGGGTCGCCGAAGGCGCGTGCGAAGCGGCGGCGCCAGAGATTGGGGATGGCGAGCGCGTCGAGGACCGCGGCGAAGAGCGCCGAGTCGCCGACCTTGATCGCCGGCTCCTCGAGGCCGAGGACGGCGACCGCCTCGCGCGCCAGCACGAGGGACTCCGCGTCGGCCGCCGGCGCGTCGGCGCGCCCGATCGACTCCACGCCCGCCTGCACGAACTCGCCGGTCTCGCCCGGCCGCTGCCGGAACACCGGCCCGAGATAGGCGTATTCGCCGGCCCGCTTCGGGTTGCCGGTGGTCAGGTGATGCAGGCAGACCGGGATCGTGTAGTCGGGCCGAAGGCAGAGCTCGACCCCGTCCGCGGACGGCGTCAGGAACATCCGCCGCCGGAGGTCCTCGCCGGCGAGGTCGAGGAACAGCTCCGCGTCCTGCAGGATCGGCGGCTCGACGAACGTACGGCCCTTGCCGAGGAGCTTGCGGAGAGCCTCACGCGCCGGCACGGCCGCCTCCGATCCCCGCTCGCGACGAAACGATCCTTGGGCGATCCCCGCCCAAATTGGCTTCCCCGGCGAAAGCCGGGGCCCATCCGACAGTGCAGCTATCGATAACCGCGATGGTTCTCGCAAGAACCTCCGCCCACCCGGAGCCGCGCCTAGCGCCGTTCACCTCTCCCCGGCGGGGAGAGGTCGCGATCCCGGCTCGCCGGAGGCGAGGCGGGATTCGGGTGAGGGGGCTCCGCCCCATCCGGATCGCGCGGACCCCCCCCCCCCCGACCCTCTCCCCGCCGGGGAGAGGGGGAAGGTTGCGGGTAGCAGCGATCGCATCGCCAACCAAAACCGCTTCCCCGGCGAAGGCCGCGGCCCATGCGAGCGCGCTGCTGCGGGACGGTGGCATGGATCCCGGCTTTCGCCGGGAAAGCGGGAGGAGCGGGGCGAGGCTCACGATCCGTCCCCCTGCCGCGCGAGCAGGTCGCGCACCGCCGACACCAGATCCGCTTCCGGCACCGAGAATTGAGCCGGCCGGCCCTCGCGCCAGGCGGTGTTGTCCGTTACCTCGGCGGAGAGCGCTTTGCCGAGCGCGAGGTCCTTGATCTGCACCGTGCCCGACGCGCGCTCGTCCGAGCCCTGGATCACCACGCAGGGCGCGTTGCGGCGGTCGGCATATTTCATCTGCGCCTTCATGCCCGACTCGCCGAGATAGAGCTCCGCGGCGATCCCCGCATTGCGGAGGGCCGCCGTGAGGCGCTGATAGTCGCCGATTCTGTTGCGGTCGAGAACGAGCACCACCACCGGCCCGGCGTTCGCCTCGCTCTTCACCTTGCCGAGCGCGGAGAGGGCAGCCATGAGCCGCGACACGCCGATCGAGAACCCGGTCGCCGGCACGTCCTCGCCGCGGAAGCGGCCGACCAGCCCGTCATAGCGCCCGCCACCGCCGACCGAGCCGAACCGCGCCTTCTCGCCCTTCTCGTTCCGCGTCTCGAACAGGAACTCGGCCTCGAACACCGGCCCCGTATAATATTCGAGCCCGCGCACCACGCTCGACGACAGCTGGACGCGCCGGCTGCCGTAGCCGGCCGCCTCGGCCATCTCAACGATGGTCCGCAGCTCGGCAAGGGCCGCCATTCCCGCCGGGTTGTCGTCGAGCACCTCGGCCCAGGCTTCGAGGACGGCGAGATTGTCGAACGCGCGCGCCGGCCCGGCATCCATGTTGAGGAACTCGCCGTCGCCTTCCGGCACCTCGGGCGTCACCAGGAAATCGCCGACCGGACGCCGCGCCCGGTCGCCGATGATCTTGTCCTCGGTCCGGAAGCCGACCGCGCTGCCGAGCGCGAAGAAGATGAAGAGCCCCTGGATCTGGTCGGGTTTCAGCCCCGCGCCCTTGGTGAAGTCGCCCGATTCGTCGAGCCGCCCCTTGCCCAGCAGCGCCTCGACGCCCTCCCAGCCGAGCCGGTCGAACTTGTCGATCGCGCGGAGGACGGTCAGCCGCTGGCCGGCCTTGTCCTCGCCGGCGAGCCCGACCGACTCCATCACCCCGTCGAGCACCTTCCGCGAGTTGACCTTGATCACGTAGTCGCCGCGCGAGATGCCGAGCGCCTCGAGCGTGTCGGCCGCCATCATGCACATCTCGGCGTCGGCGGCAGGCGAGGCGGCGCCGACCGTGTCGGCGTCGAACTGCATGAACTGCCGGAAGCGGCCCGGCCCCGGCTTCTCGTTGCGGAACACCCAGCCGGCGCGATAGCTCCGATAGGGCTTCGGCAGCTGGTCGAAATTCTGCGCCACGTAGCGGGCGAGCGGCGCGGTGAGGTCGTAGCGGAGCGAGAGCCAGCTCTCGTCGTCGTCCTGGAAGGAGAAGACGCCCTCGTTCGGCCGGTCCTGGTCGGGCAGGAATTTCCCGATCACGTCGGAATATTCGATGAGCGGGGTCTCCACCGGCTCGAACCCGTAGCGCTCGTAAACCTGCCGAATTGTCCGGAGCATGGCGTCCGTGGCGCGGATATCCGCCGCCGGCCGGTCGACGAATCCCCGCGCCAGCCGGGGCGCCACGGCTCCCGCCTGCCGTCCGCCCCCACCCGGGGAGGAGGGTTTGTCGCTCTTCGCCATAATCCTGAATCCTTGTCCCGGCCGGGCCGGGAAGCGGCCCCGCCGAGCGCCGAGGCTCTAGCCGATCACGCGGAAAGCGACAAGCACGGCGGCCATTTCGGCTCCGTTAACGGCCCAGGGCCGTTTGATCAGGGCGCTGGCGCAACCGGTGGCAACGAGGCGTTGGCATCGGCGCCGGTTCTGCGTGTCCAGAATTCCGGGGGCGCAGTCTCGCGGCCGCCACCGGCCTTGAACGAAAGCCTCCCCGGCCAACGCCGGTCCAGCGCCTCGAGCAGCCGAGCGGCCGGCTCCTGCCAGCTTTCCCCGCCTTGCGGCTGTTGGACGAAGACTATGCCGCCAGGACGGAGCCAGATCCGGGTTCCAGCGGCGTTGCAGATACTGAGATCCGGCGCTCGATTCACCGGAGGGTCGCCGTAGTCCCTGAAATCCCAGCCCTCGGTGACGGCAAAATCGCTGGCAATATCTCGGAAGTCGGGCCATTCCCCCCTCCCGATCGGCACCTCTGCCCACATCACCGTCTCGGTCCGCCATTCTCCGAGCGGCAAGGGGTTGTGGCACGTGCGATCTTGCGAGGCGCCGGACGCGTAGAAAAGCGCAACCAACGTCGCAGCGGCCGTCGCGCCCCAGAGCCAAGGCGCCCGCTCGCTCGCTTTCCAGATCAGCCACGCCGTCAGGCCGCCCGCCGCGCCGAGAGAACCCAGCATCCCGAGAAAGCTCGAGAAGCCGATCAGCTTCGATGGGGTGCTGGGCCAAGAGTAGGGGAGGACGGCGACGGCCCAGTACAAGAGCGCCGCGATGATTGGGATCAGAAAACCCGCAACGGTGGCCCCAACGGTATTGAGCCAGCCACGGCGCTCCAGCACCATCACAATCGGAACGTTGAGGGCCAGAAGGAGAAGAACGGCCACCATGAAGGCGAGCCATCCTTCGTTGACGGCCAGGGCGACCATGTCCTCGCGACCGGCATCTAGCCCGACACGAAGTGACGACCAGACGAGAACATAGACAACAGCCGGCGCGGTCGCCGCACCGACGAACGCGGCGACATATCGGACGTATGGCTGAAATCTCGCAAGTCCCCAGTTCACCCGACAGCTTCTGCAACGGCTGGTCAGCGGGCGCAAATTCCCGCCAGACTGGCAAACCGCCCAAAAAGGAAAGGCCGCCCCGGAGGCGGCCTTTCTCGTAAGCGGATGGGGCTCGGACTAGAAGTCCATGCCGCCCATGCCGCCGCCACCCATGCCGCCGCCGCCACCGGCGCCGGCCGATTCCTTCTTCGGGTGCTCGGCGATCATGGCTTCGGTGGTGATGAGGAGGCCCGAGACCGACGCCGCGTCCTGGAGCGCGGTGCGCACGACCTTGGTCGGGTCGATGATGCCCGACTTGACCATGTCGACGTAAGTCTCGGTCTGGGCGTCGAAACCGAACGTGTCGGTGTTGCCCTCGAGCACCTTGCCGACGACGATCGAGCCTTCCACGCCGGCGTTCTCGGCGATCTGACGGATCGGCGACTCGAGCGCGCGGAGCACGATGTTGATGCCGGCCTGGACGTCGGGGTTGGCGTTCTTCAGCTTCTCGACCGCCTTCTTGGAGCGGAGGAGGGCGGTGCCGCCGCCCGGCACGATGCCTTCCTGCACTGCGGCGCGGGTCGCGTTGAGGGCGTCGTCGACGCGGTCCTTCTTCTCCTTGACCTCGATCTCGGTCGCCCCGCCGACGCGGATCACCGCGACGCCGCCGGCGAGCTTGGCGAGACGCTCCTGCAGCTTCTCCTTGTCGTAGTCCGAGGTGGTCTCCTCGATCTGCGCCTTGATCTGCGCCACGCGCCCGTCGATGTCGGAGCGGTTGCCCGCGCCGTCGACGATGGTCGTGTTCTCCTTGGCGATGGTCACCTTCTTGGCCCGGCCCAGCATGTCGAGCGTGACGCTCTCGAGCTTGATGCCGAGATCCTCGGAGATCACCGAGCCGCCGGTCAGGATGGCGATGTCCTCGAGCATGGCCTTGCGGCGGTCGCCGAAGCCCGGCGCCTTGACCGCCGCGACCTTGAGGCCGCCGCGGAGCTTGTTGACGATGAGCGTGGCGAGCGCCTCGCCCTCGACGTCCTCGGCGACGATCAGCAGCGGACGGCCTGACTGCACCACGGCCTCGAGGACCGGCAGCATCGCCTGGAGGTTGGAGAGCTTCTTCTCGTGGAGGAGGATGTACGGATCCTCGAGCTCGGCCAGCATCTTCTCGGCGTTGGTGATGAAATAGGCCGAGAGATAGCCGCGGTCGAACTGCATGCCTTCGACCACTTCGAGCTCGAATTCGAGGGCCTTGGACTCCTCGACGGTGATCACGCCCTCGTTGCCGACCTTCTGCATCGCCTCGGCGATCTTCTCGCCGATCATCGTCTCGCCGTTGGCGGCGATCGAGCCGACCTGGGCGACTTCCTCGGTGGTCTTGATCTTGGTCGAGCGGGCCTCGAGGTCCTTGACCGCCTCGGCGACGGCGAGGTCGATGCCGCGCTTGAGGTCCATCGGGTTCATGCCCGCGGCCACCGCCTTGGCGCCTTCCTTGACGATGGCGTGGGCGAGCACGGTGGCGGTGGTGGTGCCGTCGCCGGCGATGTCGTTGGTCTTCTGGGCGACCTCGCGCACCATCTGCGCGCCCATGTTCTCGAAGCGGTCCTCGAGCTCGACTTCCTTGGCGACCGACACGCCGTCCTTGGTGATGCGCGGGGCGCCGAAGCTCTTCTCGATGATGACGTTGCGGCCCTTGGGGCCGAGGGTCACGCGGACTGCGTTGGCGAGGACCTCGACGCCGCGCAGCATGCGGTCACGAGCGTCGCCGGAAAAACGTACGTCTTTGGCTGCCATGTTGGCTTCTTCCTGAAAAATGGGGCCTGGGGGGTGGGGGGAGGCGGCTGGAAGGGGACTACGCCGCCTTCTTCTTGCCGGCCGAGCCGCTCTCGATGATGCCCATGATGTCGGACTCCTTCATGATGAGGTACTCCTCACCATCGAGCTTGACCTCGGTGCCCGACCACTTGCCGAAAAGGATGCGGTCGCCTTCCTTGACGTCGAGCGGGATGCGCTCGCCGTCCTCGTCGCGGGCGCCCGGGCCGACGGCCACGACTTCACCCTCTTGCGGCTTCTCCTTGGCGGTGTCGGGGATGATGATGCCGCCGGTCGTCTTCTGTTCGGACTCGACGCGGCGCACGACGACGCGGTCTTGCAGGGGACGGAATTTCATCGTCCTTGCTTCCTTCTCTCCTCGCGGTCCGGAGAGCCGGACCGGGTGCTGCGGATGGGTTGCTAGCACTCACTGAGGGTGAGTGCCAAAGGCGCTTTTGATCTAGGGAGGGGTCGTCGGCCTGTCAATGGCCGGCCCGGCTCCTGCCGCGAAAAAACCCCCGCGGGCAGCCCGCGACAAATTCATTCGAATTTTATGCATCGCCTTAACGGGGCAGAAAATCGCCGACCGTTACAATTTTCCTCAAACAGGGTTCGTCCGCTCGAGGCGGGGGGTGCTGCAATGCTGCGTCGTTTTCTGAAGAGCAGGAGCGGGAACGTCGCCTCGCTCTTTGCACTTTCGGCCATTCCGCTGGTCGCCGCAATGGGCGCGGCGGTCGATTTCTCCCGGGCCTATCAGTTCCGGTCGATGACCCAGGACGCGCTCGACGCCGCAGCGCTCGCCGCCAACCGGCTCATCGGCATCAAGAGCGAGGCCGAGGTCCGCGCCGAGGCGGCGCGCTTCTACGCCGCCAATACCCGCCGGGTGCCCAACGCGCCGCCCTATACGATGGTCATCTCGGGCGGCGAGGTCACGCTGCGCGCCCAGCTGCACGTCGACACCTATTTCACCGGCCTCGTCGGCCTCGATGAGATCGTCATGGATCTCATGGCCCACACCATTGCCGGCAACGCCACCTACGAGGTGGTGCTGGCGCTGGATAACACCGGCTCGATGTCGGGCTCCAAGATCACCACGCTGCGCACCGCCGCGCGCGACCTCGTCAACACGCTCTTCGACGTCAACGCGCTCAACACCCAGCCCAACCCGATCCAGATCGGCCTCGTGCCGTTCGCTTCGGCGGTCAATGTCGGCCCCACCTACGCCAACGCCTCGTGGATGGACACCGGCGCCATCGCGCCGACCGCCGACGACATGTTCACCAACAATTACAACAACAACAACACGCGCAACCGCTTCGCGATCTACAACCAGCTCCGCAACGTCACCTGGGCGGGCTGCGTGGAGAACCGCCCCTATCCCTTCGACGTCAACGACGCCGTACCGACCACGGCCGACCCGCGCACGCTCTTCGTGCCGATGTTCGCCCCCGACGGGCCGGACGCGTGGAGCCAGTCCGACAACGACTACCTCCCCGACACCGGCGGCAACTGCCCGACGACCGCATGCCCGAGCAACCAGTCGGCCTCGTGGTGCAACACCAACAACCGCGCCCCCAAGACGGCCGACTTCACCGAAGCGCTGCGCCAGGCCAGGACCTGCAAGTACAACAATGTCAGCCTCAGCGGCAGCCACAACAACGGCAGGGCGTTCGGCCCCAATTTCAGCTGCGTCAGCAACCCGCTCCTGCCGATGACGGCGAACCGCAACACGATCCTGACGCAGATCGCGGCGATGCCGGCCGAAGGCAACACCAACATCCATGACGGCCTGATGTGGGGCTGGCGTCTCCTGTCGCCGACCGAGCCGTTCACTCAGGGGCGCGAATACAACGCGCCGAACAACTTCAAGATCCTGATCCTGATGACGGACGGCGACAACACCTACACGTCCGAGTCGAACATCAACAAGTCGTCCTACGCGTCCTACGGCTTCATCTCGCCGGCCGTCTCTCCGGCCGGACAGACGGCCGGAACGGGGCTCCTCGGGATCAACACCACGACCAATTCGACCATGGTCAACGCCATGAACCAGCGCACCCGCGAGGCCTGCGCGAACATCAAGGCGACCGACGACATCCTGATCTACACGATCGGTTTCCAGGTCTCGACCCAGGCGACCATCAACATGCTGCGCGACTGCGCCACCGAGCCCTCGATGGCCTACCAGTCGACCAGCAACGCCGACCTCATCGCCGTCTTCCAGGCGATCGCCGCCAACATCACGACGCTCCGCGTCGCCGAGTAGAACGCGGCACTCGGCATCCGGCAACAGGCATCCGGATGCCGAATGCCGGGTGCCTGTTGCCCGTTCAGGCCGTTTTGCGTTCCAGCCAGGCCATGCGCTTGCGGTAGATCGTCGACGGGCTGATCTGCAGCGCCGCCGCGGCCCGCGCGACATTGCCGTCATAGGCGGCGATCGCGTCCTCGATGATCCGCCGCTCCTGCTCCCAGAACGGGGCGACCGCCTCCCGGGCGCTCGCCCGGCTCGCCCGCGGGTGCGGCTCGGCCTCGACGCGGGCGCCCTCGCTGCGCGAGCCGGCCAGCTGCGGGGCGAGCATCGCGCCCGTCACCGCCGGCGCGTCGTGGAGGACCACGATCCGGCGCAGCACGTTCTGCAGCTCGCGGACATTGCCCGGCCAGGGATGGTCGAGGAGGAGCGCCTCGGCCTCAGCGTCGAAGCCGGCGAAGCGCCGTCCCTCCTCGGCCGCGAAGCGGGCGAGGAAGCTCCGCGCCAGCGCGAGGATGTCGAACGCCCGCTCGCGGAGCGGCGGCAGATGCACCGGCAGCACGTTGAGCCGGTAGAAGAGGTCCTCGCGGAAGCGGCCCGCCGCGACCTCGGCGGCCGGGTCGCGGTTGGTCGCGCAGATGAAGCGCACGTCGATGGTGCGCGACTGCGTGTCGCCGACGCGCCGGAGGACGCCGGTCTGGATGAAGCGCAGGAGCTTGGCCTGGAGGCCGACATCCATCTCCCCGATCTCGTCGAGGAACAGCGTCCCGCCATCGGCGAGCTCCGCCGCGCCGGCCCGCGCCTCGTGCGCACCGGTGAAGGCGCCGCGCACATGGCCGAAGATCTCGCTCTCGATGAGGTCCTTCGGGATGGCGCTGCAATTGATCGGCACGAACGGCCCGCCCGCGCGTGCCGAGCGTGCGTGCACCGCCTCCGCGCACAGCTCCTTGCCGGTGCCGCTCTCCCCGGTGATGAAGATCGGCGCGCGCGAGGCGGCCATGCGCTCGATCCGTCCGTACACCGCGAGCATCTGCGGCGAGCGGCCGACGAAGCCCTCGAAGTCGCTGCCCGCCGGAGAGGGCGGCGCGACCGGAGCGATGGCCGGCACCGGACGCGCGGTCTCTCCGCCGCGCGGCCATTCGGCCATCGCCTTCTCGAGCCGCTCGAGGAGAGCGGAAGCGCCGACCGGCTTGGTGACGAAATCGATCGCGCCCGCGCGCATCGCGGCGACCGCCGTATGCACCGAGCCGCGCGCGCTCACCGCGATGACCTTGCTCTCGGCGCCGGCGAGGCCGGCGATCGCCTCTGCCCCGCCGATCGACTCGAGGTCGGCGATGAGGATGCGCCGGTCCTCGCCCCGCGCGCTCGCCACCGCCTCCGACACCGACTCGCAGGCCCGCGGCGCGAAGCGCCGGTCCGACCTCGAATGGATATGCGCGGAAAGGAGCCTGCGCTGCACGGGGTCGGAGTCGAGGATGAGAACTGGAACCGGCCTCGATGCCATCGAGAAGAGAACCCCTTCCGCCCCCGCTCTGAGGCGGAATCCTGTTTTCCCTCAGCAGGGTAAAGAAAGGGTTGTCGGCGCCTCTCCTCCGCGCCGCTCCGCGGCAATCGATCCGCGCTCTCCCGCTTGATTATCTCGCGCGCTGCCCTTAGCCGGGGCGGCCATGGCCAACAGTCTCATGCCCGAGTCCGTCGCCGGCCTCTCGGCGATCGCCTCCTCCTATCGCGCCATCCTCTGCGACGTGTGGGGCGTGATCCATAACGGCGTGAGCCGCTTCGACCCCGCCTGCGAGGCGCTGGCGCGCTATCGCTCCGCCGGCGGCGTCGTCCTCCTCCTCACCAATGCGCCGCGCCCACGCCCGCCGGTCGTCGCCCAGCTCGGCGCGCTCCGCGTCGGCCCGGACGTCTACGACGAGGTCATCACCTCGGGCGACGTCACGCGCCGCCTCCTCCTCGAGCACGGCGACCGGACCATCCTCCATCTCGGCCCCGACCGCGACTGGTCGCTCTATGACGGGCTCGGCCTCGCCTTCGGCACGGCGGAGGAGGCGAAGGTTATCTCCTGCACCGGCCTCTACGACGAGGACCATGAGGTCGTCGCCGACTACGACGCGCGGCTCCTCGCCTGGGCGGCGCGCGACCTGCTGATGATCTGCGCCAACCCCGACCTCGTGGTGGCGCGCGGCAACCAGATGATCCTCTGCGCCGGCGCGCTGGCCGAGCGCTATGCGGAGTTCGGCGGCCGCGTGCTGGTCGCCGGCAAGCCGCATCCGCCGATGTACGACGCGGCGCTCGCCGATCTCGCCGCGCGCTTCGGCGAGGCGCCCGACCCCGCCTCGGTCCTCGCCATCGGCGACGGCATCGACACCGACATCCGCGGCGCGGTGAGCCGCGGCCTCGACACGCTGTTCATCACCGGCGGCATCCACGGCGCCGACCTCGACGC
>JADYYB010000144.1 GCA_020853895.1 Bauldia sp.
GGAAGAAGCGGCCGCCCGCGGCCGGCGGCATCAGTCTGTCGCCGTTGCCGGCCGAGACCTCGATGAAATAGCCGAGCACGTTGTTGTGCCGGACCTTGAGGCTCTTCACGCCGGTGTCGGCGGCGTAGCGTGCCTCGAGCGCGGCGATCACCCGCCGGCTCTCGTCGCGGAGGCTCCGCATCTCGTCGAGGTCGGCGCGGTGCCCTTGCCGCACGAACCCGCCGTCGCGCTTGAAGAACGGGAGGTCGTCGGCGAGCGCGGCGCCGAGCCTTCCCGCGAGCCCCGCCGGCGCGGCCGAGATCGCGGCCGCGGCGTCCGCGATCTCCGCGCTCGCGACCGCCGCCATCGCGAGGAGCGTGCCGATCCGCTCGCCCGCCTCGAGCCCCGCCTGGATCGCCGCGAGGTCGCGCGGGCCGCCGCGGTTGAGCGAGAGCCGCCCGAGCGCGCGGAGGAGGTCGGGCGTCTTGTCGAGGACGGCGCGGATCTCGGCGCGGAGCGCGCTGCCCACGACGAACGCCTCCACCGCGTCGAGCCGCCGGGCGATCGTCTCGGGGTCGGTCGATGGCCCGGCCAGCCGCTGGTGCAGGAGCCGCGAGCCAGCGGCCGTCGCCGTGCGGTCGATGGCGCCGAGAAGGCTCCCCTTCTTCTCGCCCGCGAGCGAGCGCACCAGCTCGAGATTGGCGCGGGTCGCCGCGTCGATGAGGAGGACGGAGCCGCCCTCGTCGCGGCGCGGCGGGGCGATCGCCGGCCGGTCGCCGATCTGCGTCTTCTCGACATAGGCGAGGATCGCCGCGGCCGCTGAAAGCTCGGCGCGCGAGAAGGTCCCGAAGCCCTCGCTGGTGCCGACGCCGAAGAAATCGGCGACCCGCTTCTCCGCCGTTCCCCCGTCGAAGAAGCTCGGCCCGAGCGGTGTCACCGCGAAGCCGAGGCCGCGCCAGAAGCCCTTGAGCGCGTCCTCCTCGAAGAGGGGGAAGGCGACCAGCGCCTCGCTCGGCTCGATCCGCGAGAGCTCCGCGCCGAGCTGCCCGGCCTCGACGCTGCCGAGCCGGAACTCGCCGGTCGAGATGTCGATGGTCGCGAGCGCGAACCCGTCCTCACCGTCGGTCCCGCTCCCGCGCGAGCGGGCGATGGCGGTGAGGTAGTTCGCGCGCCGCGAATCGAGAAGCGCGTCCTCGGTCAGCGTGCCGGGCGTGACGAGGCGCACCACCCCGCGCCGCACCAGCGTCTTGCCGCTCCGCTTCCGCGCCTCCGCCGGCTCCTCGGTCTGCTCGCACACGGCGACGCGGAAGCCGAGCGCGATCAGCTTCTGGAGATACTCGTCCGCGGCGTGGATCGGCACCCCGCACATCGGGATGTCGGCGCCGAGGTGCTTGCCGCGCTTGGTCAGCGTGATGCCGAGCGCCTTCGAGGCGACCTCGGCGTCCTCGAAGAAGAGCTCGTAGAAATCGCCCATCCGGTAGAAGAGGAGGCAATCGGGGTTGAGCGCCTTCAGCTCGGCGTACTGCTCCATCATCGGGGTCGCCCGCCCCGCCGCGCCTTCGCTGCTGCTCATCTGGTTAGCCATCTCGGCACGAGCCTTAGCAGAGCGGCGCGCGTTAGGAGAGGGCGCCCCGCCAGTGCGCGGCTGGACGCCGCCCCGGCCGCGGGCTACACGCGCGGGGCCATGGACGCCCGCGTCGCGCCGAGACGAACCCCGCCCGTCGGCCTCGGCGGCGACCGGCCCACCAAGCCGCGCGCCCGCAAGGTCGCGCTGGGATTCGCCTTCCTTTCGCGCTCCCCGATCATCGTTTATGCGTTCCTCTCCTTCCCGCTCACCGCCGCGGTCGCCATCGGCATCCGCTATCCGCGCCGCCCGGCGACCTTTCTCCTCGTGCCCGGCTGGACGGTCGAGCGGCCCGGCATCCCCGAGACCATCGCCCGCCGGCTCGCCGTACACCGCGCGCGCTTTCCCGCCCATGAGATGATCGTGCTCGCCAACACGGAGCGCGAGCGCGATCTTCTGGCTGCGCTCGGCGTCCGGACCGCGTTCATCAACCAGAACATCGCGCTCTCGGAGACGGTCTACCGCCCGCTGCCCGGCACGGCGGTCGAGTTCGACGCCATCTACAATGCCCGCCCCGACGACTTTAAGCGCCACGAGCTGGCGGCGGAGATCCCCACCGTCGCCTATCTCGGCTACTGGCACGCCGGCGGCGCCCACGCCCGCGACAAGGCGCTCGCGCGCATGGCGCTGATCCGCTCGGCCGGGCCCGGCCACGTCTTCCTCAACCCGCTGGTCGACGGCCTGCCGAGCAGCCTGCCCGACGAGGAGGTCAACGCCGCCTACGCCCGCGCCGCGGTCGGCCTCTGCCTCTCCGCGGCGGAGGGGGCGATGTACGCGGCGGTCGAGTATCTCCTCGCCGGCCTGCCGGTGGTCAGCACGCCGAGCATCGGCGGGCGCGAGGTCCTCTTCGACCCCGAGTTCTGCCGCATCGTGCCGCCCGACCCGCGCGCGGTCCGCGACGCGGTCGCCGCGCTCCGCGCCGAGAACATCCCGCGCGAGCACATCCGGGCGCGCACCATCGCCCGCATGGCGCCCCAGCGCCGCGAGTTCGTCGACCTCCTCGATGCGATCCTCGCCTCCTACGGCCGCCGCCCGCGTTTCGGCCCCGACTGGCCCTTCCTCGACCGCTCCAAGCTCCTCCGCTGGTGGCGCCTCGAGAGGCACTTCCGCCACTTTGGCCAGCACGCTCTCCTCGACCGCCTGCGCTGAGGCTCAAGGCAGGGTCTCCCCGTCGAGGACGCGGCGATAGAGATCGAGGTACCCGTCCGTCATCCGCTCGATCGAGAAGCGCTCGTCCGCATACTCCCGGCAGCGCCTCCGGCTGATCGCCCCGACCTCGGCGAACGCCCGCGCGAATTCCTCGTCGGTGGCGCAGAGGAACCCGACATCCGCGGTCACCAGTTCGGGCATGGCCCCGCGTGGCGTGGTGATGACCGGCGTCCCCGACGCCAGCGCCTCGATCACCGAGAGCCCGAACGGCTCGTCCCAGCGGATGGGAGACAGGAGCGCCTTGGCGTTGGCGATCAGCTTCGCCTTCCTGTCACCCCCAACCATGCCATGAAAGCGGAAGCGGGGATCCAGACTCATCTGGAAGGCGCGCTCCCGCCGCACCTGCGACCGGAGCAGGAGGTCGAGGCGCCGGCCCCCGGCAATGTCGAGCTTCAGATTATTTATCTTGGCGAGCCGGAGCGATTCCGTCAGGTTCTTCCCCGGACGGTTGATCCGGGCCAGGAAGAGATAGCGCTCCGACGGGCGCTCCGAATACCGCAGCTCGGTTCGCTCTATACCATTGTAGACAAATGTCTTTCGGCCATGTCGCAAGGCATGGTCAGCACTCAGGAAGTTCCAGTTGCCCGGGCCCGTCTCTCGCTCGTCCAGGTTGCCGTGAAGGGTGTGAAGACTCCGGCGAGGGGGCTGAGGGGGGTAGAAGCCGTGATAGTGCGTGAGCTCGATATCGGGAGGCAGTCGGGCCTCCACGTCCTTCCCGTTGCGCGCCGGAATCACGCGGGCGCCGGGAAGCGTCGACCCTGGTCCGGCGACCAGCGTCACCTCATGGCCGCGGCGCATCAGGGCCGCTCCGAGCCAGGCGACGACCCGCTGCGTCCCCCCATATTTGAGGGGCGGAACGTAGCCCGTGCAGACTAACGCGATCCTCATCGGATTATTTTGCCGTCTATTCCCTAGTGCCGAACTTGCCTGATCCCTCTTCGCCCGCCACGTCGCGATCGCCGACCGCCCAGCGGGCGATCGTGCTCCTCCACGCCGACGAAGCGCTGGGCGACGCCATCGTGAATATCGCGATGTATCGGGCCTTGCGGCTCGCCTTTCCCGATCATCGGATCATCGGGCTGTACAGCAAGGACAGCGCTTTCCGCACGTTCGCGGCGAATTCGTAGATGAGATAAGCGTCGGCCAGCCGATCAAGAGCCACATCAACCTCACCCGCCGCACCCTCAAGGCGCTGGGCAGCCATATTGACGTGCTGATCGAGACCCGGCCGAATATCCGCGCTCTCTGGTCCCTGATCGCAAGTGCGGGGCTGATCGGGGCCTTCGTTCCGAACAGCCCCGCCTATTTTCCCGTTCTCGGTGTCTGGAGCTTGCCGCAGCTCCGCCCGAAGCACGCGCACCACCGGCGGCATCGGCTGGTGGAATTGGCCGCGGGCCGTCCCCTGCCGTTCGACCCGAGCCTGCCCGAACAGCCCGATGCGGCGGCGCAGGCCGCGGCGCTGCTTCCGCCCGGTCGCGAGTACGTTGCCATTGCCCCGGGTCCGGCCAACTCGGAGAAATACTGGCCCACCGATCGTCAGCGTGCGTTGGCGGCGAGGCTCGCCGCTGCCGGCGTGACGCCGGTCTACCTTCTCGGCCCATTCGAGGCCGATCATCGGCAATGGATCGAGGCGGCCGCCCCGGGCGCGGTGATCGTCGGCCTGCCGGAGGCCAACAACGACACGAGCTACCTCCCCTGGCTGATCCACGCCGCTGCGGGCCGCTGCCGGGCCGCCGTCGCCGTGGAGGGCGGGCTCGGCCATCTCATCGCCTCGCGCGGCGGTCCGCTCCTCACCCTCGCCGGTCCGACCAACGCGATGCGCTGGAAGCCCGTCACCGACCTCTGGTGGGTGCTGCGCGCGCAGAGCTTCGGATCGACCGACATGGACGCCATCCCGGTTGACGCGGTGATGAAGGCCGTCGAGGAAATGCTGACTTGGCCCGCGCGAAGGGCCGGTCGACCGCCCGGCGCCGCGAGCGCCGCCGCCTAGGACCCGCGAATGCGCATCTCCTGCTTCACCTTCATCCGCAACGGGACGCGCCTCGCCTATCCGTTCGTGCAAAGCATCCGCTCGGCGCTTCCCCTGTGCGACGAGTTCGTGATCGCGGCCGGCGACTCGGCCGACGATACGCGGGCGCAGATCGCCGCCCTCGGCGACCCCAAGATCCGCATCGTCGACACGGTGTGGAATCCTCTCATGCTGACGCGCGGCTACATCTACGCGCAGCAGAAGATGATCGGCCTCTTCAACTGCACCGGCGACTGGGCGTTCTATCTCGAAGGCGACGAGGTGCTGCACGAGGACGACCTCCCGAGGATCCGCGCCAGCATGGAGCGCCATCTCGGCAACCCGAAGGTCGAGGCCCTCTACTTCGACTACACCCATTTCCACGGCAGCCCCGCCTGGGTGAATGTCGGCCATACCGCCTACCGGAAGGAGGTGCGCGTGATCCGCAACACGCTCCGCGTCTTCACCACCGGCGGACTCTACTTCCTCGTCATCGACGGCAAGAACTCCGGCCGCTACCCGCGCGCCGCGTCGGCCGACGGACGCATCTTCCACTACGGCTATGTCCGGCCGCCGGCGGCGATGGATCGCAAGGATGGGGATGTGCGGAAGTTCTGGGGCAGGAGACCGCCCCCTCTGTCTCGCTCCATCAAGGATGCCCGCCTCCTCGCCCCCTTCACCGGCACCCATCCCGCTGTCATGCGCGAATGGCTCGCCACCGAGGCCAACCACGACTTCACGCCCGAGCGCGACCCGCACCCTTCGCGCCGCACGCGGAAGGAGCTGCTGACGCGGCGGATCGAGTCCCTGCTCCCGGTCGATTTCAGCAAGCGCCACTTCAAGCGCGTGAAGACCTGAAGCCGCCTCCCCGCCCCCGCCCGGCTGGCTACGGCTGGAACGGATAGACCTCGGACGGGGCGAGGTTGCGGTCGATCCATTCGATCCAGGCGACGTCGGTGGCGCCGAGAACGTATTCGTAGACCAGCCACCCGGCCGGCGTCTGCCGGAGGAGGGCGATGACGCTGTCGTCGAAGGCGCCGGCGTCCACGGCCGCCTGGTAGCGGGTGTAGATGTAGAAGATCTCCCCGCCGCCCGGCCGCTGGGGCCTCGCCTCGACGAACGCCCATTCCCCGACCACGCGGATCGTGCCGACCACGAACTCGACCGGCGCGCCGACCTCGGCGATCACCATCGGCCGGAGGCCGTTGAGGATGGCCGCGCGCTCGGGCGAGCCCTGCGGCGGGATGGTCACCACGCCCGGGTCTGCCGGGACGAGCGGCCCGCCGGGCACCTGACCCGCGCCGCCGGGCGGCTCGCCCGGCATCTGCCCGGCATTGCCCGGAGACCCGCCCGGCATCTGGCCTCCGCCGCCTGGCACCTCGCCGGGCATCTGGGCGAAGGCCGGCGCCGCCGCGAGCGCGGCCAGCAGCGTGAGGAGCCTGGCCAGCCCTGCGAGTCTTCCACGCCAAACCAGAGACATCGGAACCCCTCCTACGGCGCGGGCGCGAACAGCGCGTCCGGCACGGCGTACTCGTCCATCCAGTCGGCCGCGACCCCGTCCCCGCCGCCGATACTATACTCGAAGAGGATCCAGCCGAGTTCGGAGTGCTTGAGGAGGGCCTGCACCCGCTCCTCGAAGCGGCCGAACTCGACCGCCTCCGCGTAGCGCGTCACCTCGTAGTAGAAGCGCTCGCCCTCGGCCCGCTTGGGCACGGCGTCGACATAGGCCCAGCCCTCGAGGAGGCGCGAGCTCGCGATCTCGAACTCGACCGGCGGCCCGAGCTCGGCGTTCACCACCGCCCGCACCACCTGCATGATGGCGACGCTTTCCTGCGTCGTCGGCGCCGTCCACGCCTGCGCCGAGGCGGCGGCCGGCAGGGCGAGCGCCGAAAGAGCCATGCACATGGCGCGCAACTCGCGCCCCGCCGCCGTCGAAACCTTCATCTGGACACCCCGAATCATTCTTTACAACCCGCCCGGTTGGACCCCTTGCGTTCGCTTGCGGCCCCCTGAGGCTCTTCTTATATACGCCGAGAACCCGCGCCGCCCCGGCTTTCGGCTCGACGAAGCGGCGCGAATCACGTCAGGGGACCAAGGGACGATTGTCTCCGCACGGGGGCCTTCTAGGACTCGTCTGGTCTGCCGAAAGGAGCATTTGGGATGACGAAAGTAATCGGCATCGACCTCGGAACCACCAATTCCTGTGTGGCCGTCATGGAAGGTCGGAACGCCAAGGTCATTGAGAATTCGGAAGGCGCGCGCATCACCCCCTCGATCGTCGCCTTCACCGACGACGGCGAGCGCCTCGTCGGCCAGCCCGCCAAGCGCCAGGGCGTCACCAACCCCGAGCGCACGATCTTCGCCGTCAAGCGCCTCATCGGCCGCCGGTACGAGGATCCGATGGTCGAGAAGGACAAGAAGCTCGTCCCCTACAAGATCGTGAAGGCCGCCAACGGCGACGCCTGGGTCGAGGTGGACCGCAAGCCTTACTCCCCGTCGCAGATCTCCGCTTTCGTTCTCCAGAAGATGAAGGAGACCGCCGAGGCCTATCTCGGCGGCACGGTCGACAAGGCCGTCATCACCGTTCCCGCCTATTTCAACGACGCCCAGCGCCAGGCCACCAAGGACGCCGGCAAGATCGCCGGCCTCGAGGTGCTGCGCATCATCAACGAGCCGACCGCGGCCGCGCTCGCCTACGGCCTCGACAAGAAGGACGGCAAGACCATCGCGGTCTACGACCTCGGCGGCGGCACCTTCGACGTCTCGATCCTCGAGATCGGCGACGGCGTGTTCGAGGTTAAGTCGACCAACGGCGACACCTTCCTCGGCGGCGAAGACTTCGACATGCGGCTGGTCAACTACCTGGCCGACGAGTTCAAGAAGGAGCAGGGCATCGACCTCCGTGGCGACAAGCTCGCCCTGCAGCGCCTCAAGGAGGCGGCCGAGAAGGCCAAGATCGAGCTTTCCTCGACCACCCAGACCGAGATCAACCTTCCCTTCATCACCGCCGACGCCACCGGGCCGAAGCACCTGACGATGAAGCTCACCCGCGCCAAGTTCGAGGCGCTGGTCGACGACCTCGTCCAGAAGACGCTCGGCCCGTGCCGCGCGGCCATGAAGGACGCCGGCCTCAGCGCTGCCGAGATCGACGAGGTGGTCCTGGTCGGCGGCATGACCCGCATGCCGAAGGTCCAGGAAGTGGTGAAGCAGCTCTTCGGCAAGGAGCCGCACAAGGGCGTCAACCCGGACGAGGTGGTCGCCGTCGGCGCCGCCATCCAGGCCGGCGTGCTGCAGGGCGACGTCAAGGACGTCCTCCTTCTCGACGTGACCCCGCTCTCGCTCGGCATCGAGACCCTCGGCGGCGTCTTCACCCGCCTCATCGATCGCAACACCACCATCCCGACCAAGAAGAGCCAGGTCTTCTCGACCGCCGAGGATGCCCAGAACGCGGTGACGATCCGCGTCTTCCAGGGCGAGCGCGAGATGGCTGCCGACAACAAGATGCTCGGCCAGTTCGACCTCGTCGGCATCCCGCCCGCCCCGCGCGGCGTGCCGCAGATCGAGGTCACCTTCGACATCGACGCCAACGGCATCGTCAACGTCTCGGCCAAGGACAAGGGCACCGGCAAGGAGCAGCAGATCAGGATCCAGGCCTCCGGCGGCCTTTCCGACGCCGAGGTCGAGAAGATGGTCAAGGACGCAGAGGCCAACGCCGCCGAGGACAAGAAGCGCCGCGCGCTGGTCGAGGCCCGGAACCAGGCCGAGGCCCTCATCCACTCGACCGAGAAGACGCTCGGCGAGCTGGGCGAGAAGGTCGCCGGCGCCGACCGCTCGGTGGTCGAGGCGGCCATCGCCGATCTCAAGACCGCGCTCGAGGGCGAGGACGCCGAGGCCATCGCCGCCAAGTCCAACGCGCTTGCCCAGGCTTCGATGAAGCTCGGCGAGGCGATGTACAAAGGCACCGGCGAGGGCGGACCGGGCGCCGGCACCGGCTCGGGCCAGGATGGCGAGGAAGTCGTCGACGCCGATTTCGAGGAAGTCGACGAGGACGAGCGGAAGAAATCCGCGTAACATTTCGGTCCGAGATGGCTGGCTCGGGAAAGATTCGGACAATCGGGACTTCGCCTCCCCC
>JADYYB010000145.1 GCA_020853895.1 Bauldia sp.
AGCGGCGCATCCTAGACCCAAACCTTCACCGAACGGTAATGACGCCTTGCTGCATCGCGGCAGGAAGCGTGAGTCGGCCGGCGCTCATCCAAAAACGAAAAAAGCCCGCCGAGATGGCGGGCTTTCGTGTTTCGATTTCCGTGGCGCTAGGCCTGCGGCTGCGGCTCGAGGCCGCCGGTCTCGTCGCCGCGCGGCCGGGCCTTGGGGCCCTTGGTCGCCGGGACGGCCGAGGTCTTCGGCGCGGGCGTGTCGTCGCCGGTGTCGCGCACCGGCGGACGGCCGGCGATGAGGTTGCGGATCTCGTCGCCGCTGAGCGTCTCGTATTCGAGGAGGCCCTGGGCGAGGATCTCGAGCTCGGCGCGATGCTCGGCGAGGATGCGCCGGGCTTCGGAGAGGCCATCCTCGACGAGGCGCCGGATCTCGGAGTCGATCTTCTGCGCGGTCGACTCGGACACGTTCTGCGTCCGCGAGACCGAGTGGCCGAGGAACACCTCTTCCTGGTTCTCGCCGTAGGCAACGGTGCCGAGCTGGTCGGAGAAGCCCCAGCGGGTGACCATCATGCGCGCGAGGCGGGTCGCCTGCTCGATGTCCGAGGCGGCGCCGGAGGTCACCTTCTCCTTGCCGAACACCATCTCCTCGGCCACGCGCCCGCCCATCATGATGGCGAGGCGCGAGGTCATCTGCTCGAGGCTCATCGAGAGCTTGTCGCGCTCCGGGAGCTGCATGACCATGCCAAGGGCGCGGCCGCGCGGGATGATGGTCGCCTTGTGCACCGGATCGGTGGCCGGGACGTTGAGGGCGAGGATGGCGTGGCCCGCCTCGTGATAGGCGGTGAGCCGCTTCTCGTCCTCGGTCATGACGAGGGTCCGCCGCTCGGCGCCCATCATCACCTTGTCCTTGGCGTCCTCGAACTCGCGCATCGTCACGAGCCGCCGCCCGCGGCGCGCCGCGAGAAGAGCGGCCTCGTTGACGAGGTTCATGAGGTCGGCGCCGGAGAAGCCGGGCGTGCCGCGCGCGATCGTCTTGAGGTCGACGTCGGGCGCGAGCGGCACCTTGCGGACATGAACCTTGAGGATGCGCTCGCGGCCGATGACGTCCGGGTTCGGGACCACGATCTGCCGGTCGAAGCGGCCGGGACGGAGGAGCGCGGGGTCGAGCACGTCGGGCCGGTTGGTCGCGGCGATGAGGATGATGCCCTCGTTCGCCTCGAACCCGTCCATCTCGACGAGGAGCTGGTTCAGCGTCTGCTCGCGCTCGTCGTTGCCGCCGCCGAGGCCGGCGCCGCGATGACGGCCGACCGCGTCGATCTCATCGATGAAGATGATGCACGGCGCGTTCTTCTTGGCCTGCTCGAACATGTCGCGGACGCGGGAAGCGCCCACGCCGACGAACATCTCGACGAAGTCGGAGCCCGAGATCGTGAAGAACGGCACGTTGGCCTCGCCGGCGATGGCGCGGGCGAGGAGGGTCTTGCCGGTGCCCGGCGGGCCGACCAGCAGCACGCCGCGCGGGATGCGTCCGCCGAGGCGCTGGAACTTCTGCGGGTCGCGCAGGAACTCGACGATCTCCTGGAGGTCTTCCTTGGCCTCGTCGACGCCGGCCACGTCCTCGAAGGTCACCCGGCCATGCGCCTCGGTGAGGAGCTTGGCCTTGGACTTGCCGAAGCCCATCGCCTTCCCGCCCGTCCCCTGCATCTGCCGCATGAAGAAGATCCACACGGCGAGGATGAGGAACATCGGGAACCACGAGACCAGCACGCCGAGGAGCGACTGGCTCTGCTCGGTCGGCGGCCGCGCGGCGATGGCCACGCCGCGGTCCTCGAGGCGCTGGACGAGCTGCGGATCCTCGGGCGCGTAGGTGGTGAAGAGGTTGTTGTCGGTATAGGCGCCGCTGATCTGCTGGCCGGAAATGGTCACGCTCCGCACGCGGCCCTGCTCGACGTCGGACAGGAACTGCGAGTACGCGATGTCGGGACCGCTGCGCGTGCCGGGCGTGTTGAAGAGGTTGAACAGCGCGATCAGCAGGAGACCGATGATCACCCAGAGCGCGAAATTCCGGAAGTTAGGGTTCATCAGGAAGCCTTGGTGGAACGGAACTGCCGCGCGATCCTCGCACGGCTTTGGTTGAGACTAAGATAAGCACCCTTCCCCCACTTCGCCAACAAGAAGACTGCCCTTTCCTTCGGCACTCCGGCGGCCATTCCCGATTCCGGACCGCGCTCAGGCGGCAAGCAAGCGCTCGGCCAGGACCGACCGGCATGCGAAGTGAAGATTAACGGCCGTTTCCCGGAGGACGCCCGGCGCGGCCAGGAGTTCCTGCCCGCGATGGAGCCCGGGCAGCGCCATGAGGGCCGCCTTCGGCACCGCGTGGGGCACGAAACCCAGCGCCGCCAAGCCTTCCCGGCCGAGCGGGGCGAGCGTCAGGCCGCCCTCCCCGGCCCCGTCGATCGCGATGGCGAAGCGGTTGTCCCAGACCCCGCGGAAGCCCCCGCCGACGGGGAGCGGGGCCGGCGCGGCGCGTCCGATCTCGCGATAGAACACCGCCTCCGCCCCGGAATGGGCGTCGACCACGACCCGCGCCAGCGTGCGCCGGAAGGGCGCGCCCTCCCCGTTCGCGGCCGCCAGGGCGCGGTCGAGCGCCTCCAGATGCTCCTGCCGCGGCGGGTAGAACCGCCCCCCGCCAAGGGCGCCGAGGAGCCGCGTCAACGCCCGCAGCCGGACCTCGACCGGATCGGCGGCATAGGCTGCGCGGTCGAGCCGGGCGGTGGCGAGATCGTCAACCGCCACGCTGCGGCGGATCAGCGCCCCCGCGAAATGATTGAGCGCATCGGCGACCCGCGCCATGCGCGAGGCCGCCTGCCCGAGACGCTTCGCGTCGAGCCCTTCGGCCGCGAGCGCCGGCGCAAGGGACCGCCAGCGCACGCGCTCGAAGCGGATGTCCTCGTTCATCGGATCGGCGACGAACGGCACGCCCGCGGCCTCCGCCGTCGCCACGAGCCGCGCCTTGCCGATCCCGAGGAGCGGCCGGAAGAGGGTCACCCCGTCGAGATCCGCCACGCTCCGCATCCCGGCGAGACCGAACGGCCCCGACCCGCGCGCGAGCCGCATGAGGAAAGTCTCGGCCTGGTCGTCGAGGTGATGGGCGGTCACGATGCGGCTCGCGCCGAGCGCGCGCGCGGCATCCGTCAGGAGACGATAGCGCGCCGCGCGCGCCGCCTCCTCGATCCCGGTCTCCGGCTTGGCTCCGGTCCAGGTCAGCACGCGGCCCGGCATCCCGAGGCTCGCCGCGGCCGCCACCACCGACTCGGCCTCCGCCGCCGAACCCGCGCGCAGCCCGTGATCGACGGTCAGTACATGCACCGCCGGTCCGGCCGGCAGCGTCCGCCGCCAGGCCGCGACGAGGGTCAGGAGCGCGATCGAATCGGGACCACCCGAAACCGCGAGCGCGACCGAGGCGAGCCCTTCGAGCGGGCGGAAGAGGTCCGCCGCCTCGCCGGCGCCGACCGGCTGCTCAGCAGCCGGCACTGGCCTGCTCGACCCGCACCCGCTGCAGGAGGGCGTTGCCGGCGGAGGGATAGTTGCGCAGCGTCTCGGCGTAGGTGCTGCACGCCGCCGCCTTCTCGCCGAGCCCGGCGAGGGAGAGCCCGAGCTTGAGCATCGTGTCGGGCGCCTTGGGGCTGTTCGGGTAGTTGTTGTACCCGGTCAGGAAGGCGTCGGCCGCCTCGCGATACATGCCGCGCGCATAGAGGCTCTCGCCGAGCCAGTACTGGGCGTCGGCGGCGAGCGCGCTCTGCGGATGGACGCCGAGGAACATGCGCAGCCTCCCCTCGGCGATCGCATAGTCACCCGAGAGGATCGCCTGATAGGCGAGGTCGTACTCCGCCCGCGCGTTCGGCGGCGGTGTCGCCAGCGCGACCGCCCCGTCGGGCACGGCCGCGGGCGCCCGCATCGGGGCGGGCGCCGCTGCGGCGGGCGGCGGCGGAGCCGCGTTCCCGCCCGCGGCGAGCGCGGAGAGGCTGATCGGGGCGCCCCCTTCGGGGAGCGGCGCGCCCTGCGGGGCAGCGTTGACCGGCACGGTGCCGAGCGAAGCCGGCGGCTGGCCCTGCACCGCGCTGCCGATCGGCGGCGCAGCGCCGACCACGGCCGGGGCGGGCGGCGGGACGTTGAGGTTGAGGCCCTGCAGGGCGGCATGATCCTCGGGCGTGATCGGCCCGCCGGCGTCCATCGGCGCGCCGCTGAAGGGCAGCGCGTCGGTGCCGACGCCGCCGGCCGCCACGGCGAGCTCGGTGCGCAGCTCCTGCAGCTGGAAGGTGATCTGCTCGATCTGCCCGGTCAGCGCGCGGATCTGCGTCTCGATCCGGTCGACGCGCGTGGCGAGGTCGCTCGGCGTGCCGGGCGCCTGCATAGGAGCAGCGGTCTGCGCAAGCGGGGCCGGCACGGGCGCCGGGGCCGGGGCCGGAACGGCGACCGGGGCAGGCACCGGCGCCGGCGCCATCTGCACGGGCGGAGGCGGCGGCTCCGGATCGCGCCGCAGGAAATCCCAGAAGCCCGCCGCGCTGGGCTGAGCCCCGGAGAGCAGGAGCGCGACTGCCAAAGTGCCGGCGCCCGCCGGCCTGAATAGATGCATGATCCCCGCCTTGCTGCCGGGTTCCGAAAGCTCGAACTCGGCTGAAAACCTATGCTCTACTAGAGACTTGGACTTCGGCCAAAGTTTGTCTCGGGCCCGGCGCCGACAGGGCGGAAGAAGGTCGTTCCTAGACCCCCGCCCCCTGCACCACCGTCACCGCGCGGCGGTTCTGCGACCAGC
>JADYYB010000146.1 GCA_020853895.1 Bauldia sp.
CCCTTGTGGGGGAGGCCGGGAGGGGGCCTCGCGGCAAGCGAGGCACTAAAATCCCATGGGAGTTGCGAGCATCAGCGCGGGATTCTTGACCAAGCCTCGCTTGCCGCTCGGCCCCCACCCCTGACCCTCCCCACAAGGGGGAGGGGGAAAAGGGCAGCGGGCCCGTCCCTTCCGCCATATGCGATTGCCCTCCCCCTCGAGCGGAGGTCGAAGGTGCGAGGCCTACGGCCGAGCAGCTTCGGGAGGGGGGAATGACCGTCCCGCTCGCTCAACACAAGCCGGAAGGACGATGCCCCCTCCCGAAACCGCTGTCGCGGTTTCGATCTCCCCTCGAGGGGGAGGTTAGACCCCGAGTCGACCAGTCGTCATCCCGATCCTCGCCCGACGAAGAAAGGGCCCCGCGAACGGGGCCCTTGATGCGATCCGGGATGGGGGCTACCGGACCGCGACGAAGACCTGCTGCACGCCGGGCAGGACGCCGACATGCCGGCAGAGATCGACCCAGTCGCGCCGGTAGTCGCGCGGGTGGCCGAGGATGGTCAGGCACTGCCCGACGAGCCGCTGCTGCTGGGTCGGGTTGAGCGAGGCCCAGAGGGTGAGGAGGCTGCTCGGCGCCGCCGGCCCGCCGGCCGCTGCGCCGCCGCCTCCGCCACCATCGCCGCCGAAGACCATCGGCGGGGCTGCCGGCGAGCCACCCGGTCCACCGGGCGCGCCGGGTCCGCCCGGCCCGCCGCCATTGTCGACGCCGCCGAGGGCGAGGAGGTTGAGGTCGAGGTCGATGCCGGTGTTGGGGTTGGCCGGTCCGCCGCCCGCACCGAGGCGCGCATTGCCGGAGACGCCGGCGCCGCCCCCATTGCCGAAGACGAGGCCGAAGATCGAGTCGAGGTCGAGGCCGCCGATCGGGCTGCCGGGCTCCCCGCCCAGCGCCATCAGCGCGTCGATCTCCGCGTTGACGCCGCCCCCGGCGGCTCCGCCCAGCGCGACCCGCGTGTCGAGCCCGCCCATCCCGAGGATCGAGTCGAGCGCGCCATCGATGCCGCCGCCAGTGCCCCCGTTGCCCCCGCCATTGCCGCCGAGCTCGACGGCCGCGCCGAGCCCGAGAACGGGATCGTCCCCGCCGCCGACATCGACCGACGCGCCAAGACCGATCCCCTCGCCGAGATCGACATCGACGTCGACCTCCAAGCCGAGGACGTCCAGTTGCGCGGCGGCGATAGTCGGGACCGAGATGAAGATGGCCGCAGCCAAGAATGGCGCCGTCCGATTCCTTCGCATTGAGCACCCCCAGCATCGCAACACTGGGAGACAAGTGCAGAAGGGCCGCGCACGTTTCCCAGAGTTGTCCCAATCTACCAAGACAACCCGAACGTGCCGTAACGGATGCTGCTCGCTTTTTAGTGATTGCCTTCCGAGCGCAAGGCTCGGACGAAAGCAGTCGGCCCCGCCGGGAGGGGCGGGGCCGACCTCGTCTCGCGCGGTCTGGGGAGGACTAACGCGTCGCGACGTTGAGGTAGCCCATGATCCCAGGGATCTGGGCAACCATCTGGCAGAGCTGGACCTGGTCCGACCCGTACTGACGCGGGTTGGCCAGCACCGCCAGGCACTGCGCGATCAGCTGAGCGCGCTGCGGCGTAGTCATGGCGTTGAAGCGGGCGAGGAGCTGCTGGTAGGCGGACATCCCGGCGCCGCCGCCACCGCCCCCGCCGCCGCCACCACGGATGATGGTTCGGCTGCCCGGCACATTGACGACGACCGTGCCGCCGTTTCCGCCGTTGCCGCCACCGCCGCCGGGGCCCTGTCCGCCGCCGCCGCCCGGAGGCAGCGGCAGCCCCGGAAGTCCCGGAACGTTGAGGAAGATGTCGTCGTCCTCGTCCCCGCCGAGCCCGACGCCGAGGCCGTTGGTGGTCGAGATGGAAACGTCGGCGATGATCTCTTCGACCTCGTTGACCGCACCGTCGACATCGAGGTCGAGAAGCGCGTTGACCGCGTTGTCGCCACGCTCGACGATTTCGAGGGCGGCGTCGGTCACGTCGATCTCGACGATCTCGAGGTCGAGGTCATCGGCCACGCCGCCGACCGTCTCCACGACATCGTCGACGGTGTCATCGAGGTCGAGGGTCTCGTCGAGATCGAGGACCTCGTCGAGGTCGAGGGTCTCCTCGAGGTCGAGGACATTGTCCAGGCCGAGGTCCAGCGCCGGGGCCATGCTCGGGGCGCCGAAGCTGAGGACAGTGGCGAGCAGGACCAGCTTTCTCTTATGGATCATTGGGTTCTCTCCCGTTCCTTTGATTTGGACGATGATCCGACGCCTGGCGCGTCGCCCTTCGCCGCTAAGACGTGGGAGAGTATCGGCGGCCCGGCTCGATACGCGTTTAAGTTGCTGTCCTCTATTTTACAGAATTGCAAAATACACCTGCTGGGTTGTTCTTCGCGCACGCAAATCTCAAAAGGTGTCGAGGCTTTAGTGAGGGTGAACGCGCGCCGGTTTACTCTCTCGCACGCTGCGCGAGGGGCTCGGGATTGTCAGGGGATTCGCGCCGCCGGGAGCCCCGAGGGAAGTCGGGAAGATCCTGGCCGGCCGGCGGGTCGCCTTGCGGGAAAACCACGGTCCTACGCCGATCCGCGCGGAGTGCATTGCCGGGGAGGATACGCGCCGCGCGCGAAGAGGCGGAGGCGCGGGTATTACCATCGGGCTCGGCGGCCAATGCGCCGGCGCGTTCGGCGCGGGTCCAGCGTGCCCCTCGAGGCCGCGCGGCGGTCGGCGGTTCGCGGCGGATTCTCTCACGCCGCGATCACCTTGACGCGAGGGGATTCCGGGGTCAGTTTCGCCCTCCCAGAGCGCGAGACCGCGGGGGTGCCTTCGGGCTGAGAGGCGGGGACGGAGTTCCTGCTAACCCCTTGAACCTGATCACGTTTATACGTGCGGAGGGATGCGGCGATGCGCGGGTGCAGCGCGGCCGTTCCACGCCCGATCTGCGCCCGTCATCACCAATTCCCTAACAGCCGGACAAACCCGTGGTCTCGCCCCGACAAGGAGACCACGCATGCCCTACGCCGCCACGCTCCGAACGAGCACCTTCCTCGCCATTCTCGCCGCCGTCCCGCTGGCCGTCGGCCAGACCCCGGCCGCCGAGACCCGCACGCTCCGCATCCTCGCCCACGACTATTTCAGCATCGACCCCGCCGTCCTCGCCCTCTTCGAGACCGAGCACGGCGCCCGCGTCGTGCTGGTCGAGGGCGGGGACGCCAACCAGGCCGCCGACCGCGCGATCGCCCGCGCCGGCGCGCCCGAGGCCGACCTTCTCTTCGGTTTCGACAACCTCACCTATCGCCGTCTCCTCGCCGCCGGCGCGCTGGCCGAGTACGCGGCGGACCGTCGCGACCTGATCCCGGCCGACATCCGCGCCCAGTTCGGCGACACCCTCGCGGTGACGCCGATCGACTTCGGCTACGTCACCCTCAACTGGGACGGCGCCTCGGGCGGCGAGCCGCCGGCGAGCTACGAGGAGCTTCTCGACCCCGCCTGGCGCGGCAAGCTCGTGGTGGAGGACCCGCGCGCGTCCTCGCCCGGCCTGCAGTTCCTGCTCAGCACGATCGCCTATTTCGAGGAGGCCGGCGGCATGACCTGGCAGGACTGGTGGCGCGGCCTCGCCGCCAACGAGGTGCATGTCGCGGCCGACTGGGGCGAGGCCTACACCGAGCGCTTCACCTATCGCGGCGGCGACCGGCCGCTGGTCGTCTCCTACACCACCAGCCCGGCGGCGGAGGTGCATTTCTCGAACGGGGCTCTGACCGAGCCGCCGACGGAGAATGTGATCCTCGGGCCGCTCTTCCGGCAGGTCGAGGCGGTCGCGGTCCTAGCCGGCGCCGCCGAGCCCGATCTCGCCGGCGCCTTCATCGACTTCATGCTGACCGACGACTACCAGGCGCTGATCCCGTCCGAGGACCACGTCTATCCGGTTATCGCGCAGAGCGACCTGCCCGAATGGTGGAAGTGGGCCGATGTCGCCGTCGAGCCCGCCACCCTCGAGGTCGACCAGGCGACCATCGACGCCTGGGTCGCCGAATGGGCCGCGATCATGGATCCTTAGAGGCCCCACAACGAAGAGATGCAGGGCCGTTGGGCCTTTTCCCCCTCCCCCTTGTGGGGAGGGGGCAGGGGTGGGGGCCGAGCGCAGCGAGGCATGGTGAAAATCCCACGCTGATGTTGGTGGC
>JADYYB010000147.1 GCA_020853895.1 Bauldia sp.
ATCCCACGCTGATGCTCGCAACTCCCATGGGATTTTAGTGCCTCGCTTGCCGCGAGGCCCCCTCCCGGCCTCCCCCACAAGGGGGGAGGGGGAACGATCGCCGGCCATATGCGATAGCCCTGCCCTCGAGGGGAGGTCGAAACCGCGTAGCGGTTTCGGGAGGGGGGAGTCGAGAAGGGCGAGGCGCGATTCGCGGCTCAACCGTACACCCCCTCCCGAAGCTGCTCGGCCTCAAGCCTCGCACCTTCGACCTCCCCTCCAGGGAAGTTAAGAGGAAGCGGCTTGCTCTTTGTCGAAGCCGGCGAGTTTGAATGCCGGGCCTCCTAGAACGGGTTCCAGGTGGGCTGGGTGGTGAACTTCAGATAGCCGAGATTGACGCCGAGGCGGGCGCCGACGCCCGAGACGATCGGCACGATCACGATGTCGCCGTCGGTCAGCACCGTCATGCCGACCCCGCCCACCAGATAGGCCGAGCCGTTGACCCCGGCGAAGCGCCGGAAGATCGAGGGGACGCTGGGCAGCTTGTAGACGAGCATCATGGTGCGCGAGCCGTCGGCGCCGAAATCGGCGCCGAGCGAGGGGCCCTGCCAGTAGATGCCGTACTGGCCGGCGTTGCGGGTGTAGAGGACGCCCTCGCCGTAGCGCAGGCCGGCGATGAAGGCACCGCTCGCCTCCTGGCCGAGGATATAGCCGTTGGGGAGGCCGTAGCGGGAGAAGGCGCGCTCGACCACGCCGGCGAGACCTTCGGACACCGAGCCGAAGAACTGGTGCCCGGTCTGCACGATCTCGTCGAACGTATAGGTGTCGTTGGGGTTGCCCTGGGCGGCCGCCGGACCGGCGGCGGGGGCGATCGCCAGGAGCACCGCGAAAAGGGGAAGGAAGAGTCGCCCGAAAAGGCGCGTCATCGATGTCTCCTTGCTCAACGCCGCGTCGCTGGCCCCGTTGGGGCCGTCGCCACCGGCCGGCTTCGATACCGTCGAGGCCGCACGCCCACCCCCATGCGGCGGTCGCGAATCATGATGCGAGACTGTAAACAAAAATCGGCGGGAGGGCGGCAAAGTCCGCGCTCGTCAGAGTGTTAGCGCGGCGGCAGCCGGCGGGCTGGCCTGTCCCTACCCTGAGGTGTACCCACGATGGAACTGACGGCCACGATTCGAAAAGAGGCAAGAGTGGACGACCGCGTCGACCTGGAAGCGCTCGACCTCGCCGCGCTCCTCTGCAGCCGCGTCTGTCACGACATCATCTCCCCGGTCGGCGCGATCACCAACGGGCTCGAAGTCCTCGACGAGGAGAACGACGAGCAGATGAAGGCCTTCGCCTTCGATCTCATCCGCAAGAGCGCGCGCCAGGCCTCGGTCAAACTGCAGTTCGCGCGGCTCGCCTTCGGCGCGGCCGGCTCGGCGGGCGCGGAGATCGATCTCTCGGACGCCGAGAAGGTTGCGCGCGGCTTCATGGAGAACGAGAAGGCCACGCTCGAATGGGAAGCGCCGCGCGCGCTGATGGCCAAGAACCGGGTCAAGCTCCTCCTCAACCTCCTGCTCCTCGGCCTTGCCGCGGTGCCGCGCGGCGGCACGGTCAAAATCAAGGTCGAGGGCGAGGTGGCGGCGCCGACCTTCACGATTCTTTGCAGCGGGCCGCAGGCGCGCGTGCCGCAGGCCTTCGATCACCTCGTGCCCGGCACGATCAAGGACGTCCGCGTCGACGCCCACGCCGTGCAGCCCTACTACGCCGGGCTCCTGGCGCGCGACTGCCGGATGAGCGTCTCGGCCGCGCTCGAGGGCGCGGACGTGCTGATCAGTGCGCGGTCGGCCCAGCAAAGCTGAGGTTTTTCAGCGCAAATTAACCAATCGGGCCGACATTCCGTGGCGGAGCGCCGCCTTCACGTGCAAGGTGGAACGGTCTAGCCGAAGGTTGTGCGAATGGCCCACTGCCTGATTGTCGATGACTCGTCGGTCGTCCGTAAGGTCGCGCGCCGCATCCTCGAGGATTTCGAGCTGTCGGTGAGCGAGGCCGAGGACGGCCGCCAGGCGCTCGAGATGTGCCGCTCGGCGATGCCCGACGCGATCTTCGTCGACTGGTTCATGCCGGTCATGGACGGCTTCGACTTCGTCAAGGCGCTGCGCGCGGAGGAAGGCGGGGAGCGGCCGAAGGTGGTGTTCTGCACCACCGAGAACGATGTCGGCCAGATCGCGCGGGCGATGCGCGTGGGCGCCGACGAGCTGATGCTGAAGCCGTTCGACAAGAGCATCATCGAATCCAAGCTGCAGGACGTCGGGCTGCTCTAGGCGCTCCGTTAGGCGGTAGGCGGGCCGGGCACGTCCCGGCCTTTTTTGTTTCCCTCGTCCGCCATCCCCAAAAACGACTTCACCCCGGACGGGGCCGGGGTGAACGAAAGAAGTAGAGCGAGAGGGACTACGCGCTGGCGCGCATTTCCTCTTCGTCGGGCTCGCGCAGCACGTAGCCGCGGCCCCACACGGTCTCGATGTAGTTCTGGCCGCCGGTGGCCGCCGCGAGCTTCTTGCGGAGCTTGCAGATGAACACGTCGATGATCTTGAGCTCGGGCTCGTCCATGCCGCCATAGAGATGGTTGAGGAACATCTCCTTGGTGAGCGTGGTGCCCTTCCGCAGCGAGAGGAGTTCCAGCATCTGGTACTCCTTGCCGGTGAGATGGACGCGCTGGGCGCCGACCTCGACGGTCTTGGTGTCGAGGTTGACGGTGAGGTCGCCGGTGGTGATGACCGACTGGGCGTGGCCCTTGGAGCGGCGGACGATGGCGTGGATGCGGGCGATCAGCTCGTCCTTGTGGAACGGCTTGGTCATGTAGTCGTCGGCGCCGAAGCCGAGGCCGCGGACCTTGTCCTCGATGCCGGCGAGGCCCGAGAGGATGAGGATCGGGGTCTTGACCTTGGAGACGCGCAGCGTGCGCAGCACCTCGTAGCCCGACATGTCGGGGAGGTTCAGGTCGAGAAGGATGATGTCGTAGTCGTAGAGCTTGCCGAGATCCACGCCCTCCTCACCGAGATCGGTGGTGTAGACGTTGAAGCTCTCGGACTTGAGCATCAACTCGATGCTCTGCGCGGTGGCGCTATCATCTTCGATCAGCAGGACTCGCATTACCGATCCTCGGGTCTGGACGCTTCGATGCCTCCGGCAGGAAACCGGGATCGGGAAGGAAGCGTGCGATTCGGTACTCTACTCTCGGTTGGTTAACAAAGGTTAATTGACGCCGCAAGAAATCGCGCGAGTCCGCTCGAAATAATCCGGCGAAGCTCATGTTCCCGTGTGGAAAACCCACCCCCAACGATCTTCACGTGATGCCTCAACTCGGGCCGCTAACCGATTCAGGAAATGGGGCCCTGAACCGCAGAAAAACAGGGGTTTGGGTTTACCCCACCTTAAACCCTTTGTGCGCATGATTAACGCAACGCGTAAATGAAACGTTACTGCCCGCAAGGGTGGCGTAAATCAGGAGTTCGGACGTTATGAGGTCCCGCGAAACGGTTCTCCGTTTGAAGCGCTTCCAGGTCGAGGAGCGGCGGCGACAGGTTGCCCAGATCGAGGCGACGATCGCGGAATTCGAGAAGGTGGCGCGCGAGCTCGACCGGCAGATCGCCGCCGAGCAGGAGCGGACCGGCATCAACGACTCCGCGCACTTCGCCTATTCGACCTTCGCCAAGGCCGCCAAGCAGCGGCGCGACAATTTGGCCGCCTCGGCCGACGAGCTGAAGGGGCAGCTCACCGCCGCGCAGGGGCTGATGGCGGCGGCGGTCGAAGAGCTCGAGAAGCTCGAGCTGATCGCCGAGCGCGACCACGAGCGCGAGCGCGTCGAGCCGGTCAAGATCGAGTCCGGCCATCACGGACGCGGCCACCGCGCCGCGGCGGGCTGATCCGAGACAGAGCGGGCAACCGCCGAAAGCAGGACGGGGCGGCCCTTCCACGGGGCCAGGCGAGGGGTTTGCCTTTGGGCAGGGAATCCGGTCCAGTGTCGGCCACCAGGCAGCGCCTCGAGCGCGCCTGGCCGGTCGTGGACCGCAATCAGAGGAAGTCGATGGCGAAGACCGTGCTCGTCGTGGAAGACAACGAGCTCAACATGAAGCTCTTCCACGACCTCCTCGAAGGCAATGGCTATCGCACCGTGCAGACCCGCAACGGCTTCGAGGCCATCGACCTTGCGCGCAAGCACCGCCCCGACCTCATCCTCATGGACATCCAGCTGCCGGAAGTCTCCGGCCTCGAAGTGACCAAGTGGATCAAGGAGGACGACGACCTCCGCTCCATTCCGGTCATCGCCATCACCGCCTTCGCGATGAAGGGCGACGAGGAGCGGATCCGCCAGGGCGGGTGCGAGGCCTATCTCTCCAAACCGATCTCCGTCACCAAGTTCATCGAGACCGTCCGAGCCTATCTCGGCGACGCCTGAGGAAAGCGGCGAGGCGCCGCAAAATAAGAGGGCCCGGTCAGGGCAATTCCGAAAACCATGAGCGCCCGCATCCTCGTCGTCGACGACGTCCCGGCCAATCTGAAGCTCCTCGAGGCGCGCCTCCGCGCCGAGTATTTCGAGGTCGCCTGCGTGAACAACGGGCCCGAGGCGATCGAGATCTGCGCCCGCGGCCAGGCCGACATCATCCTTCTCGACGTGATGATGCCGGGCATGGACGGGTTCGAGGTGTGCCGCCGCCTCAAGGCCGATCCGCGCACCGCCTATATCCCGGTGGTGATGGTGACCGCGCTCGACCAGCCGGCCGACCGGGTCGCCGGGCTCGAGGCGGGGGCCGACGATTTCCTCACTAAGCCCGTGAACGATATCGCTCTTTTCACCCGCGTCCGGAGCCTCGTCCGGCTCAAGATGCTGACCGACGAGCTGGCGATGCGGGTCGCCTCGACCGACATGGGGGTCGACCCGCTCGGCCGCGACGTGCCGACCGGTGAGAACGGGCGGATCCTGCTCGTCGACGACCGGCCGTCCTCGGTCAACCGCATCACCACCACGCTCGCCGCGCATCACAAGGTGAGCGTGGAGGCGAACCCGCAGGAGGCGCTCTTCCTCGCCGCGGACCGCGACTTCGACCTCGCCATCGTCAGCCTCGAGCTCGAGGCCTATGACGGGCTGCGGCTCTGCTCGCAGCTCCGCTCGCTCGACCGCACGCGCATGCTGCCGATCCTCGCCATGGTCAGCCCGGACGACAACACCAAGCTCCTCCGCGGGCTCGACATCGGGGTCAACGACTACCTCATGCGTCCGCTCGACAAGAACGAGCTGCTCGCGCGGGTGAAGACCCAGGTGCGCCGGAAGCGCTTCTCGGACCGGCTCCGCGACACCGTGCAGCTGACCCTCGAGATGGCGATGACCGACGGCCTCACCGGGCTCCACAATCGCCGCTACCTCGAGCGGCATCTCACCTCGCTGGTCGACCAGTCGCTCACCTCCGGCAAGCCGCTCTCGGTGCTGATCCTCGACATCGACCACTTCAAGAGCGTCAACGACACGCACGGCCACGACGCCGGCGACGATGTGCTGCGCGCCTTCACCGACCGCATCCGGCGCAGCGTGCGCGGCATCGACCTCGCGTGCCGGCTGGGCGGGGAGGAGTTCGTCGTGGTGATGCCCGACACCGACGAGAGTCGCGCGATGGAGGTCGGGGAGAGGCTGCGCGAAGCGGTCGCTGCGGAGGCGTTCACGGTGGCCGACGGGGCCGCGCTCTGGGTCACCGCCAGTATTGGCGTGGCCACTCTCAGTTTTTCCAGCGACACGCCACAGTCGATGCTCAAGAGAGCCGACGTCGCCCTCTACCGGGCGAAGAACGAGGGTCGGAATCGGGTCGCCGCGGCCGCCGCGTGAGCGGGTGAAAGCTCTAAGGCGACTAAAGGTCGAACGGCCCAGGTAACCTTAACACTTTACGAACGCATCAATTTCTGCTCTCGATGGGCCGGTCGGCGGTTGCGCGCGCAAGCGCCGGCGGTAGGTTAGGCCCTGCCACGGCGGCTGGCAGGACAGCGGGGGAGACCTCGCTGGCAAAAGCGGACCGCCAACGAACAGAAAACCCTACGGAATGCTCAGGTCCGCCGCATCTCCTGGGTCCGTGGGGTCGGCCGGCTTCAGAACGGATGAGTGGCCTCCTCGTACGACCGTTCTGGGGCCGGCCACCAATCTTCAGGCCGGCAACACCGCCACAATCTACTCAGCCGCCTAAAACGAAAACGCACCGCCGAGGCGGTGCGTTTCGTTAACGGAACGATCGACGCGAGGATTACTTGATCTTCGCTTCCTTGAACTCGACGTGCTTGCGGACGACCGGGTCGTACTTCTTGAAGCTGAGCTTGTCGGTCTTGGTGCGCGAGTTCTTGGTGGTGACGTAGTAGTAGCCCGTGTCGGCGGTGGAGACGAGCTTGATCTTGAGGACGGCGGCCTTGGCCATGGGTCGGCTCTCTGCGGGTGCGATCTGGAAATAGGGGGAGCCGCCACGGAAGCGGCATGAGCCGCGCACCCTATTCAGGGCGGGCGCAAAGTCAAGGAAAGTCGGGTGCGGACATGAAGAAGAGACCGATCAAGAGGGGGTTGAGGCCGGTCCATCCGGGCAAGGTGCTGCGCGAGGACGTCTTGCCGGCGCTCGGACGGGAGAAGACCGAGATCGCAGCGCTGCTCCGGGTCTCCAGGCAGACCCTCTACGACATCCTCCGCGAGCGGAAGCCGGTCTCGCCGGTCATGGCGATCCGGCTCGGCAAGCTGCTCGGCAACGGTCCCGACCTCTGGCTGAACCTCCAGCGCCGGAACGACCTCTGGAAGGCCCAGCAGGAAGTCGACGTGTCGAATATCCCAACGCTCGACGTCGCGTAGCTCCGCTCCGACCTCGCAGCTTCACCTCTCCCCGGCGGGGAGAGGTCGCGATCACCGGCTCGCCGAAGGCGAGGCGGGATCCTGGTGAGGGGGCTCCGCGCTATCCGGATGGGTCGGGAACCCCCTCACCCCAACCCTCTCCCCTCCGGGGAGAGGGGGTGTCCGGCGAACCCTCCTGCTGTGTGACGGCGTGCACCTACCGACGGCTGCGTTTGCCTTTGTCGCGGCCGCGGGACTTCACGGGGCGGTCGCGGCGATCGCCGCGGGGGCGCTGGGAGGCGGGGAGGACGCGGCCTTCGGTGAGGAGCTCGAAGCGGAGGGCGCCGGCCAAGGGGGCGACCTCGAGGAGGCGGACCTCGACGGAGTCGCCGAGCTGGTGCATCTCGCCGCTTCGCGTGCCGATCACCGCGTGCCGGGCCTCCTCGTAGCGGAAATATTCGTTGCCGAGGCTGGAGATGGGCACGAACCCGTCGGCGCCGGTCTCGTTCAGCTTCACGAAGAGGCCGGCCCGCGTCACGCCGGCGATGCGGCCGGCGAAGGTCGCGCCGACGCGGTCGGCCAGCCAGTGGGCGACCAGACGGTCGATGGTCTCGCGCTCGGCGGCCATCGCGCGGCGCTCGGCGGCGGAGATCTCGGCGGAGATGACGGCGAGCTCGGCCTCGGAGTCGGGCGGCAGGCCGCCGGGGCCGAGCCTGAGCGAGCCGACCAGCGCGCGATGGACGATGAGGTCGGCATAGCGGCGGATCGGCGAGGTGAAGTGCGCGTAGCGCCGGAGGTTCAATCCGAAATGGCCGATATTGAGCGGGCTGTACTCGGCCTGCGCCTGGGTGCGGAGAACGATCTCGTTGACGAGCTGCTCGTGCTCGGTGTCCCGGACGCGCGACAGCACGGTGTTGAAGTGGCTCGGACGGAGATTGCCGGCTTTCGGCAGGTTGATGTCGATCGAGGCGAGGAACTGGCGGAGCGCGTCGAGCTTGGTCAGCGAGGGCGCGTCGTGGATGCGGTAGACGAGAGGCGACTTCACCTTCTCCAGCGTCTCGGCCGCGGCGACGTTGGCCTGGATCATGAACTCCTCGATCAGGCGGTGCGCCTCGAGCCGCTCGGGGATGACGATGCGGTCGATCGTGCCGTCCTTCTTGAGGATCACCTTCCGCTCGGGGAGGTCGAGGTCGAGCGGTCCGCGCGTGTCGCGGCCGCGCTTCAGCACCTCGTAGGCGGCCCACAGCGGCTTGAGCGCCGTCTCCATCAGGGGTGAGGCCTTGGCGCCCGGGCGGCCGTCGAAGGCGGCCTGCGCCTCCTGGTAGGAGAGCTTCGCGGCCGAGCGCATCATGATGCGCTCGAAGCGGTGCGAGCGCTTGTGGCCGTCGGCGGCGAAGACCATGCGGACGGCGAGCGCCGGACGGTCCTCGTCCTCGCGCAGCGAGCAGAGGTCGTTGGAGATGCGCTCGGGCAGCATCGGCACGACCTGGTCGGGGAAATAAACCGAGTTGCCGCGCTTCACCGCCTCGCGGTCGAGCGCCGTGCCGGGGCGGACGTACCAGGACACGTCGGCGATGGCGACGGTGACGACAAACCCGCCGGGGTTCGCCGGATCGTCGTCGGCGGTCGCGTGGACGGCGTCGTCGTGGTCCTTGGCGTCGACCGGGTCGATGGTGAGGAGCGGGAGGTCGCGCCAGTCCTCGCGGTGCTCCATCGGCGCCTGCTTGGCGGCCTTGGCCTCGGCCAGCGCCTCCTTCGGGAAGACGTTCGGGATGCCGTGAGCGTGGATGGCGATCCGGCTGATCGCTTTCTCGCTCTTCATCGTGCCCAGCACCTCGACGACGCGCGCGCGGCCGGGGCCGAAGCGGGCGGAGGTGGCGAGCACCTCGACCGAGACGAGGTCGTCGGGCTTGGCGCCGCCGACGCCGTCCTCGGACACGTTGAGCTCGCGCTGCTTGCGGTCGACGGGCACGATGCGGCCGCCACCGGGCGCGGCGCGGAAGACGCCGAGCACGGTTTCGGGCCGCCGCTCCAGCACCTTCACGATGGTCGCGCGGTAGGGCTCCTCGGCGCTCTCGCGCGGGGCGATGCGGCTCAGCACCTGGTCGCCGACGGCGGCGGCCGGGCCGGGCGCGCGGCGCGTCCCGCGGGCCAGCACGATGGCCGGGGCGGGGCCGGTCGCGGCGTCCCACTCGGCCGGCTCGGCGAGGAGGTCGCCGTCGGCGTCGCGGCCGGTGATCGAGAGGACGGCGAGCGGCGGCAGCTCGCCGGCCTTGGCGTATCGCCGGCGCTTGCCGGTGACGAGGCCGCCTTCGGCGAGATCCTTGAGGAGCGCCTTCAGCTCGATCTTGCCCGCGCCTGAGAGGCCGAAGGCGCGCGCGATCTCGCGCTTGCCGGCGCGCCCCGGATTGTCGGCGATGAAGGCGAGGATCTGCTCCTTGGTGGGGAGCGCGCCCCTGGCCGCGGGCTTCGACTTCCGGCGCGGCTTGGGCTCCTTCGTCATCGCGATCAGCCGGCCTTCTTCTTGGTGCCGCGCGCCGCGCCCTTCGGCTTGGCGCCGCGCTTCGGCTTGGCGGTCGCCGGCTGGTCCGCCTTCCTGGCGATCAACTCGACCGCCTCCGCGAGGGTGACGCTGTCCGTGGTCATCGTCCGCGGCAGCGTGGCGTTGATCTTGCCGTGGTTCACGTAAGGCCCGTATCGCCCGGAGCGGACGGTGATCGCCCCGCCGAGGGTCGGGTGGTCGCCGAGCGAGCGGCCGGGCTGCGCGTTGCCGCCGAAGCGGCGGCCGCCGGAAGCGGCCTTCTCGGCGAGGAGGGAGACGGCGCGGTTGATGCCGACCGAGAACACCTCCTCGACCGAGTCGAGATTGGCGAACTTGCCGTCATGGAGCACGAACGGCCCGTAGCGGCCGATGCCGGCGGTGATCTCCTTGCCGGTCTCCGGATGGAGGCCGATCAGCCGCGGGAGCGCGAGGAGCGCGAGCGCCGCGTCGAGGTCGATGGTCTGCGGGTCCCAGCCCTTGGGGATCGACGCGCGCTTGGGCTTTTCGGCATCCTTGCCCTTGCCCTCGGGCGCCTCGCCGAGCTGGAGGTAGTAGCCGAAGCGGCCATTCCTGACGGTGACGTCGAGCCCGGTCTCGGGGTCGACGCCGAGCTTCCGCGTGCCGTTGTCGTTGGCGACCTCGCCGTCCTCGCCGGTCGGGACCGCGAGCTGGCGGGTGTATTTGCACTCGGGATAGTTCGAGCAGCCGATGAAGGCGCCGAACCGGCTCAGCTTCAGCGACAGCCGTCCGGTGCCGCAGAGCGGACAGGTGCGCGGGTCGGACCCGTCGGCCCTGGGCGGGAAGATGTGCGGGGCGAGGAGGTCGTTCAGCGCATCGAGGACGGCGGAGACGCGAAGCTCCTTGGTCTTCTCGACGTGGCTCGAGAACTGGGTCCAGAACTCGCGCAAGACGTCCTTCCAGGCGATCTCGCCGTTGGAGATGCGATCGAGCTTCTCCTCGAGGTCGGCGGTGAAGTCGTACTCGACGTAGCGGTCGAAGAAGCTCTCGAGGAAGGCCGTGACGAGGCGGCCCTTGTCCTCAGGGTGCAGGCGCTTCCTGTCGACCCGGACATAGCCGCGGTCGCGGAGCGTCGCCAGTGTCGCGGTGTAGGTCGAGGGCCGGCCGATGCCGAGCTCCTCCATCTTCTTGATGAGGGTCGCCTCAGTGTAGCGCGGCGGCGGCTCGGTGAAATGCTGCGTGGTGGAGATGCCGCGCTCGGTGAGCTTCTCCCCCGCGTTGACCTGCGGGAGGCGGGCGGAGTCCTCGTCGGCCTCGTCGTCCAGCGTCTCCTGGTAGAGGGTGAGGAAGCCGGGGAACACGATCACCGTGCCGGTGGCACGGAGGTTCGCGGTCTCGCCCTTGCCGCTGGCGGTGATCTCGATCGACGTGCGCTCGAGGTCGGCGGAGGTCATCTGGCTGGCGAGGGTCCGCTTCCAGATCAGCTCGTAGAGTTTCGCCTGCTCGGGATCGAGATAGGCCGACATCGCGTCGGGGTGGCGCGAGGGATCGGTCGGGCGGATCGCCTCGTGCGCCTCCTGCGCGTTCTTGGCCTTGGTCTGATAGGCGCGTGGGCGCTCCGGCAGATAGGCGGCGCCGAAGCGCTGGCCGATCGCGCTCCGGATCGGGCCGATCGCTTCGGGCACGATCTGCACGCCGTCGGTGCGCATATAGGTGATGAGGCCGACGGTCTCCCCGCCGATGTCGACGCCCTCGTAGAGGCGCTGCGCCACCTGCATGGTCCGCGTCGCCGGGAAGCCGAGCTTCCGCGAGGCCTCCTGCTGCAGGGTCGAGGTGGTGAAGGGCGGGAAGGGGTTGCGCTTGTGCGGCTTGGTGTCGACGCCGTCGACAACGAAGGTGGCGCCGGTCAGGGCGCGCTCGATGCGGCGGGCCTCCGCCTCGTTGCCGACGTCGAGGCGGCCGAGCTTCTCGCCGGCGAAGCCGACGAGGCGGGCGACGAAGGTGTCTCGCCGCGCGGTCTCCAGCGTCGCCTCGATCTGCCAGTATTCGCGCGGCTTGAAGAGCTCGATCTCGGTCTCGCGGTCGCAGACGAGACGCAGCGCCACCGACTGCACGCGGCCGGCCGAGCGGGCGCCGGGCAGCTTCCGCCAGAGGACCGGGGAGAGGGTGAAGCCGACGAGATAGTCGAGCGCGCGGCGGGCGAGATAGGCTTCCACCAGCGTCTCGTCGACCGGGCGCGGATGGCGCATCGCCTCGAGCACGGCCTCGCGGGTGACCGCGTTGAAGACGACGCGCTCGACCGGCTTGTCCTTGAGGAGGCGCTTCTGCTTGAGGAGCTCGCGGACGTGCCAGGAGATTGCCTCGCCCTCGCGATCGGGGTCGGTGGCGAGGATGACGCGGTCGGCGTCCTTCACCGCCTTGACGATGTCCGACATGCGCTTCTGCGCCTTGGCGTCGACCTCCCAGTCCATCGCGAAGTCGTCGTCGGGGCGGACCGAGCCGTCCTTGGAAGGCAGGTCGCGGACATGGCCGTAAGAGGCGAGGACCTGGTAGCCCGAGCCGAGATATTTGTTGATCGTCTTGGCTTTGGCCGGGGATTCGACGATGACGAGATTCATTCCGTCCAGGTTTCCTTTGGCCTTTCGAATTGGCCTATGTGGGCATCTTCGTCGCTGTCCGCCAGTCCGTGCGCGGCGCTCCGGCGGGGCCGAGACATGAGGGAAAGTTCCCCGACCTGTCAAACCGACGCGAGTTAACGAAGTCGTTCGGCGTGTACCAGCCTTGTTGGCGGAACGGGTGGAGGCTATACAGCCGCGGCCTCAACAAAACCCGAAGAAGACGGAACCCGACCATGGCGATCGAGCGCACCTTTTCGATGATCAAGCCGGACGCGACGGCGCGCAATCTGACCGGCGCGATCACCAACGTGCTCGAGAAGGCGGGGCTCCGCGTCGTCGCCTCCAAGCGCGTGTGGATGACGGAGAAGCAGGCCGAAGGGTTCTACGCCGTGCACAGGGCGCGGCCGTTCTTCGGGGAACTCGTCTCGACCATGACGGCCGGGCCGACGGTCATCCAGGTGCTCGAAGGCGAGAACGCCATCGCGAAGAACCGCGAGGTGATGGGTGCGACCGACCCCGCCAAGGCGGCGGAGGGGACGATCCGAAAACTCTTCGCCAAGTCGATCGGCGAGAACTCGGTGCACGGCTCGGACGCGCCGGAGACCGCGCGGCAGGAGATCGCCTACTGGTTCGCCGAGACCGAGATCGTCGGGTAACCCTCGGCGCCTCGCAGCCGACACGCGGCAAGAATGAAGGCTTGCGATCATGAAGCTCTTGGCGAACGTGATCGCGGTGCTCGCCACCCTCGTCGGGATGCTCTGGGTGCTGCAGGGGACCAACATCGTCCGCGGCAGCTTCATGAGCGGCCAGTCCCTGTGGCTCTATATCGGGATCGCTCTCGTCATTGGTGGCGCCGCGGCGCTCTGGTGGATCAACCTCAGGAGTTGAGCCGAGGCTGGCGCAGGCTCAGGCGTCCCGGCCGACGAAGTGGCGGAAGCCGGCCTTGAGGTAGTCGAAGCCGGTGTACATGGTGACCACCGCCGCGAGCCACAGCAGCACCAGGCCGACCACCGTCGTGTAGGGGAAGACGTGGTCGCCGGCCGGGCCGGCCAGGAGAAAGCCGAGCGCCACCATCTGGATCGCGGTCTTCCACTTGGCGAGCTGGGTGACCGGCATGCCGACCTGCAGCCCGGCGAGGAACTCGCGGAGGCCCGAGACCAGGATTTCGCGGCTGAGGATCACGATCGCCGCCCATACCGACCAGCCCGAGATGGTGCCGTCGGCGACCAGCATCAGGAGGCAGGCGGCGACCAGGAGCTTGTCGGCGATCGGGTCGAGGACCTGGCCGAGCGTGGAGCCGAGCTGCCAGGCGCGCGCGATCCAGCCGTCGAGGAAATCGGTGACGGACGCGATCACGAAAAGGATCATCGCCGTCCAGCGCGCCCAGTCCTGCCCGGCGAAGAGGAGGAGGAGGATCACCGGGATCGCGACGATCCGGCCATAGGTCAGGAGATTGGGGAGGGAGAGGGCGCTATTCCGGTTCATCAGAGGCGGCGGCTCGAGGGCGAGGGATCGAGCGCGGTCGTTCTGCTCTCAGCCCTGGTCGTGGAAATGGTCGTAGATGGCCTGCGCCATTTCGCCCGAAATCCCCTTCACTGCAAGGAGATCGCTGAGATTGGCGCGGCTCACCGCCTTGGCCGTGCCGAAATGGCGAAGGAGGGCGCGCTTCCGCGCCGGCCCGATGCCGGTGATCTCGTCGAGCGGGTTGGCATTGAGCTCGATCCGCCGGCGCGTGCGGTGCGAGCCGATCGCGAAGCGGTGCGCTTCGTCCCTTAGGCGCTGGATGAAATAGAGCACCGGGTCGCGGGGGGGCAGCATGAAGGGCTCGCGTCCGGGGACGTAGAAATTCTCGCGGCCGGCGTCGCGGTCGGGGCCCTTGGCCACGCCGACGATCGGCACGTCGGTGACACCGAGCTCCCTCAGGATCTCGACCACCGCCGTCACCTGGCCTTTGCCGCCGTCGATGAGGAGGAGGTCCGGCCAGGCCGGCATCTCGCCGTTCGCCTCGGACGCGCCCTCGCGCGGCTCGTCCCTGACGAGGCGGGTGAATCTCCGGCCGAGCATCTCGCGCATCATCGCGTAGTCGTCGCCGGGGGTGAGGCCCTCCGACCGCATGTTGAACTTCCGGTAGTGGTTCTTGGCGAAGCCGTCGGGGCCGGCGACGATCATCGCGCCGACCGGGTTGGTGCCCATGATGTGGCTGTTGTCGTAGACCTCGACGCGGCGCGGAACCTTCGACAGTGCGAAGGTCGAGGCGAGGCCGGCGAGGAGCGCGTTCTGGGTCGAGGACTCCGACAGGCGCCGGCCCAGCGCCTCGCGGGCGTTGGCGAGCGCGTGCGCGACGAGCTCCTTCTTCTCGCCGCGCTGGGGGACGCTGACCACGACCTTCCGCTCGCTCCGCTCGCTGAGGGCCGCGGCGAGCAGCTCCTGCTCCTCGACGGCATGCGAGAGAAGGATCTGCCGCGGCGCCGGCTTGTCCTCGTAGAACTGGGAGAGGAACGCGCCGAGCACCTCGGCCGGCTCCAGACTCCGGTCGGCGCGCGGGAAATAGGCGCGGTTGCCCCAGTTCTGGCCGGTGCGGAAGAAGAAGACCTCGATGCAGGTCTGCCCACCGTCCTGGACGCAGGCGAAGACGTCGGCCTCCTCCACGGTCTCCGGGTTGATGCCCTGGTGGGCCTGGATGTGGGAGAGCGCGGCGATGCGGTCGCGGATGCGCGCGGCGGTCTCGAAGTCGAGCCGCTCGGAAGCGTCCTCCATCATCCCGGCAAGCTCGGCGCGGATCGCCTGGCTGCGGCCGGAGAGGAAGGACTTCGCCTCGCGCACCAGCTCGGCGTAGTCGCCGAGCGCGATCTCGCGCGTGCAGGGCGCCGAGCAGCGCTTGATCTGGAAGAGGAGGCAAGGCCGCGTGCGGCTCTCGTAGACCGAGTCGCTGCAGGTCCGGAGGAGGAAGGCGCGCTCGAGCGCGTTGATGGTGCGGCCGACCGCCCCGGCCGAGGCAAAGGGGCCGAAATAGTCGCCCTTCCGGCTGTGGGCGCCGCGATGCTTCACGATCATCGGCGCCTCGTGCTCGGTGATGAGTATGTAGGGGAACGACTTGTCGTCCCGAAGGAGCACGTTGTAGCGCGGCCGGAAGCGCTTGATGAGGTTGGCTTCGAGGAGGAGCGCCTCGGTCTCGGTCCGCGTGGTCACGAACTCCATCGTCGCGGTGGCGTGGATCATCCGCGAGAGGCGCGAGGGCTGGTTGAGGAGGCGGGTGTAGCTGGCGACGCGCTTCTTGAGGCTGCGCGCCTTGCCGACATAGAGGACCGTGCCCTCCTCGCCGATCATGCGATAGACGCCGGGGCCGTTGGGCAGCCGGCGCACGAACTCGGCGATCGCCTCCGCCCCCCGCGCGGACGTGGTGACGGTGCCGTCCATCTGGATCGGCTCGGCCACGGGCTCCGTACCGACGGACTCGACGGCGGCGGGCGTGTCGAGGTCGGAGTCGGTCGGGGCGCCGGCCTTCGGCGCGCTGTCCGGGGATTCGCTCTGCATCAGGACAATTCTATTCCGAGACGCCGCTTATTTCCGCCGTCTCCCACATCAAATGCTGGCCGCCGTCGAGGGCCAGCATCTGGCCGGTGATTGACGGGGTGTCGACCAGGAAGCGGATGGCCCGGCCGAACTCGTCGAGGCCCGCGCCGCGGCGCAAGGGGAGGGCGCCGGTCTGGCGGCGGAACTCCTCCTCCGTCTGGCGCTCGCTCGGCAGCGTCGGGCCGGGGCCGATGGCGTTGACCCGGATGCGCGGCGCGAGCGCCTGGGCGAGGGTGGTCGTGGCGGTGAAGAGGGCGGACTTGGACAGCTGGTAGGAGAAATGACGCGGGGTCGGCTTCAGCACGCGCTGGTCGACGATGTTGACGATGTTGCCCGCCACGCCCTCGGGCAGCTGGGCGGCGAAAGCCTGGGCGAGGAAGATCGGCGCGGCGAGGTTGACCGTCAGCTGCCGCGTCCAGAGTTTCGGGTCGAGCGTGCCGACCGCGTCGGGCTCGAAGATCGAGGCGCTGTTGACGAGGAGGGTGATCGGGCCGAGCGCGGCCGAGGCCTCGGCGAGCAGCGCCGGCAGCCCCTCGACGTCCTCGAGGTCGGCGATCACCACGGTCGCGCGGCCGCCATCGGCATGGATCGCGGCGGCGAGCCGGTCGGCCTCCTCGCGCGAGCGGTTGACGTGGATGGCCACCGCCCAGCCGTTCCGCGCGAGGTCCTCGACGATGGCGCGGCCAATTCGCCGCGCGCCGCCGGTGACCAGCGCGACCTTGGCCGGATCGGCCGTCACGAACGCACGCTCCTGGCCGCCTTCCACGTCCTAACGAAGGGTACGGCAGAGGCTCCGCTCACCGGGAAATGGTCACCCGTCTGCCGCAGGATTGCCCTTTTCCTCAAGCGTTTCGGCCACATTGCTCAACCTTTATCGGAATTCGGATGCGGCGGGCGGAACCCCCTTGGGCTCCATGTGTTCGCCAGTCCCGTGTTTAGCGTGAGGTATTGGCAATGAAGAACAATCTCAAGATCGGCGCCAGCCTGGTGGGGCTCATCGCGTTGACGGCTCCCGCCTTTGCGGCCGACGCCGTGGCGCCCGCTCCGCCGCAGGTCTACGTGCCCCCGGCGCCGGTCGCGCCGGCCGGGTTCGACTGGAGCGGTCTCTATGCCGGCGTGGAAGCCGGGTATGGCTGGGGTGACCTCGAGGACACCGGCGGCGCGCTGGGCGGCGACATCGACGCCGATGGCGGCCTTGCCGGCGTGTTCGCCGGCTACAACGCCGATCTCGGCGGGTATGTGATCGGTGGCGAGGTCGATGCCCTGTGGAGCGGCATGGGCGGCACCAACGGGACCAACGAAGGCGAGATCAACTGGCTCTCCTCGGCGCGCGTCCGCGCCGGTGTCGATGTCGGCCGGATTCTCATCTACGGCACGGCCGGTCTTGCGGTGGGTGGCGTCGAGGTGACCGGTCCGGGCGTGGACGTCAGCAACACGCAGGTCGGCTGGACGGCCGGCGGCGGCGCCGACGTCGCCATCTCGGACAGCATGTTCCTGCGCGGCGAGTACCAGTACGTGGATCTCGGCTCCGACGATTTCGGCGCGGCGGGCGAGGTCGACACGACCGCCCACACGCTGCGCGCCGGCATCGGCATCAAGTTCTAGGAAGCACCTCTCTCCCGGGTGCCTTCGAAACGGTCGCGGCTCCGCCGCGGCCGTTTTTTGTGTGGGCTAGTGCTCGACGCTGCGGACGAGGCGGTCGCCTTCGACGCGAAGGCGGCCGCTGGCGACGAGGGCGAGCGCCCGGGGGTAGAGCTCGTGCTCGGCGGCCAGCACGCGGGCCGCCAAGGTCTCGGCGGTGTCGCCGGGCAGCACCGGCACCGAGGCCTGGGCGATGATCGGGCCGCTATCCACTTCGGTGCGGACGAAATGCACCGTGCAGCCATGCTCGGCGACGCCGGCGGCGAGCGCCCGCTCATGCGTATCGAGGCCGGGGAAGGCGGGCAGGAGCGAGGGGTGGATGTTGATCAGCCGGTCGCGCCAGCGCTCGATGAAGCCGTCGGTAAGGACGCGCATGAAGCCGGCGAGGCACACGATCTCCGCGCCGGCGGCGACGAGCTCGCGCTCCATCGCCGCCTCGAACGCGGCCCGGTCGGGGAAGGGCTTGTGCGGGACCGTGCGGGTCGGGATGCCCGCCGCCTCGGCGACCGCAAGGCCGCCCGCGCCGGCCTTGTTGGAGAGGACCAGCACGATCTCGGCCGGGTAGTCGGGGGCGCGCGCCGCCGCGATCAGCGAGGCCATGTTGCTGCCCCGGCCCGAGATGAGGATGGCGACGCGCTTCCGGCGCATCAGAAGCCGAGACGTCCGTCATAGACGACGGGCTCGCCCGTCCTCGCCTCGACCGCGCCGAGCTCGACCACCGTCTCGCCCTCGGCCGTGAGGATGCCGCTCACCTCCGCGGCGGCCCTCGCCTCCACGATCGCGACCATGCCGATGCCGCTGTTGAAGGTGCGCAGCATCTCGGCCGGCTCGATGCTGCCGGTCCTGGACAGCCAGGCGAAGACGGGGAGGACGGGGATGCGCGAGAGGTCGATGCGGACCGCCGCCTCCTCGGGAAGGACGCGCGGGATGTTTTCGGTGAGGCCGCCGCCGGTGATGTGGGCGAGGCCCTTGATGCCGGACGAGCGGGCGAGGGCGGTGAGGAGCGGCTTCACGTAGATCCGCGTCGGCGCGAGGAGCGCCTCGCCGACGCGCTTGCCCGCCGCGAAGGGCGCGTGGTCGCGCCAGGTGAGGCCGGCATCGGCGACTAGCCGGCGGACCAGCGAGTAGCCGTTGGAGTGCACGCCCGAGGCGGCGAGGCCGAGCACCACGTCGCCCGGCCCGATGTCGCGGCGCGGCAGGAGCTTCCCGCGCTCCACCGCGCCGACGGCGAAGCCGGCGAGGTCGTAGTCGCCGAGATGATAGAGGCCGGGCATCTCGGCGGTCTCCCCGCCGATCAGCGCGGCGCCGGCGATGCGGCAGCCCTCGGCGATGCCCTTGACCACCTCGCGGGCGGTCTCGGGGACGAGCTTCCCGGTCGCGAAATAGTCGAGGAAGAAGAGCGGCTCGGCGGCCTGGACGACGAGGTCGTTCACGCACATCGCCACGAGGTCGATGCCGATCGTGTCGTGGATGCCGGTCTCGGCCGCGATCTTCACCTTGGTGCCGACGCCGTCGGTGGTGGCGACGAGGAGCGGGTCGCGATATTTGGCCGCCTTGAGATCGAAGACGCCGCCGAAGCCGCCGATCTCGGCGTCCGCGCCGGGGCGGGCCGTGGCGCGGACGAGGGCGGCGATCCCCTCGACGAGGGCGTTGCCGGCGTCGATATCGACCCCGGCATCGGCATAGCGGGCGGGCTTTCCGGCGTCGCGACTCACGCGGCTCTCCGTTCCGTTCGGGCGTGGGCTTGGCTGGCGCGGCGGGCCGCAAAGGGGCGGCCGGCCGCGGCTTTGGCGGCCATTTCCGCCCTTAACGAGCTTGGTGTATTCACCATCATATGCAGTACGCCCAGGGCCAGATCGCCACTGTCCCCAATATCATCACGATCGTCCGCCTGCTGATGGTGCCTAGCATCGTCTGGCTGACGGTGCGCGAGCAACATGTCACGGCGTTCTGGCTGTTCGTCGTCGCCGGCGTCGGCGACGCGGTCGACGGCTTCCTGGCGCGGCAATTCAATCTCAAGAGCTGGCTCGGCGCCTATCTCGACCCCCTGGCCGACAAGGCGCTCCTGGTTTCCATCTTCGTCGCCCTCACCTATCTCGGCCAGATCCCCCTCTGGCTCACCCTGCTCGTGGTCGGCCGCGACATCCTCATCGTGGCGGGGGTCTCCGTCGCCTGGCTGCGCGGCCGCCCGGTCGCCATGCAGCCGCTCCCTATCAGCAAGATCAACACGCTGGCGCAAGTGGTGCTGGCCGCGATCATGCTCGCCGACCTTGCTTTCGCCATGGAACTCGGCTGGGTGCGGCAGGCGCTGATCGTGCTCGTCGGGCTGCTCGTGGTCGCCTCGACCGCGGCCTACGCGATGGAATGGACCCGGCATTTCCGCACGCCGGAAACGCCGGGACCGTAGAAGGGGCTGGGGGAAGTCGTCATGCAGCCGACCGCGTTTCAGCGACGGATCGCCTTCTGGATCGCCGCGCTCATCTTCTTCCTGGCGTTCCTGTTCATCTTCTCGCCGATCCTCCTGCCCTTCGTGCTCGGCCTCATCCTCGCCTACGCGCTCGACCCGGTGGCCGACTGGTTCCAGAAGCTCGGCTTCAGCCGGCTGATCGCCGCGGTCTTCATCCTCACCATCCTCCTTTTCACCTTCATGCTGCTGGCGGTCGCGCTCCTGCCGATCCTCATCAACCAGCTGGCCGGGCTCATCAACGTCATCCCGAGCTATTTCGAGCAGCTGCAGCGGCTCCTCCTGCCGCTCCTCGACAGCGAGGCGGCGGTGTTCCTCGGCATCGACGCCGACACGATCCGCGCCTCGCTCTCCACCATCATGCGCGAGGGCGCGGTCTTCATGACGCGCTTCCTGACCTCGATCTGGAGCAGCGGGCGGGCGATCCTCGACTGGTTCATCCTTCTCGTGGTGACCCCGTTCATCGCCTTCTATCTCCTCTACGACTGGGACCGCATGCTGTCGCTGATCGACTCCTGGCTGCCGCGCAGCCAGGCGCCGGTGATCCGCCAGCTGGTCGGGGAGATGAGCACGGCGATCAACGGCTTCGTGCGCGGGCAGAGCCTCCTCTGCCTCTTCCTTGGCGTGTTCTACGCGATCGGCCTCAGCTTCGTGCAGCTGCCCTATGGGCTGCTGATCGGGCTCGGCGCGGGGCTCTTCAGCTTCATCCCGTTCGCCGGCTCGATCCTCGGCTTCATCGTCGCGATGAGTGTGGCCTGCGTGACCTTCTGGCCGCAATGGATGCCGATCGTGGCGACCGGCGTCATCTTCATCGGCGGGCAGTTCATCGAAGGCAACATCCTGCAGCCGCGCCTCCTCGGCGAAAGCGTCGGGCTGCATCCGGTGTGGCTGATGTTCTCGCTGGTCGCCTTCGGCTACCTCTTCGGCTTCGTCGGGCTGCTCATCGCCGTCCCGGCCGCCGCGGCGATCGGCGTGCTCGTGCGCTTCGCCCTCCGCCGCTATCTCAGCTCCGAATTCTACCGGGGGCACCCGCCGCAAATTCCTCCGCCGGAGACCAAGGACGTATGAACCGGGCGCCGAGCCGCCAGCTCGCCCTCACCCTGCCGCACCAGCCGGCGCTCGGCGCGGGCGATTTCCTCGTCGGCGAAGCCAACCGCGAGGCCTTCGAGGCGGTGACGCGCTGGCCGGACTGGGCGGCGCCGGTGCTGTGGCTGTGGGGGCCGGCCGGCTCGGGCAAGAGCCATCTCGTGGAGGTGTGGCGCGGGATTTCCGCGGCGGGCCGGAGCAGCGCCGCCAGCCTCTCGAACGAGGCGGTCGAGGACCTCATCGCCTCCGGTGCGGCGGCGATCGAGTCGATCGACGAGGGCGTCGACGAGCGCGCGCTGTTCCACCTTCTCAACCTCGCCCGGCAGCGAGGAGCGAGCCTTCTTCTCACCAGCCGGCAAGGGCCGGACCTCTTCTCCCCGCCGCTCCCCGATCTCGCCTCGCGGCTCCGCGCCGCGCACGGGATCGAGGTGCGCGCGCCCGGCGACGACCTCCTCCGCCAGGTGCTGGTCAAGCTCTTCGCGGACCGGCAGATCCTGGTCGATCCGGCGGTGGTCGACTTCATCCTGAGGCGTATCGAGCGCTCCTTCGAGGCGGCCAATGCCGTCGTCGCGGCGCTCGACGGTGCGGCGCTGGCCGAAGGGCGCTCGGTCACCCGCGCGCTGGCCTCCTCGGTGCTCGGGCGGCTCGAAGCCGACTAAAGTCCAAGCCGTAGAAATTTGGTCATGAACCCGGTGTAAGCTGGCCTATCGTCTAGGAAAGAGGACATGGACCAGAGAAACCCCGAAGTCGCCGAGGTCATCGACGAGCGCGAAACGCAGATCCGCGCGGGCGAGTTGCTGCGCAAGACCCCCGAGCGCTTCATCAACCGCGAAATCTCGTGGCTCGGCTTCAATCGCCGGGTGCTGGAGGAGTCGGCGAATTCTAATCATCCGCTCCTCGAGCGGCTGCGGTTTCTGTCCATTTCGGCGGACAATCTCAACGAGTTCTTCATGGTGCGCTTCGCCGGCCTCAAGGGCCAGCAGCGCCAGGGCATCTCGCTGCAGAGCGACGACGGGCGGACGCCGAGCGAGCAGATCAAGCTGATCACCGAGGCGGCCGGCACGCTCGCCCGCGACCAGCAGGGCCGCTGGGTCGAGCTCCGGCGCGAACTGGGCGAAGCGGGAGTCGTCATCCTCGAGCCGCAGGACATAAGCAAGGACGATCGGGCCTGGCTCGAGCGCCAGTTCCTCGACGCGGTCTTCCCGGTGCTGACCCCGCTCGCGATCGATCCGGCGCACCCGTTCCCGTTCATCCCCAATCTCGGCTTCTCGCTCGCCCTCCAGCTCGTGAAGAAGACGACCAACGCCAAGATGACGGCGCTCATCCGCGTGCCCGGCACGCTCGACCGCTTCATCCACCTGCCGACGACGACGCCGGGCGTGGACCGCTTCATCAGCCTCGAGCAGGCGGTGTCGCTGTTCACCCCGCTCCTCTTCCCCGGCTACACGGTCGAGGGGCAGGGCGCCTTCCGCATCGTCCGCGACTCGGACATCGAGGTCGAGGAGGAGGCCGAGGATCTGGTGCGCTTCTTCGAGGGCGCGCTGAAGCGGCGCCGGCGCGGGCTGGTGATCCGGCTCGAGATCGATTCGGCGATGCCGGAATCGCTCAGCCAGTTCGTGGCCGCGGCGCTCGGCGTCAACGCCGACGAGGTGTTCACGGTGCAGGGCATGCTGGCCCTCAACGACCTCTCGCAGTTGGTCGGGCTCGACCGGCCGACGCTCAAGTTCCAGCCCTATACGCCGCGCTTCCCCGAGCGCATCCGCGAGAACGGCGGGGACTGTTTCGCGGCCATCCGCAAGAAGGACCTCGTGGTCCACCACCCCTACGAATCCTTCGACGTGGTGCTGCAGTTCCTGCGCCAGGCGGCGATGGATCCGGACGTGGTGGCGATCAAGCAGACGCTCTACCGGACCTCGCGCGACTCGCCGATCGTGCGCGCGCTCGCCGAGGCGGCGGAGGCCGGCAAGTCGGTGACCGCGCTGGTCGAGCTCAAGGCGCGTTTCGACGAGGAAGCCAATATCCGCTGGGCGCGCGACCTCGAACGGGCCGGCGTGCAGGTGGTCTATGGCTTCATCGAGCTCAAGACCCACGCCAAGCTGTCGATGGTGGTGCGGCGCGAGAACGGGCAGCTCACCTCATACGTCCATGTCGGCACCGGCAACTACCACCCGGTCACCGCGCGCATCTACACCGACCTCTCGTTCTTCTCGGCCGACCCGGTGCTGGCGCGCGACATCGCCAAGGTCTTCAACTACATCACCGGCTATTCCGAGCCGGCCGAGCTCGAGCGCATCGCGATCTCGCCGATGTTCCTCCGCCGCCGCATCCTCGACCTCATCGCCGCGGAAGTGGCGCACGCGAAGGCGGGGCGGCCGGGCCAGATCTGGATGAAGCTCAACGCGCTGGTCGACCGGCAGATCATCGACGCGCTCTACGACGCGAGCACGGCGGGGGTCGAGATCGACCTCGTGGTGCGCGGCATATGCTGCCTCCGGCCCGGCGTGCCCGGCCTCTCGGAGCGCATCCGCGTCAAATCGATCGTCGGCCGCTTCCTCGAGCACGCGCGAATCCTGTGCTTTGGCAACGGACACGGGCTGCCCTCGCCCGAGGCCTTCGTCTATATCGGGTCCGCAGACATGATGACCCGCAACCTCGACCGAAGGGTCGAGGCCATGGTCCCGATCCTCAACCCGACCGTCCACGAGCAGGTCCTCAACCAGATCATGGTCGCCAATCTCGCCGACAACGAGCAGAGCTGGCAGGTGCTGCCCGACGGCACCTCGCGGCGCGTGACCCGCGCCAAGGGCGAGCGGCCGTTCAACGCGCACCAGTATTTCATGACCAACCCCAGCCTTTCGGGCCGCGGCAAGGCCATCAAGGCCAGCGCGCCGAAGAGCATCCGCCGGGGGGTGGATGGCTGAAGCGGGAGAGAAACCCGAGGAAGCCCCAGGACGCCTCAACGGCGATGGCCCGATCGGGGTCATCGACATCGGTTCCAACTCGGTCCGCCTCGTCGTCTACGAGCGGCTGAATCGCGCGCCGCTGCCGCTCTTCAACGAGAAGGCGCTGGTCGGGCTCGGCCGCGGCATCGCCCTGACCGGCAAGCTCGACGGCAAGGCGGCGGATTCGGCGCTCGGCGCGATCCGCCGCTACCGGGCGCTCAGCGACCAGATGCGCGCCAAGGAGCTGCACGTCTTCGCGACCGCGGCCGCGCGCGACGCCAAGAACGGCCCGGATTTCATCAGCCAGATCGAGAAGATCACGCGCGGCCCGGTCTCGCTCCTCACCGGGCCGGAGGAGGCGCGGCTCTCCGCGCTCGGCGTGATCTCGGGCTTCCGCGACCCCAACGGAGTGGCGGGCGATCTCGGCGGCGGGAGTCTGGAGGTGATCGACGTCAAGGGGAGGGACATCGGCTCGGGCGAGACCTTTCCGCTCGGCGGGCTGATGCTCGAGGAGGCCTCGAACAAGTCGACCTCCAAGGCGGCGAGCATCGCCAAGGAGGCGCTCGCCAAGTCCTCGGTGCTCAAGAAGGGCAAGGGACGGCGCTTCTACGCGATCGGCGGCACGTGGCGCTCGCTGGCGCGGCTGCATATGAGCCAGACCGGCTATCCGCTGCACGTGATGCACAACTACGCCATCAAGGCCGACGAGGCGCTCGAATTCTGTGAGCTCGTGGGGCATCACGACCTCTCCTCGATCGAGTCCATCGACTCGGTGTCGAAGAGCCGCCAGCCGCTCCTTCCTTACGGGGCGATCGTGCTCCACGAGATCATCCGGGTGATGAAGCCGAGCGAGATCGTGCTGTCGGCGCTGGGCGTGCGCGAGGGGCATCTCTACGAGCTCCTCTCCGACGAGGACCAGAAGAAGGACCCGCTGCTCGTCTCCTGCGAGGAGCTGGCGATCCTCCGCTCGCGCTCCCCGCGCCATGCGCGGGAGCTCGGGCCGTGGGCCGGCGAGGTGATCGCCGCCATGGGGATCGCCGAAACCAAGGAGGAGGCGCGGCTCCGGCAGGCGGCCTCGCTCCTGGCCGATATCGGCTGGCGGGCGCACCCCGAATATCGCGGCACGCAGGCGGTCAACATCATCGCCAACGGCGCGTTCGTCGGGGTCGATCATCCGGGGCGGGCGTTCCTCGCGCTCGCCATCGCCTACCGCCACGACGGCCCGCCGAGCGAGGGCATCCCCAATCTCCGCGAGATCGCCTCGGCGCGGCTCATCGAGCGGGCGCGCGTCCTCGGCCTCACGCTGCGGGTGGCCTATCTCATCTCGGGCGCGATGCCGGGCGTGGTGCCGCGGACGCGCGTCGAGCGGAAGGGCAAGTCGCTCAACCTGATCCTCCCCAAGGACCTCGAGGATGTCGGCGGCGACCGGGTCGAGAAGCAGCTCGGGCAGCTCGCCAAGCTCGCCGGCCTCGACGCCTCGGTGCTGATCGAGAAGTAGGCATCAGGCAATCGGCATCAGGCATCCGGTCGCGTCGTAAGTCCGGATGCCGATTGCCGGATGCCCGATGCCCTATTCCGCCGCCTCGGCGGTGCGGGCGCGGGTCTCGACCATGACCACGCGGCGGCCGCTCAGGCGGAGGGCGGCTTCGCCGCGCTTGAGGCGGAGGGCCGCCTCGCCGAAGAGGCTGCGGCGCCAGCCGACCAGGGCGGGAACGTCGGCGCGGTCCTCGTCGGCGGCGATGGCCTCGAGGTCGTCGGTGGTGGCGATCAGCTTCGGCGCCACCCCGCTCGCCTCGCTGGTCATCTTGAGGAGGACCTTGAGGAGGTCGACGGCCGCGCCATTGGCTTCGGAGAGGTTCTTGACCTTGGGGAGCTTCGGCAGATTGGCCTTCGGCGTCTCCAGCGCGCGGCGGACCTCGGCGACGATCTCCTCGCCGGCGCGCGAGCGCTCGAAGCCGCGCGGGATGGTCCGGAGCTGAGCCAGCGCCTCGGCGCTCGCCGGCTGCTGGGTGGCGACCTCGATGAGCGCGTCGTCCTTGATGACGCGGCTCCGCGGCACGTCGCGCCCCTGCGCCTCGCGCTCGCGCCAGGCCGAGACGGCCTGCAGCACGGCCAGCTCGATCGGCTTCCGGAGCCGCATCTTGACGCGTTTCCACGCTTCTTCCGGATGGCTCTCATAGGTCGCGGGCGAGGTCAGGATCTCCATCTCGGTCTCGACCCAGTCGGAGCGGCCCTGATGGGCGAGGCGGTCGCGGAGCTGGACGTAGACGTCCCGGAGATGGGTGACGTCGGCCAGCGCGTATTCGACCTGGCGCTCGCTGAGCGGCCGGCGCGACCAGTCGGTGAAACGGGAGGATTTGTCGATCCGGGCGCCGGTCAGCGTGGCGACGAGCTGGTCGTAGGAGACCGACTCGCCGAAGCCGCAGACCATGGCGGCGACCTGGGTGTCGAAGATCGGGTGGGGGATGAGGCGGGCCTGGTGGAAGACGATTTCGATGTCCTGCCGGGCGGCGTGGAACACCTTCATGACCTTCTCGTTGGCCATGAGGGCATAGAAGGGCTGGAGGTCCATGCCGGGGGCGAGGGCGTCGATGACGACGGCATCCTCCTCGCCGGCCAGCTGAATCACGCAGAGCTTCGGCCAAAAGGTCGTCTCGCGCATGAATTCGGTGTCGACGGTGACGAATTCCGACCGGGTCAAACGGGAGCACACGGCCGCCAATTCGGCCGTCGAGGTAATGATTGTCATCGCCTCCCTATAGACCCTAAGATTCGATCTGTCGCGCCCCCTTCAGGGCGAGGGTTGACGGGCCCTGTGGGCAGAGGCTCCGGCCCGGTCGCCTTGACAGGCGGGGCCTCCCATGCGCTTCTCCGCGCGCCCGCGGCCGGGGCGGAAACCCGGCTTTCCGCAACGATTCAAAGCCCATGCACCGCTACCGAACCCATACTTGCGGGCAGCTCCGCCCGGCCGATGTCGGCTCCACCGTCCGCCTCTCGGGCTGGGTGCACAGGGTGCGCGATCACGGCGGGCTCCTCTTCATCGACCTACGGGACCATTACGGGATCACGCAGGTGGTCGTGGACCCCGATTCCCCGGCTTTCGAGGCCGCCAATTCGCTCCGCTCGGAGTGGGTGGTGAAGGTCGACGGCGCGGTGCGGATGCGGCCGGCGGAAACCGCCAATCCGCAGCTGCCGACCGGCGAGGTCGAGGTGTTCGCGGCGGAGATCGAGGTGCTGTCGGCGGCGCGGGAGCTGCCGATGCCGGTGTTCGGCAACGTCGATTACCCGGAGGAGACGCGGCTCAAATACCGTTTCCTCGACCTTCGGCGCGACCACCTCCACCAGAACATCATGAAGCGGTCGGCGATCATCTCCTCGATCCGGCGGCGGATGATCTCGGCCGGGTTCTTCGAGTTCCAGACCCCGATCCTGACCGCCTCCTCGCCCGAGGGGGCGCGCGACTTCCTGGTGCCGGCGCGGCTCCATCCGGGGAAATTCTACGCGCTGCCGCAGGCGCCTCAGCAGTTCAAGCAGCTGATCATGATCGCCGGCTTCGACCGCTATTTCCAGATCGCGCCGTGCTTCCGCGACGAGGACGCGCGCGCCGACCGCTCGCCGGGCGAGTTCTACCAGCTCGACATCGAGATGAGCTTCGTCACCCAGGACGACGTGTTCAACGCGGTCGAGCCGGTGATGCGCGAGCTCTTCGAGGAATTCGCCGACGGCAAGGCCGTCACGCCGAAATTCCCGAGGATCACCTATCGCGACGCGATGCGGCTCTACGGCTCCGACAAGCCGGACCTCCGCAACCCGATCAGGATGAGCGCGGTCACCGAGCATTTCCGGGATTCGGGGTTCAAGGTGTTCGCCTCGCGCATCGCCGCCGACCCCAAGGTCGAGGTGTGGGCGATCCCCGCGCCGGGCGGCGGCAACCGCGCTTTCTGCGATAGGATGAACGCCTGGGCGATCTCCGAGGGGCAGCCGGGGCTCGGCTACATCTTCTTCCGCGAGGGGGAGGGGGCGGGGCCGGTCGCCAAGAATATCGGGCCGGAGCGGACGGCCGCGATCCGCGACCAGCTCGGGCTCAATGAGGGGGACGCGGTGTTCTTCGTGATGGGCGTGCCAGCCACGTTCACCGCCTTCGCCGGCCTCGCGCGGACGCGGATCGGGCGCGAGCTCGGGCTCATCGACGAGAACCGGTTCGAGTTCTGCTGGATCGTCGACTTCCCGATGTTCGAGTGGCTCGAGGAGGAGAAGAAGATCGACTTCTCCCACAACCCCTTCTCGATGCCGCAGGGCGGGCTGGAAGCGCTCGAGACCAGGGACCCGCTCGACATCCTCGCCTACCAGTACGACATCGTGTGCAACGGCGTGGAGCTGTCGTCCGGCGCGATCCGCAACCATCTTCCCGAGATCATGCGGAAGGCGTTTTCCATCGCCGGCTACAGCGAGGACGTGCTGCAGGCCAAGTTCGGCGGGATGCTCAACGCGCTCCAGTACGGCGCCCCGCCGCATGGCGGCATCGCGCCGGGCATCGACCGCATCGTGATGCTGCTGTGCGGGGAGGAGAACCTCCGCGAGGTCACGCTCTTCCCGATGAACCAGAAGGCGGAAGACCTGATGATGAGCGCGCCGTCCGCCGTCGCCGACAAGCAGCTCCGCGAGCTCAGCATCC
>JADYYB010000148.1 GCA_020853895.1 Bauldia sp.
ACCGCGACGCCGGTCTCGCGGTCGCCTTCCATCACCGCGCGCTGGATGGGCGCGGCGCCGCGCCAGCGCGGCAGGATCGAGGCGTGGAGGTTGAAGGCGCCCTCGCGCGGGGCGTCGAGGATCGGCTGCGGCAGGATGAGGCCGTAGGCCACGACCACGGCCGCGTCGGCCTCGTGGGCGGCGAAGGCGGCCTGCGCCTCGGGCGTCTTCAGGGTCGTAGGCGTGAGGACCGGGAGGCGGAAGCGCTCGGCGGCGAGGTGGACGGGCGACTTCCGCTCGGCCATGCCGCGGCCGGCGGGGCGCGGCGGCTGGGTATAGACCGCCGCCACCTCGTGGCCCTGCCCGACGATCTCGGTGAGGGTGGGGACGGCGAAATCCGGCGTCCCCATGAAGACCAGGCGGAGCGTCATCGAGGCGTTCCGCCCTCGGCGATCAGAATACGGGCTTGGTGCCGTCGCGGGCGGCCTTGGCGAACTTCTTCACCACCATGTCGCGCTTCAGCTTCGACAGATGGTCGATGAAGAGCCGGCCGTCGAGGTGGTCGATCTCGTGCTGGATGCAGCGCGCGAGCAGCCCCTCGGCGGCCATCTCCTGCTTCCGTCCCTCGCGGTCGATGTAGCCGACACGCAGGGAAGCCGGCCGCTCGACCTCGGCGTAGTAGTCGGGGATCGAGAGGCAGCCCTCCTCCTCGGTCGCGACGTCGTCGGACGACCACAGGATCTCGGGGTTGATGAGGAAGATCGGGTCCTGGACCTCGCGGTCCTCCTCCTTGTTGACGACGTCGATGGTGACGATCCGGCGCGGCACGCCGACCTGCACGGCGGCGAGGCCGATGCCGGGCGCCTCGTACATCGTCAGGAGCATGTTATCGAGGAACTTCCTGAGGTCGTCGTCGACCCGTTCGACCGGTGCGCTCTTCTTGCGCAGGAGCTTGTCGGGCAGCGTGACCAGTTCGAGCTTTGTTGCCATGCGATTCAGATATGATTTGGGTGGCCAAGGGTCAACCATTCCGCATGGTTCGGACCGGTTGCCGCAGCGCCGCTAGCCCTCCCCGCCGTTCCACCTCATGCCCATGTAGACGCCGCCGGCGGCGAGTTCGTCGAGCATCTGGGCGAGGCGCTGCTGCCTGGTTTCCTCGCGTTCGGCGGCGGCGATCCAGCCCAGATAGTCGTTGCGCTGGTAGGCGGGGCGCTCCTGGTACTTGATCATCAGCCGCCGCTCGCGGAGCGCCGAGCGCACGAATTGCGGCATCGGCCGGAGGTCTCGGGCCGGGCGCCCGGTGCCGGGCGCGGTCACGGCACCACCGCGATGGCCTCGATCTCGACCAGGAAGTTGGGATGGGCGAGGGCAGACACGAAAACACCGGTCACGGTCGGCGGGTTGGGCATGTCCTTGGCCTTGGCGGCCCAGGCGGCGAAGCCGGTGCGGATGTCCTGGCCGGGAAGCATGTAGATCTTGCAGCTGACGACGTCGCGGAGGCGGCAGCCGGCGGCGGCCAGCGCCGCCTCGAGATTCTCGACCGCCTGCGTGGTCTGCGCGGCAAGGTCCTTGCCGACGATATTGCCCTCGCGGTCGACCGCGTTCTGGCCGCCGACGATGACGATACTCCGGCCCGCCGGGATGACCACCGCCTGGCTGTAGGCGGGGTTGCGATGCATGGTTTCCGGGCTGAGATGGCGCACTTCGGACATGTCGACTCCCTTCGTTGGCCCGACCTTAGCTAGCGCCCGGCCGCAGCTCGTCCAGCATGCCTCGTTCCCGTTTTGTACACAAGGGACGAATCAGCTATAGAGTGCGCCGGATGCATCAGATTCTTCTCGTCGTTGGCGGCTATCCCGTCACCGTGGTGGAGGCTGCGGCCGCGTTTGCGGCCGGGCTCGTCCTCGTGCTGCTGATCGCGCTGGCCCGTAGCCGGCGCGAGAGCCGGGAGGGCGCGGAGCGGGCCGCCGAGCTCGAGGCGCGGGTCACCGCGGTGATCGAGAACCAGGGCGAGATGAGCGGCCGGATGAAGGCGATGACCGAGGTGCTGTCGCAGCGCCAGTCGGACCTCGCGCGGAGCGTCGGCGAGCGGCTCGACGGGCTGACCCACAAGCTCGGCAGCACCGTCACCGAGACGAGCCGCCATACCGACGCGGGCCTTGCCAAGCTCTACGAGCGGCTCGCCGTGATCGACACCGCGCAGCGCAACATCACCGCGCTTTCGACCGAGGTGGTGGGCCTCCAGCAGATCCTCGCCAACAAGCAGACGCGCGGCGCCTTCGGCCAGGGGCGCATGGAAGCGATCGTCAAGGACGGGCTGCCGATCGGCAGCTACGAGTTCCAGGCCACGCTCTCCAATCGCAACCGGCCGGACTGCCTCATCAAGCTGCCGAACGAGGCGCCGAGCCTCGTGGTCGACGCCAAGTTCCCACTCGAGGCGTGGAACGCGATCCGCGCCGCCGACAGCCCCGACGCCCTCCGCGTGGCGCAGACACGGTTCCGGCGCGACACGCAGCACCACGTCACCGCGATCGCCGAGCGCTATTTCATCCCCGGCGAGACGCACGACACGGCGTTCATGTTCGTGCCCTCGGAGGCGATCTTCGCCGACATCCACGAGCATTTCGAGGACGTGGTGCAGAACGCGCACCGGGCGCGCGTGGTGATCGTCTCGCCCTCGCTGCTCCTCCTCTCAATCCAGGTGGTGCAGGCGCTCCTCAAAGACGCGCGGATGCGCGAGCAGGCGCATCTCATCCGCGACGAGATCCTGAAGCTGGTGGCCGACGTCCGGCGGCTCGACGAGCGCGTGACCAACCTCCGGACGCATTTCGTGCAGACGTCGAAGGACATCGAGGAGATCACCACCTCGACGCGGAAGATCGGAGCCCGCGGCGAGAGATTCGCGGCGATGGAGTTCGAGGAGAGCACGCAAGCCGATTCCCGCGTGCCCTCACGACAGGCGAAGCCGATCGACCTCGATGCCTCGCGGCAGGGCGATCTCCTCGACCACGATCCGGGTCAGCCCGGCGTGGTCAGTCTCCGCGCCACGCGCAGCTAGTTCCAGCGCTCCCCTCATACGCTTCTTGGGCGTCGTAGTGGCCCCGGGTCGGGCCCGGGGCCGGGTGCTCTTATCCCGCGGGCGCGGGGACGGCCGGAGGAGCGCCGGCCGGCGACAGCGGGTCGCTGGTGGGGGTGGCCGGCGGCTGCGCCACCTCGGAGGTCGGGCTGGTCTGGTCGCCCATCGAGTCGCAGCCGGCCAGCGCCAGCATGGCCGCCAGGAGGGCGGACGAGCCGAGAACGCTCAATCGCTTCATCAAAAGCTCCATGGAAAGGCCCCCGAGCCAAGGAGCAACGACGCGTTCCGGGATCGGTTGCGGTTCCGCTGACGGTCGGGCGCACGCCGACCGGAACCGTTTCCTATTTGTCACGCCCGCCCAAGCGGAGGCCTGTCAGAAGCCCCGGCCGTGCTCGGCGAGGAAGGCGAGCTCCTCGGGCGTCGACTCGCGGCCGAGCATGAGGTTGCGGTGGGGAAAGCGGCCGAAGCGCCGGATCAGGACGCGGTGCTTCTCGGCGATCTCGAAGGCGATCTTGTAGAAGGGATTGGCCTCGCCGCGCTCGGCGAAGAGCCGCTCGAAGAGCGCGACGGCGCGGTCCTGATCGGCGAGCGCCTCGCTGTGCTCGAAGGGCAGGTAGAGGAACACGCGCTCGAGCGGGTGGTAGTCCTCGTCCTCGCGCATCGCCTCGTCGGCCAGCTGACGGGCGAGCCAGTCATAGGCGAAGGCCTCGCCGGTGACGCGGAAGAGATTGCGCGGAAACTGGTCGAAGAGGACGACGAGCCCGACGCGCTCGGTCCGGGTCAGCGCCGAGACGGTCCACTGGCGCGCGGCCGCCGGCGCGAGCAGCGCCCCGAAGCGGGCGCGGATCTCCTCGTCGGTGACGTCGGACTGCTTGAACCAGCGGTCGGCCTGGGCCGGCGCCAGCTGGTCGGGGTCGCCGAGCTCGCTGAACCAGTAGCGGTGGATGTCCGTGAGGGCGGCGCGGAGCGGGTCGGCGGCGGTCGTCATGGGAGCCTTTCGCGCGAAGGCGAAGGCCGTCGCTTCGGGGGAAGGATAGCGCGATGGCCGGGAAATCGGGAAGTGCGGATGTCCGCCCAATCCTCTCCCCCGACCATGCCTCTTGCGAACCGCGCCCCGGCGTAGTGGCCGAGCGAGCGTTTTCCCCCCTCCCCCCTTGTGGGGGAGGCCGGGAGGGGGCCTCGCGGCAAGCGAGGTACTAAAATCCCACAGTAGCGAGGGCCGGCAGCGCGGATTCTTTGATTGTGCCTCGCTTGCCGCTCGGCCCCCACCCCGACCCTCCCCGCAAAGGGGAGGGGGGATATCTCAGAACGGGCGGCGGGATTTGAGGGCGGCGGCGAGGGTGCCCTCGTCGAGATAGTCGAGTTCGCCACCGACGGGGACGCCCGCCGCCAGGCGCGAAATCTTCACCCCCTGCCCGGCCAGGCGGTCGGTGATGAAGTGGGCGGTGGTCTCGCCGTCGACGGTCGCGTTCATGGCGAGGATCACCTCGCTGACGCCGCCGGCGGCGACGCGGGCGACCAGCCTGTCGATGGTGAGGTCGTCGGGGCCGACGCCGTCGAGCGGGGAGAGCGTGCCGCCGAGCACGTGATACTTGGCGTTGAGCACGCCTGCCCGCTCCATCGCCCAGAGGTCGGCGACGTCCTCGATGACGATGATCGTGGACCCGTCGCGCCGCGGGTCGGTGCAGATCATGCACGGGTCGGCGGTGTCGATGTTGCCGCAGACCGAGCAGACGCGCACCTTGTCGGCCGCCTCGCCCATCGCCTGGGCGAGCGGGGCGAGCACGGTCTCCTTCTTCTTCACGAGGTGGAGGGCGGCCCGGCGGGCCGAGCGCGGGCCGAGGCCGGGCAGCCTGCTGAGGAGCTGGATGAGCCGCTCGATCTCCGGGCCGGCGACCCCGCGCTGGGCCATGGCTAGAAGGGCAGCTTCATCCCGCCGGGCAGGCCGAGACCGCCGGTGAGGCTGCGCATCTTCTCCTCGGACTTGGCCTCGGCCTTCCGCTTGGCGTCGGCATAGGCGCTGACGATGAGGTCCTCGAGGATCTCGGCCTCCTCGGGCTTGAGGAGCGAGGGGTCGATCGCGATGCGCTTCATATCGTTCTTGGCCGTCAGGGTGACGCGGACGAGGCCGCCGCCGCTCACGCCCTCGACCTCGATCTGCGCGAGCTCTTCCTGGAGCTGCTGCATCTTGCCCTGCAGCTCCTTGGCCTGCTTCATCACGCCGAGGATGTCGCGCATTCAATTCTCCTGAATGGCCGAAAGGCCGGGGCAGCGGGGTTAGCTCACGCGCCCGGTCCGCGCAAGCGAGGGGTCAATCCTCGACCGCGTCAGGGTCCTCGGCGGCGGCGGGCGCGGCCTCGGGCACCGTCTCGCGCATCCGCACGTCGACGATCTCCGCGCCGGGGAACTCGGCGAGCACGGCGGCGACCAGCGGGTCGGTCTTGGCGTCGCTGACCAGCTGGTCGCGCGCGGCGGTCTTGACCTCGTGCACGGTCGGCGCGGCGGAGGCCTTGCCGACGGCGACGACCCAGCGGCGCCCGGTCCAGTCGAGGAGCTTCTTGCCGAGCTCGCCGGCGAAGCCGGGCGAGACGCCGGGCTCGAGCGCGATCTCGATCTTGCCCGGCTCGAAGAGGATCGGGCGGACGTGGCGCTCGAGCGCGATCTTCAGCGCGACGTCGCGGCGGGCGTCGGCCAGCGCGATGAGGTCCTGGAAGGTCGAGAGCTGAGGGGCCTCGCTCGGAGCCGGCCGGCTGTCGGGTGCCGATTGCGGCGCGGCGCGGAAATCGCCCCCGCCCGAGGCGGCCATGCGCGCCGTGCCGCCGTTGGTGGACGGTGCGGGCCGCGCCGGTGAGGCTGCGGCGGGCCTCGCGGCACCGGCAGGCGCGCCGCGCACGGCCTCGTCGGGCGTCGGCAGCTCGGCGGCATAGGCGATGCGCACCAGCACCATGTCGGCGGCGTCGCGCGGGCGCGAGGCCTCGGTCGCCTCGGTGATGCCCTTGAGCAGCATCTGCCAGGCGCGGCTCAGCGTCGCCAGCGAGAGCTTCCCGGCGAACTCGCGGGCGCGCCTGATCTCGAGCTCGGTCAGCGCCGGGTCCTCGGCCGTCTCGGGCGCGACCTTCATGCGCGTCACCAGATGGGTGAAGGTCGCGAGGTCGCCGAGGATCGAGGTCGGCTCGGCGCCGAGATCGTGCTGCTCGGCGAGGCCCTTCAAGGCCGCGGCGATGTCGCCGCGCATCAGCGCCTCGAAGAGGTCGACGACGCGGCCGCGGTCGGCGAGGCCGAGCATCAACTGCACGTCGGCCTCGCGCACCGTGCCGGTGCCGAGCGAGCCGGCCTGGTCGAGAAGGGAGAGCGAGTCGCGGGCCGAGCCCTCGGCCGCGCGGGCGATCAGCGCCAGCGCCGGGCGCTCGACTTCGAGGCCCTCCTTCTCGGCGACCGAGGAGAGGAGACCGATGAGCCGCTCGGCGTCGATGCGGCGGAGGTCGAAGCGCTGGCAGCGCGAGAGGACGGTAACCGGGACCTTCCTGATCTCGGTCGTGGCGAAGATGAACTTCACGTGCTCGGGCGGCTCTTCGAGGGTCTTCAGGAGACCGTTGAAGGCCGCGTTGGAGAGCATGTGCACTTCGTCGATGATGTAGACCTTGTAGCGGGCGACGGCCGGCTTGTAGCGCACCGCCTCGATGATCTCGCGGATGTCGCCGATGCCCGTATGGGAGGCGGCGTCCATCTCGATCACGTCGACATGGCGGCCTTCCATGATCGCCGCGCAGTGCTCGCCGAGCTCGGGCATGTCGACGGTCGGGCGGTCGACCTTGCCGGGCACCGAATAGTTCAGCGCGCGGGCAAGGATGCGGGCGGTGGTGGTCTTGCCGACGCCCCTGACGCCGGTGAGCATGTAGGCCTGCGCGATGCGGCCGGCGGCGAAGGCGTTGGTCAGCGTCCGCACCATCGGCTCCTGGCCGACGAGGTCGACGAAGCTCCACGGCCGGTGCTTCCGCGCCAGCACGCGATGCGCGCCCGCCTTGGCTCCGCTCATCTGGGCTCCGCTGGTCTGGGCTCCGTTCGGCTGATCCGCCACGCCGCTCTCTCTTCGCGCCGGTCGATGAGGCTCGCCGCGGAGCCTAAGGCCCCGACGCCCGGACCGGCAAGGTTATGGGTCGGAAAAGTGGGAGGCTGACAACGACCCGGACCGGAACTCGTTGGGGCTGCTTCCTTCCGGACCTGACCCGGTTGGCGAGCGGCCCGTCCGCGCCAACCTCCCGAGGCACCATATCATGGGGCGGAGCCGGGGATGCAAGGGATGACTACGCGCTCAGGGCCAGAGCCTCATGGTTGATTCTGGTATCGTCGAGTGGTACGTATCATGCTGTGATACGAAGCTTCCGGGGCCGCTTCGCCGAGGAGATTCTGAACCGCCGGCGGGTGCCCAAGGGCTTCCCGGCCGACATCGCTGCCGTCGCTCGCCGAAAGCTTGTTCAGGTCGATTCGGCCGTCATGCTTTCGGACCTCGCCATTCCGCCGGACAACCGGCTTGAGGCGCTGAGAGGAAGGCTAGCCGGAAGGCACTCGATCCGGATCAATGACCAATGGCGAATCGTTTTCAAATGGACCAACTCAGGTCCGGAAGAGGTCGAGATCGTTGACTACCACTAGCCGCCTGTCCCCGATCCACCCGGGAGAGATCTTCCGGGAGGAGTTCCTCGTCCCGATGGGCCTCACCGCCTACGGGGTTGCTCGCGCCTGCGGCATCCCCCGCACGCGGCTCGAGCGCCTCGCGCGGGCCGAGACGCCGATCACCGCCGATACGGCGCTGCGGCTGGCGAAGTTCTTCGGCACCAGCGCCGCGTTCTGGATGAACCTGCAGGCCCGCTTCGACCTCGAGCGCCGCGGCGACGAGGTCATGGCGGAGATCGAGCGCATCAAGCCGATCGCGGAGACCCAGGCGGCGTAGCCCTTCAGGCCTTGCTGCCCGGCGGGCGGTATTTGATGGAGGCGGCTTTCTTCAGGGCGCCGAGGGTCTCCTCGACGGTGAGGAGGACGGTCGTCTCCATCGCGCTCAGCGCCCCGCCGGCACCGATCGCGACCGCGGTCGCGGCCATCGAGGCGTTGTCGGGGGCCTCGCACAGCATGTAGCCGTCGCGCTTGCCGAAGGCGTACCAGAAGCCGTGCAGCTTGCCGCCGACGCCCTCGATATACTCCTTCGCGGCGGCGCGGCGATCCTCGGGGTTCTGGATCAGCCGCGCCCAGGTCTCCGGGGTGTAGCTGAAGCGGGTCAGATAAAGGGCCATGGAATCCTCCTCCGTTTGGCCTGACCAGCCGACGGCTGGCGACAGCAGGCTAGCGCGATCCTTTGGCGCGCGCCTATAACCCCGGCATGGCATTTCAACTGCACGAGCGACTGGTGGCCGAGACGGTGCCAGTGTCGGGGCTGAACCTCTGCGAGGTCCGGCTCATGGACAATGCGGCGTTCCCCTGGCTGATCATGGTGCCGCGGCGCGAGGGGGCGAGCGAGATCATCGACCTCGACGCGGGCGACCGGCAGCTCCTGATGACCGAGATCGCGGAGGTCAGCGAGGCGCTCCGGAAGGCGACCGGCTGCGACAAGCTCAATGTCGCCGCGCTCGGCAACCAGGTGCCGCAGCTCCATGTCCATGTCATCGCGCGCTTCCGCGGCGACCTTGCCTGGCCGAAGCCGGTCTGGGGGACCGAGAGCCAGCCTTTCGCGCCCGGCGAGCGCGAGGCGCTGGTCCGGAAGATCAAGGCGGCGGTGGAGCTTGAGTGAGGCCGCCGCCCGGGCAACGACGCCGACGCTCGCGACGGTGCCCGAGCCGCCGCTGGCGCGGCTGACGGTGGGGACCGGCGAGGCGGCGCGCGAGATCGCGGTGCTCCAGCGGCCGGGGTCGGGGCCGGGGCTCTTCTGGATGGGCGGGTTCCGCTCGGACATGGCCGGCACCAAGGCCGCGGCGCTCGACGCGCTTGCCGCGGAGAGCGGGCGGGCGTTCACGCGCTTCGACTATTCGGGCCACGGGCGCTCGTCGGGGACGTTCGAGGAAGGGACGATCACGCGCTGGGTCGAGGAATCGGAGGCGGTGTTCGAGCGCTTCACCAGCGGCTCGCAGGTGGTCGTCGGCTCGTCGATGGGCGGGTGGCTCGCCCTTCTCCTGGCGACGCGCCTCAATGCGATGCGGGAGGAACGGCCCTCGCGGATCGCGGGGCTGGTGCTGCTGGCGCCGGCGGTCGATTTCACCGAGGCGCTGATCTGGAAGATCATGCCGAAGAAGCTGCAGAAGGCGTTCGAGGAGACCGGCTTCCACCTCCGCCAGAGCGACTATTCCGAGCCCTACCGCATCCCCTTCGCGCTGGTCGCGGACGGGCGAAAGCATCTCTTCGACGGGCGGATGATCGAAACCGGGTGTCCGGTCCACATCCTTCACGGCATGAAGGACGACGAGGTCCCATGGCAGGGCTCGACCACCCTGACCACGCAATTCTCGAGCGACGACGTGGTGCTGACCCTCATCCGCGACGGCGACCATCGCCTCTCCCGCCCCGAGGACATCGAGCGGCTGAAGGCGGCGATCGCCGGGCTGGAGCTTCATGCCGGCTGACGCCTCCGCCGCCCTTCCGCCGCGCATCGAGGTCGCCTCGGCGGGGGCGCGCATCGCGCTCATCGACGCCGCGCGCGGCCTCGCGATCGCGGCGATGGTCATCTACCATTTCACCTGGGACCTCTCGCTGCAGGGGCTGATCGGCCTCGACCCGACCGCCGACCCGCGCTGGATGTGGTTCGCGCGGTTGATCGCCGGGACCTTCCTCGGCGTGGTCGGGGTGAGCCTGGTGCTGGCGAGCCGGCGCGGCTTCCGCTGGGGGCCGCATCTCCGGCGGGTCGGGATCATCGCCGCGGCGGCGCTCATGATCACGGCGGTAACGTGGCTGTCCTACAGCGCGGGCTATCTGCCGGCCTTCGTCTATTTCGGCATCCTGCACGCGATCGCGGTGTTCAGCCTCGCGGCGGTGCCGTTCCTCGGCATGCCGCTCCTCGTCGTCGCGGCGGCCGCGGCGCTGTGCTTCGCCGCGCCGTTCTTCCTCACCGGACCCGCGTTCAATGCCTGGCCGCTGGTGTGGCTCGGGCTTTCGCCCTCCCCGCCAGCCGCGGTCGACTACGTGCCGTTCTTCCCCTGGTTCGGGTGCACGCTTCTCGGGATCCTTGGCGCGAGGCTTGCCCTCCGCTGGCGGCCCGACAGCTTCTGGGCGGGCTGGCAGCCGAAGGATTTCGTCTCGCGCGCGATCGTCACCGCCGGGCGCTGGAGCCTCATCATCTATCTCGTGCACCAGCCGATCCTTTTCGCCCTCACCGCCGTCGCCGCGGCGGTGGTTCCGCGCGAGAGCTTCGAGCAGCGCTTCGCGGAGGAGATGACGGCGTGCCGGGCGGCCTGCGTTGCGACCGGCGTGAGCGACACGCTGTGCGAGGCGCAGTGCACATGCGTCTATGGCGAGCTCGACAGGCTCGGGCTCCTCCGGCGCGGGTTCGATGCGCAACTGACGCCGGAGGAGACGGTGATGCTCGACGGCGCCCTCCGGCAGTGCCGGCCGGTGCCGGAGCTGCCGGAAGCGTCGCCCTTCCTGCCGCCCGCGCCGGAACCGCCGGTGCCCCCTGCCCTGCCGCCGGCGGAGCCTGCCCCGGCGCCCGCTGGACCGTGAGCGCCGCGATGGCGCCCGAGGACATGCCGGCGGCGTTCGCCGCGATCCGCAAGGCGGCGCGCAAGCTGTCGCGGCCGCTGCTCGCCGAGATCGAGCGCATCGGGCCGCTCACCATCGGGCCGCCGCGCATCGCGCCGATCGCCGAGCATCTCTACACCTCGGTGGTCTCGCAGCAGCTCTCGGTCAAGGCGGCGGATACGATCTGGGGCCGCGTGGTCGCCGCGGCGAAGGCGAGGAACCTCACGCCCGGCGAGATGTTCGTGCCCGGCTTCGAGGACGAGCTCCGCGCCTGCGGCATCTCGCGGAACAAGATCAAGGCGCTCGGCGCCATCCGCGCGGCGCAGGAGGACGGCCGGCTCGACCATGCCGAGCTCGCCACGCTCGCCCATCCCGAGCGGAGCCAACGCCTCACCGCGATCTGGGGTGTGGGAAGGTGGACGGCCGACATGATGGGCATCTTCGTCTTCCTCGACCCCGACATCTGGCCGGACGGGGACGTCGCGGCGCGTGGCGCGCTCATACGGCTCACCGGCCGCGAGGACACGATCGAGATGGCGGCGGCCTTCGCACCCTACCGCTCGCTGCTCGCGCGCTATCTCTGGCAGAGCCGCGACAATGCCCCAGAGGTCGGGGCGTAGGGCGCTTTCGAGGCCGGAGGGGTTGAAACGGTGTGGCCGGGGCCTTAGGTCAAGCGCCTCGCAGCGCCAACAGGATGTGTGCCGAAATGGACCGGAACCCGATCGCAATGCTCGCCCGCCTTGCCGTTGGGAATCCGCGCCTCCATGTCAGCCACGATCGTCCTGTCGCAACTCAGCTGGTCCACGCCTAGCGGCCAGCAGCTTCTCTCCAACCTCGACCTCAGTTTCGGCGCCGAGCGCACCGGCCTCGTCGGGCGCAACGGCGTCGGCAAGACCACGCTCCTCCGGCTGATCGCCGGGGAGCTCCGGCCGCAGTCGGGGAGCGTCGCCGTCAACGGGCGGCTCGCCGTCCTGCGGCAGGGTCTCCGCCCGGCCGAGGGCGAGACCGTGGGCGATCTCTTCGGCGTCGCCGGCGAGCTGGCCGTCCTGGCGCGGGCCGAGCGCGGCGAGGCGAGCGTCGACGAGCTCGCCGCAATCGACTGGACGCTGGAGGCGCGGGTGGCCGCCGCGCTGGCGCGGGTCGGTCTCGACGCCGCGCCCTCCACCGAGCTGACGACGCTGTCGGGCGGGCAGGTCACGCGGGCGGGGCTGGCGGCGATGATCTTCGCCGAGCCGGATTTCCTGCTCCTCGACGAGCCGACCAACAATCTCGACCGCGCCGGCCGCGCGGCGGTGATCGAGCTCCTCGACGGGTGGCGGGCGGGGGCGATCGTGGTCAGCCACGACCGCGAGCTCCTCGACACGATGGACGCCATCGTCGAGCTGACCGCGCTCGGCGCCGCGCGCTATGGCGGCAACTGGAGCCATTTCCGCGAGCGGAAGTCGATCGAGCTCGAGGCGGCGCGGCACGACCTCGCCGATGCCGAGCGCCGCGTCGCCGAGGTCGAGAAGCAGGCGCTGGCGACCGCCGAACGGCAGGCGCGGCGCGACAATTTCGGCCGGCGGAAGCGCGCAAGAGCGGACCTGCCGGGCATTCTCCTCGGCACGCTGAAGGGGCGCGCCGAGGAGACGGGCGGGGCGAACGCCCGCCTCGCCGACCGGCGACGGCAGGATGCGCTCGAGAACGCGGCCGAGGCGCGGGAGCGGATCGAGGTGCTGCAGCCCTTCTCGGTCGTGCTGCCGCCGACCGGGCTCGCCGCCGGCAAGACGGTGCTCGCGGTCGAGGACGTGACGGCAGGCTACGAGCCCGGCCGGCCGGTGCTTCGCGGCCTCTCGTTCGCTATCGTCGGGCCGGAGCGCGTGGCGGTCGTCGGGCCGAACGGGTCGGGCAAGACCACGCTCCTCGCGGTCCTCACGGGCAAGGTCCGGCCCTCCGCCGGAACGGCGCGGACGATGACCGATTTCGCCCTTCTCGATCAGACGGTGAGCCTCCTCGATCCGTCGGCGTCGATCCGCGAGAATTTCCGGCGCCTCAACGCCACGGCCGACGAGAACGCGTGCCGCGCGTCGCTGGCGCGGTTCATGTTCCGCGCCGACGCGGCGCTGCAGATCGTCTCGACGCTGAGCGGCGGACAGAGGCTCCGGGCCGGTCTGGCCTGCGTGCTGGGCGGGCCGAGACCGCCGCCCCTCCTCATCCTCGACGAGCCGACCAACCATCTCGACCTCGACTCGATCGAGGCGGTCGAGGCCGGCCTCCACGCCTATGACGGCGCGCTCCTCGTGGTCAGCCACGACGAGGCCTTCCTCGAGGCGATCGGGATCACGCGACGGATCGAATTGAAGATCGAGGAATCGATTCCCGCCGATCGATAGTGTTGATTAACCGGCAGCGGCTAGTGGTGGGGAATGCGTGTGTTGCGTGCCCTGCGTGCCTGGAATGCCCCGCGGACGATCTGGCGAGCGCCGGCCGCCGGTCTTTCCGCCATCGCCCTCACCCTCGTCCTCTCCGCCTGCGGCGTGGTGCCGATCGGCCCGACCGCGGTCGACCGCGATCCTCACGAGGGCGTAAGCCGGGCGCACCGCATGCCGGTACTCGGCATCGACGTGTCGCGCTGGCAGGGCAATATCGACTGGAGCGAGGTCGCGCGCAGCGGCATCGACTTCGCCTTCATCAAGGCGACCGAGGGGGGCGACCATATCGACCCCGCCTTCGCGCGGAACTGGCGCGCGGCCGGCGAGGCGGGCGTCCTCCGCGCCGCCTATCACTTCATGTACTGGTGCCGGCCGGTGCATCAGCAGGCGCTGTGGTTCATCCTCAACGTGCCGACCGATCCCAACGCGCTGCCGCCCGTCCTCGACGTCGAGTGGGCAAGCCCCAACTCGACCTGCCCGCGCCGCGTGCCGGCGGACGAGGCGCGCGAGATGATGGCAACGATGCTGGCCGCGCTCGAGGCGCATACGGGCAAGCGGCCGATCATCTACACCGACATCAACTTCCACCGCGACGTGCTGAGCGACGGGCAGTTCGCCGACTATACGTTCTGGGTAAGGAGCGTGGCCGCCGAGCCGCGCGCGGTCTATCCCGGGCGGCGCTGGCAGTTCTGGCAGTACACGACGACCGGCCAGGTGCGCGGCATCTCGGGGGACGTCGACCGGAACGCGTTCAACGGCACCGAGGCGGAGTGGTTCGCCTGGCTGCAGCGCATGGGCGTCGGCCAGCCGGGCGCCTGAGGCCGGCCGCGGCCTAGGGCCTGGCGAGCGGCGCGATCTGGCGGCGGAGGGAGTCGACGTCCTCGGAGAGCGGGTTGTCGCTCGCCGCCATGCCGTTCAGCTGGAGAAGGTGCGCCATCGCCAGCACGTAGTTCTCGCGCGGCAGGATCCCCGGACGGTCGGCGGGCATGAACTGGGTGATGAAGTCGTAGAGCCGGTAGGCCGGACGGCCCGCCCAATGGCTCCAGACGCCCGGATGGGTGAGGACCGGAGCGTCCGAGCCGTCGTGACAGCCGACGCATTGCTGGTTGAAGACGACCGCTCCGGCGGCCGCCTGCTCGGCCGTGAAGGTGACCGCTTCGCCCGGCGTCGAGCCGACCGTCGCCGTCGAGGCGAGCAACACTGCGGCGATGATGGGAACGGCTCTGCGCATGGCTTCCGGCTCGCCGAGCGGCACGCTCGGGGCCGGGATGATCGGGTCGGGAGGGCGCGAGGGTCTAGGGGCGGCGGCGTTTCGCCGCTTTGGAATGACTATAATTCGCCATACGAAAATCCTATTGCATGGCGGAATTCCCCCCCTTGTGGGGAGGCCGGGAGGGGGCCTCGCGGCAAGCGAGGCACCAAAAATCCCGCGGCGGTCACAAGCGTCAGCGTGGGATTCTTCACCATGCCTCGCTTGCCGCTCGGCCCCCACCCCGGCCCTCCCCACAAGGGGGAGGGGGGAAGGCAGACCGCCCTCCCCCACGGCGGCACGGAAACGCTAAGGCACCTGGGTGTGCGGCGGGTAGCTCTGGGTCGCCAGCACCGCGGGGTCGGAGGATAGCGGATCGGCGCCGGCGGTGAAGCCGTTGCTCTGGAGGATGTAGGCCATCACCGCCGCCGTGCTGGCCGGGGTGAGCGAGCCGGGCAGGTCGGCCGGCATGTTGTCCTTGATGAAGGTGAAGAGCTCGGCGGGCGAGTCGTTGAAGCGGCGGGCGAAGCCCTCGCCGACCAGCGCCGGACCGCCGTCGAGACCGAGGAGGTCGCCGCCATGGCACGACTCGCAGCCGCCATAGACGCCCCTCCCCTGGCGGGCCTGCTGGTCGGTGAAGGAAATGGGCGGGCCGGCCGGCTGGGCCTCCGCGGCGGTCGGCGCGAGTTGCACCGCGGTCCCGACGGCGAGCAGACCGCCGGCGGCGAAACCAATAGACAGCAATAGGCGCATGAAAAGTCGCTCCTTCGTCTGAGCCAATCGTGCTCGCAGGGCTGCATCGCCGGGCCTCCCTCCGGCGATCCCTGCGCGATCGCCGGCCCGGGATCGGTTCCCTCAGGGCGTGGGCACGGGCGGAGGCAGGGGCGGCCGGGCCGGCGCGTTGGGACGGTTGTCGGGCATGATCGCCTCGTCGAAGACCGCGCCCGTCCGGGTCGCGCCGGCGAGGTTGGCGGAGGTCAGCACCGCCAGCGTGAAGTCGGCGTCGGTGAGGTCGGCGTCGGAGAGGTTCGCGGCGTAGAGGTAGGTGTCGCGGACGGTGGCGCCGGCAAGGTTCGCCGCGCGCAGCACGGACTCGCCCATATAGGCCTTGGTGAGATCGGCGCCGCCGAGATCGGCGCGGATGAAATTGGCGCGGTAGAGGTTGGTGTTGTCGAGGACCGCGCCGACCAGGCTCGCGTCGGTGAAGGCGGCGTCGCCGAGATCGGCGTTGGAGAGGATCGCCCCGTCGAGCTTGGCGCGGATGAGCCGGATGCTGCCCATGAGGGTCCGCGCGAGGTTGGCGTTGCTGAAGTCCGCGCCGCTCGCATCGGCCTCGAAGAGCATCGCCGAGGTGAGCGTTGCGCCCGAGAAATTGGCCTGCACCAGGATGGTCTTGTTGAGGTTGGCGTTGGTGAGGTCGGCGCCGGAGAGATTGGCCTGGCGGAGCGTCGCCCGGTGGAAGGTCGCGCCGGTGAGGTTGGCGCCGCTGAGGTCCGCGCCGGTGAGGTCGCGGCGCTTGAGGTTGGCGAGCGAGAGGTCGCAGCCCGGGCAGTTGACGGTCGTCCCGGCGAGGAAAGCCTCGCGGTCCTGGGCCGCCGCCTCGCGGGCGGTGAAGAGCGCGAGGCCGATGGCGAGGATGAGGGCAAGACGGGCGATCAGCATCGGTCTCCTCGCTCGGCAGAGGCTCAGGGGGCGGCGGCGAAGGCGGCGCGGAGCGCCACGCAGCGCTCGGCATCGGGGGCGAGCGTCCAGCCCATCGCGGCGAGCGCCGGAGTGTCGCAGGCAAAGCGCAGCTCGACCTCGGAGAGCCAGCCGACGCGCTTGCCGACACGGGCGACATAGGGGGCGATGGCGGCGATATCGCCGTCGAAGGTGATGGTCGCGCAGGTGTAGTAGAACATGAAGAACTTCACCGCGAGGGGGATCGGATCGAAGGTCTCGGAGTCGATCAGGATCTGCATGTTGTCGCGGATGCCGATCGGCCCGTCGACCCGCGCGCCGACCACGACCTGGTTGTCGCCGCAGCTCGCCGGGATGCCGTCGATCGAGAAGCGGCCCTGCTCGTAGGTCTGCTCGTCGCGCTGGGCGAAGGCGGGCGGCGCGAGGAGCGGGACGAGGGCGAGAAGCGCGAGGGCGCGGAGCGGCCTTGCTGCCATCACGGCGCTCCGGGGACAGGCGCGGGCGGCGCTGCGCCCGGCGGGGCCGGCGCGCCTGGAGCGGCCGGCGCCCCCGGTGCGGGGAGCGCGTCGCGGAGGGCTATCGCGATGACGTCGAGACGGGTCGAGCTCTCGAAATAGCCCTCGGTCGGCGCGCCGAGCGCGCTCACCGCGGTCTGGCCGCGCTTCCGGAAATAATGCGTCTCGATGCGCACATACTCATCGTTGCGCTGGGCCTCGCAGACCTGCTTGAGGAAGCGCCCGTCGAGCGGGGTCTCGCCGTCGGCGGGGGGAAGGTCGGTGCAGGTGAAATTGCGGAAGCCGTAATTGCCCTTGAGGAACTCGCCGACCGAGTCGGCGTCGAGGCGATAGACGTCGCTCTCGCGCGGATCGGTGATGATCCGGTAGCCCTGGATGAGGCCGGCGGCGTCGACCAGAACGGAGTAGATCACCTGGTGGCTGAAGAGGTTGTTGGCGAGCGCCACGCGCGCGGCGCCCTGGCGGGCGGCCCGGAAGATGTACTCGAACTCGTCGTCCTCGCTGAACCAGATCTCGTGGAGTCCGGTCGCCCGGTCGGCCGGGCAGCGGGCGAAATCGGCGAAGCTCGGAAGACGGAGCGAGGGCGGGCCGCCATTGGTGCCGCAGGCGGGGTCGAGATAGGCGTCGGGCGGAAGCTCGGTGACCGGCGTGCCGAGCGGGATCTCCCAGAGGCGGGCGCGCGGGATGTTCTGGGCGTCGGCGGCGGTGGCGCCGAGCGCGGCGAGGAAGGCCAGCACGGCCAGTCCGATGCGCTTTGCCATGATCGCCTCCTGGTCACGGGCGTATGGACAAGAAGGGGGAGCCGATCCGGCTCCCCCGATTTTATCGCTGCGACTGCTCGTTCGCGACTAGTTGTCGAGGCCGAACACGACCACCACAGCGCCACGCTGCAGGAGGCCGTTGCCGTCGCCGCCGGCGATCACCGCCACGAGCTGCTCGCCGTTGACGGAGAAGGACGAGCCGGGGGCCGTGATCTCCATGCCGACGTTGAACTTCCACAGCTCGTCGAGCGTCTCGGCGTCGTAGGCGGCATAGTCGCCGTTCGGCCAGCCGGCGAACACGAGGTTGCCCGCGGTCGACAGCATGCCCGACTCCGGCTCGATGCCCGGGCGCTGGGCGCCCATCTGCACGGTGCCGGCGTCGACGTCGTAGCGCCAGATCATGCCGGTCAGCGGCTCGGACGGATCACCGTAGACGGTGGTCAGGCCGGTGCCGAGGCCGATCGGGTTCACATCGCCCTCGCGCCACACCTGGAGGTGGGTCGAGGAGTACTGGCAGCCGTCGCCGCCGATGGCGTAGCCGCTGCGGGTGTCGGGATTGAAGGCGGGCGGGAAGAAGATCGGGTTGCCGCCCCAGGCGGGGCACATCTCGCCGACCACGTTCTGCCCACGGACCGGGCCGACGCCCGCGTATTTCTGCACGCCGGTCTCCGGGTTGTAGTCCACCGGGCGGCCCGTCTTGGGGTCGATGCCGGCGGTCCAGGTGACCTGCGTGTTGTACTGCACGGCGGTGATGAACTCGCCCGTCGCGCGGTCAAGGGTGTAGACATGGCCGTTGCGCGAGAAGTCGCTGACCACCTTGCGGCCGTTCAGCTCGTAAAGGAAGCGCGGGTTCGGCGTGTCGAAGTCGAACTGCTCGTTCGGCGTCTCCTGGAAGTACCAGCCGAGCTCGCCGGTATCGACGTTCAGCGCGATGGTGCTCGCGGAGAAGAGGTTGTCGCCCGGACGGTATTCGGGATCGTAGCTCGGGAAGGCGTCGCCCGTGCCGTAGATCACGAGATTGGTCTCGGGATCGAAGGTCGGGGTCTGCCACACGCCGGCGCCGCCGACGCGCCAGGCGTCATGGTCGTCCAGCCAGGTCTCGGAGCCGGGCTCGCCCGGGGCCGGAATCGTGAAGAAGCGCCAGGCCAGCTCGCCGGTCTCGACGTCCCACGCGCCGACCCAGGACCGCGTGCCGCGCTGTCCGCCGGTCGACTCGCCCTGGAGGACGAGCTCGCGGCCGGCCGCGGTGCGAAGCGTGGTCGGAGCGGCGGTGAAGCCCTGCGTGTCGGGGGACGGGGTGCCGGTGGCCGGATCGGTCGGAGCGGCAGCCTGGATCTCCCAGACGACTTCGCCGGTGGCCTCGTTGAGGCGGGCGATGCGCGTGTCGTTGGTCGACACGAACACGCCGTCATTGAGGAGGGCCACGCCGCGCGTGGTGCGCGACTTGGTGATCTCCGGGTTGTAGCGCCAGAGCGGGATCGCCGCCGTGCCGCTGGTCACGTCCCACTTCTGGACGCGGTGCCAAGAGTCGATAGTGTAGAGGAAGCCGTTGTCGGCGAGGATGGTGCCTTCCTCCTTGCCGGCCAGCGTGCCGCCGGTCGCCCGGCCGCCGAGCGAGAAGATGTACTTGATCTCGAGATCGGCGACGTTGTCGGTCGTGATCTGAGTGAGCGGGGAATGCCGCCAGTTGCTGTAGTTCTGATGGTCGCGAAGCCAGTTCTCGGGCTCCGGATTGAGAAGACGCTCGAAGGGAACGTTATCGGCCGCGGCTGGCAGCGCTATACCAGCCACGCCCGCCGCCGCGAGCGCGGCGATGGCTCGTAGAGTGGACTTCATGAGTTCCTCCCTGACCGCGCCTTCCTGGACGCGTGCGTGCATTTTCGGCAGAGAACAACCAAGCGAGTCAAGGTAAAGCGACTATGTTGGGCCTACAGGAGAAGCATATTATTGCTGCGGATAATGGTCAGTATTTCTTACGCTTCCCGGCGAAGGGTCAGTAGCCCTTACTCTTATTTCCGCAACTTGGACGGCGGTTCTCACAATCGTAGTCAGACGGCAGACCGAAGCTCATGAATCTGAACATCTCTCCGGCCGAGATGCTGCGCGACGGCAGGCAGTCGGCAATGGCCACGATGATCCAGAAGGGGGTCGGACGGCGGCTCCGCGCGGAAGGCTTCTTCATGCTCACCGAGCTCACGCTGAGCTCGGGCCGGCGGGCCGACGTGGTCGGGCTCGGGCCGGGCGGGGAGATCTGGATCGTGGAGATCAAATGCTCGGTCGAGGATTTCCGCGCCGACCTCAAATGGGAGGACTACCGCGCGCATTGCGACCGGCTCTTCTTCGCGACCCATGCCGGCGTGCCGGCCGGGATCTTCCCGCTCGACGCGGGCTTCATCCTCGCCGACGCCTATGGCGCCGACGTGATCCGCCCGGCGCCGGAGCACCGCGCGAGCCCCGCCGCGCGGCGCTCGGTGACGCTCCGCTTCGCGCAGGCCGCGGCCGGGCGGCTGCACGGCATCGTCGATCCCTTCGCCGCGGGAACGCTGCTCTAGGCCGTGATTTGAGACCGGTCGGGACTTTAACCTCCCCCTCGAGGGCAGGGCTATCGCATATGGCGGCGGGCGCATTCCCCCTCCCCCCTTGTGGGGGAGGCCGGGAGGGGGCCTCGCGGCAAGCGAGGCACTGAAATCCCACGTAGTCACAAGCATCAGCGTGGGATTCTTCGCCAAGCCTCGCTTGCCGCTCGGCCCCCACCCCTGAACCCCTCCCCACAAGGGGGAGGGGAAAAAGGGCAACGCGCCTGTCCCTTCGGCCATATGCGATA
>JADYYB010000149.1 GCA_020853895.1 Bauldia sp.
AGCGGCAGGATCGCGAGGCTGCCGGAGGGCAGCTGCGGGATGGCGCCGTCGTTCACCTCCTCGTCGCGCTCGTTCTCGATGACGACGGCGATGAACGCGCCGTCGGGGCTGATCGCGACCGAGTCCGGCTGGCCACCGAGATCGCAGATGGCGGTGACGGTCTTCGACGCGATGTCGATGGTGGCGAGATAGCCGGAGGGGTTGGTGAAGGACTCGGAGGTGACGACCCCGGCCAGCGCGTTGCCGCCCGAGACGGCGACCGAGGTCGGCTCGCCCTCGAGGGCGACCACGCCCGCGGCCTCCGGCGCCAGCGGGTCGGTGATGTCGATGAAGCCGATCCGCGCTCCCGGCGAGTCGGTGTAGATCAGCGTCAGACCGTCCTCGGTGGCGGTGATGATCTCGGCCAGGGTCTCGTCAGCGGGATCGGCGCCGACGGGAAGGTTGTCCTCGACATGGAAAGTGGCGATGCGGTTGAAGACTTCAGCGTGGGCGCCGAGGGCGGTGCTGCTGAGCAGGGCCGCGGCCAGCGACGCGAGGCCGGCGTATCGAAGCATGATGTTTCCCCAGGGTGGATGGTTCCCTCGGGGACATGAGCGACCGTCGATGACAGAGGGATGAACGCTGGATGACAGTTCAGGGACGGCGGAACGCGGCGGTGATCCCGGCCTCGTCGAGCCGGCGCTTGGCCTCCTCGACGAGGGCGCGGCGGAGCGGGGAGAAGTCCCTGGTCGGCACCCAGGGGCGGAAGACGAGCACGGTGCTGGTGTCGCCGTAGGAGTCGACGAAGACCTCGGGGGGCGGATTCTTCAGGACCTTGTCGTGGCTCCTGGCGAGGTCGAGGAGGATGCGCCGCGCCTCGGCGATGTCGGCCGAGTAGGGGATGGTGACGCGGGCATCGATCATGCGCGAGGGGTTGCGGCTGTAGTTGACGATCTGCGTGGACCAGAGCTGCGAGTTGGGCACGAAGCGGTAGACGCCCTCGGCGGTCTTGAGCTCGGTCGCGAAGAGGCCGACCTCCTGGACCGTGCCGTTGACCACGCCCGACTCGATGGTCTCCCCGACCCGGAACGGGCGCAGCCAGAGCAGCATCAGCCCGGCGGCGATGTTGGACAGCGTGCCCTGCAGCGCGAGGCCGATGGCGAGGCCGGCTCCGGCCAGCGCGGCGAGGAGCGAGGTGGTCTCGATCCCCAGCTGGCCGAGGATGGCGATGATCACCAGCAGCATGATCGCGTAGCGGACGGCCGCGGCCAGCACGCCGCGGAAGGTCGGGTCGATATGGGTGGAGGTGCCGAGGACGTGGGCGATCCCGCGGCCGGCGCCTCGCGCTAGGACCACGCCGACGACCAGGATGAGGAGGGCGGCGAGGAGGCGCGGCGCGAAGGCGACGACGAGCCGCCAGATCTCGAGGGTGACGGTGCTGAGCTCGCTGGTCGTTGTGGTGAGGTCCATGGGGATTGGCCTAGCTCATTGGATCGGTGGCCGGGAAGCCCGATTCCGGGCTTGCGGTGTCGCGCGGGTCCCTGTCTTATCCGCTCTGGCGGGGCCAGACCCCGGCCAAAATCAAAATGACTTTCGGCTGGGCTGGGGGTATGGGCGTATCTGGTGCGGACGGGCGGCCGGTCGAGCCGCCGCGATCGGAAGTCATGGCCGGCGCATGGGCCGGCGCATGAGCAGCGGAGAAACCGCCGCCGCGGCCAGGCTGCTTTCCTCGATGGAGGAGGACCGGGCGGCCAACCTCGTGCTCGCCTCCGAGCTCGCGCCGCGGCTTTGCCGCGGGTGCGAGCGCTATCATCTCCGCTACATCGCCCGCCGCGCGGTGCAGGGCCCGGAGCGCGACTCGCTCGACAAGCCGGTGACGATCCGCATCCTCGGCGAGCTCCTCGCCGCGCGGCGCCCGCAGGCGTCGGGCTGGATCGACATCGTCATCGCCGGGGCGGCAGACAGCGGAACGCTGGCGACCGCTGCCGCGGCCGCCTTCCAGGCCGGCGAGCTCGACCGCTGCCGGTTCAGGGTCCTCGATCGCTGCCCGACCCCGCTCGCGCTCTGCGAGGCCTACGGACGCGACAAGGCGGTCGAGGTCACCACGCGCAGCGAGGACCTCCTCGCCGACACCCTGCCGCATCCGGCGGATTTCGTCCTCGTGCACAGCCTCTTCCGGCATATCCCGCCGGACCGGCACGTCGAGCTGATGCGGCGCTTCACGTCCTGGCTCAAGCCGGGCGGGCGCATCCTCTTCTCGGTGCTGGTCGAGCCGCCGGGCACGGAACGGCCAAGCTCGACCCCGGTGATGGAGGGACTCCGGGCGATGCTCGAGGCGGGGACGCTGAGCGTGGCCGAGCCGGTAGAGGCGTTCATGGCGCGGGTCGAAGGGGAGACCGGGCGGGAAAGGGACCACGCCGCGGCGCTGGCCGAGACCGAATCGATCCTCGCGCTCTTCGCCCGTTCCGCCCTGAAGGTGGAAGCCTACGAGGAGATCGACGGCCTGTGGGGGCAGGGCATACCGGGGATGACGGTGATGCCGCGGCGGCGGGCGTTCGCCGTGCTGGCGCCGTAGGAGCCCGCGCCCGCTATCTCGCGGCGCAGTCGAGCTCCTTGCCGGATTCTGCCTCCTCCTCGCCGCAGGCCAGATAGGCCCGGAATGTCGCTGCGACCGCCTCGTTGCCGAGGAGAGCGACCATGCGGCGCTCGACCTCGACGCCGGGCGTCGGGCTGAGGTCGAAGGACTGGGCGGCATACGCGGCGGCCACGGCGGGTGAGGCGACGACCTCGTCGAAGGCGGCGCGGAGGGCGTCCACCACCATTTCGTCCGTCTCCGGGACGGCCATCAGCATCCGGCCGAGCACGTTGAGCGTGTCGACCGCTTCGATGAGCTCGGGCGGCGTGTCGGCGGGCAGGACGTCGGCAAGCGTCGGAAGGGCCGCGAGGTCGGGCGGGTAGCCCGAGGTGCCGGTGCGGAGGATAGCGATTCCGACGCCGGCCTCGATCATCTTCCGAAGGCTGAGATAGGGTGTGACGGAAAGGTCGACCTCGCCGGCCAGCATCAGCGAATCGCGCATGTCCTCGCTGACGCCGGTGACGACCTTGAGGTGGACCCCGGTCATGGCGGCGAAGAGGATGGCTTCCATGTGGTTGGAGGCGGTCACGCTGTTGGTCAGGGTGACCAGCTGGCGATCGAGGGCGACGAGCTCGTCGAGGGTCGTGACCCCGAGCAAGGCGCGTATGCCGACCACGCGCTGGTTGCTGGCGAGCGAGCCGATGGGGCGGAACCGGCCGATGTCGACCGACGGCACGGTCGGCTGCCGGAGCTGGTCGTAGATCGGTCCGGCCTGAAGGAAGACGGCCGTCACCACATTCCGGCCCGCCGCCGACGCCTCGACCAGCGCGAGCTGGCCATCGCCGCCCGGAACGTTCTGGGCGAGCAGCGTGGTGCCGGGAAGGAGCGGCCGGAGAGCGTCGATGAAGATCCGGGCGAAGCGGTCGGTGGTGCCGCCGGCATTGGCGCCGATGATGAAGCGGACGGTCTTGCCGGAGAGGGCGTCGAAGGTCTGGGCCACAGCCGGGTACGCCCAAACGGACAACAGGGCCACGGCGGCGAGAAGTGCGCGCAGTGCGTATCGTGCTCTATCCATTCCCATTTCCCCGCCCGGCCGAGCCAAAGCTTTCGACTAGCGCGGCAATGGACAGAACTCAACTCGCCACGTCCGCGCTCTCGTGGCCGGGCCGCGGGCATTCTTTCCTTGCGCGGAAGGGCGGGCAGGGGTTCTATCCGGGCGGGGGCGCGTGCCTTGGCGCGCGCGAAACTGTTCCGGGGCGCATGATCGTTTTCGTTGCGACCGAGCGCTTCATCAAGCTCGGCGGCCATCTCAGGCAGAGCCTGCCGGAGGACCTCCGGCGGCGGTTCACGACGCTGAGCTACGAGGAGCTGCTCTTCGAGCGGGCCGGGCCGATCGGCCACTACATCTTCACCGATTTCGACCGGCTCACGCGTTACGAGATGGAGAGCGTGATGCGCTTCGTGCGCGCCCTTCTCGAGGCCGCGCCGCAGGCGCGCATCCTCAACCATCCGCTGCGCGCGCTGGAACGGACCGCGCTCCTCCGCGCGCTCTTCGAGGCCGGGATCAACGATTTCGACGTGGTGCGCATCGATCTCGGCGAGAAGCCGAAGCGCTATCCGGCCTTCATCCGGTCCGAGGACGGGTATGGCGGACCCGAGACCGAGCTCTTCCACGACGAGGCGGGATTCGACCGCGCCCTCGCCGAGCTCGCGGCGAAAGGTTTGCCGACAAAGGGACGGATCGCGGTCGGCTATGCCGCCGAGGCGAGTCCCGACGGCTGGTTCCGGAAATATGGCTGCTTCAACGTCGACGGGGAGATCGTGCCCTACCACGTCCACCGCCAGAAGCACTGGGTGGTGAAGGCCCTCGCGCCCGGCGAGGTGCGGGCGCCGGGCCGCCGCCGGTCGCGCCCCGACGACCTCGTCGCCGAGGAGCACGCCTATGTCGTCGCCAACCCGCACCGCGAGCAGCTCGAGCGCGCCTTCGCCGTCGCCGGGATCGACTACGGCCGGGCCGACTATGGCGTGGTCAACGGGCGGGTGCAGATCTACGAGATCAACACCAACCCCAACTATAGCGGGCGCGGGCGGAAGGGCGAGGTCAAGCCGCTGCAGGCGGAGAGACGGCGCATCCTCGACGCCAAGTTCGAAGCGGTGCTGCGCAGGATCGACGGCGTCCCGCTGCCCTCGGGACGCGTCTATTTCGTCGAGGAGCGGCCGCGGGTGCATCGCATCCACGTGCCGCGGAGCCGGCTGCCGGTCAGCCTTCTCCGGCGCGGCCTCGACTTCTTCCGGCGCCCGAAGATGGCGGTCGTTCCGCCGGCCGGCGGGCGATAGCGGGCTCGGCCTAGCCTGACGCGCGCGCTCAGGCTAAGTCACGGCTCCCTTGCCCGATTCTCCCCCGGAAAAGCGCTCATGACCCAGGCCATCGAGCCAGCGACCAAGACGGCCCGGCGGTTCGAGGAGGACGCGGTCGGCAATTTCCTGCTCGCCGCGGAGCTGGCGCCGCGGTTCTGCCGGGACTGCGCCGCCTACCACACGCAATACACCGCCCGGCGGGCGGCGCGCCTGACCTCCGGCGAAGGCGAGGTGAATGCGCTCGACCACCGGGAGATGACCGAGCTCGCCCGCGGGCTATTCGCCGAGCGGGCGCGCGCCGACCGTTCGCCGATCGCGGTGACGTTGGCCGGCAGCGCCGATACCGGGCTCCTTGCGATCCTCGCCAACGCGGCCGGCGAGGCCGGCGCGGGGATCATCGACCGGATGCGCTTCAGGGTTCTCGACCTCTGCCCGACGCCGCTGATGCTGTGCGCCTGGTTCGGCCGCCGCCACGGCATCGAGGTCGGCATCCAGACGATCGACCTCCTCGGCGAGGACTGGCCCGGGACGAGCGACTTCCTGGTCGTCCACAGCATTCTTCGTTTCGTGCCTCACGAAAGGCAGGCCGAGCTGCTCAGCCGGCTCATGACCTGGCTGAAGCCGGGCGGCAAGCTGATCTTCTCGATGGGGGTCGGAAAGCGCGGCGGCGCGGAAACGGACGCCGCGCTCGCCGCGTTCCGCGAGCTTTTCCGCCGCGAGGTCGAGGCGGGGCGGATACCTTACCCCCGGTCGGCCGACGCCTTCCTCGCCGGCCTCAACCCGTACAGCGTCCGCGCGGGCGACATGACCGAGGTGGAGACTATCCGGACGCTCTTCCGCGACACCGGGGTGCGCGTCGAATCCTGGCAGGAGATAACGGGCGAGGCGCGAAAATGGAAAGGACGGAGCCAGGTGCGGGTGCTCGCGGTCCTCAGCCGGCCGGACTAGGCGCCGCGGCGGTCCGATGCGCCCTCTACGGGTTGCAGTCGGCGTCGCTGCCGCTGGCCTCCGCCTCGCCGCAGGCAAAGAAGGCGTTGAGGAGGTAGGCCGCCTGGGGGTCGCCGGTCAGGCCGGCGATACGGCGGGCGACCTCCTCGCCGTCGGTCGGGGCAAGGGCGAGGTCGCGGGCGGCGTAGGCGGCGGCGAAATCGGGCCGGGCGACCACCTCGGCGAAGGCGGCGCGGAGGGTCGCGACGATCTCCGGCGGGGTCGCGGGCGCGGCCCCCACCAGGCGGCCGAGCTTGTTGAGGCTCTCCACGATCTCGATGACCTTGGCCGGCGTGCCGGGGCGCGCGATCGAGGCCAGCGTCGGCAGGCTCGCCGCCTCCGGCGGATAGCCCTCCTCGCCGATACGGAGGATGGGCTGGACAGCGCCCGCGTCGATGAGCGGCACCCAGCCGTAGAAGCTGTTGATCGCAAGATCGACGTCGCCCGCCATCATCAGCGCGCTGCGAAGGTCGTCGTCGATGTCGACGACGATCCTGAGGCGGAGGTCGGTGAGGGCGCCGAGGAGCGTGGTCTCGACATTGCTCGGCGAGGTCGCGCTGGTGACGGCGGCGACCATCTCCTCGTCTAGGGCGGCGACGTCCGCGTAGTCGTCGGCGCCGAGACCGCTCCGCACCACCACGACGCGCTGGTTGTTGGTGAGGGCGCCAATCCAGTGGAAGCGGGTGAGGTCGAAGGCGGCGGTCTCGATGCCGCGCATCTGGTGGTAGATCGGGCTGGAGTGCGAGATCACGACCGTGATGACCGCGCCGGTCGCCGACTGGGTCTCGACATAGGCGAGCGCGCCGCCGCCGCCATCGACGTTCTGGGCGAGGATGGTGGTGTCGGGCAGGACCTCCTTCAGCGTCTCGACGAACGGACGGGCGTAGCCGTCGGTGCCGCTGCCCGGACCGCCGCCGATGACGATGCGGATGGTCCGGCCGGCGAGCGGGGCGAGCGCCGGATCGGCGGCCTGGGCGCCGGCCGCAAGCGTTCCGGCGAGGAGGAAGAAGGCGGCGAGGATTGCGCGAGTCATCGAGGCGGTCTGCGAATACGGTTCGGGTCGACTCGGCAGTCATACTACGCGAGACGGCAGGAGCCGCGTCATGCGCGGGGGAATTACTCTGTTTCCTCGCTATCCACCAAATGACCGTGCCGTTCAGGGCCGCGAGCAGTCCTCGTCGGCCGCGCCCCCCTCGCGCTCGCCGCAGGCGAGGTAGCCGACCAGCACTTCGCGGGCGGAGGCGTTGCCGAGGAGGCCGCGCATGGCGGCCTCGACCGCCGCGCCCGGGGTAGGGGCGAGGACGAGGTCGCCGCCCTCATAGGCGGCGATCGTCGCGGGGTGGGCCATGGCGGCGTCGAAGGCGAGGCGCAGCGCCTCGACGATGGCGGGGTCGGTCGCGGGGGCGGCGAGGACGAGCCGGCCGAGATTGTTGAGGCTCTCGGTGAGGCCGATGATCTCGCGCGAGATCTCCGGGCGGGCGAGGTCGCGGAGCGTGGGGACGGCGTCGAGCCCGGGCGGATAGCCGGCGCTGCCGAGGCGGAGGACCATGACGAGCTGGCCGGCTTCGATCAGGGGCACGAGCGAGATCTGGCTGCCGATGGCGACATCGGCGTCGCCCGACATCAGGAGCGTGGCGCGGAGCCCGTCATCGACGTCGGGGACGATGTGGAGGCGGAGCGGGGTCATGGCGGCGACCAGCGTCGCCTCGATCTCCGCGGCGGTGCCGGAGGCGGGGGCGACCAGCGCGCGGTCGAGCGCGGCGAGGCCGGCGAAATCGGTGACGCCGAGGCTGGTGCGGACGGCGAGCACCCGCTGGTTGTTGGTGAGCGCGCCGATCCAGTGGAAGGCATTGAGGTCATAGACCGCGAGATCGGAGCCGAAGATCTGGGCATAGACCGGCGTGCTGTGGGTGAGCGCAAGGGTGATCGGGCCGGTGCCGGTCGCGGCCATCGCCTCGACGAGGGCGAGCGCGCCGCCGCCGCCGTTGAGGTTCTGGGCGAGGATGGTGGTGCCCGGCAGCACCGCCTTCAGCCCCTCGATGAAGGCGCGGCCGTACCGGTCGGTGTCGTTGCCGGGTGAGCCGCCGATAACCAAGCGGACGGTCCTGCCCTCGAGCGCGGCGAGGTCGGCCTGGGCGGACGCTGGCGCGGCGGTCAGGATGGCCGCGAAGGAGACGAGGAACGCCTGCAGGACTCTCATCTGCCGCCCTTTCCGTTTGGGAAGGCTGCGAGGCCGGAACGTCCGCGCCAAGCCTAGGCTCGACCGGGCGACCCGGCAAGGGCGCGGCGATTCCGCCGGAGGAGGGCGGCTCAGAAGCCGAGAAAGCGCCAGGCGAAGCGGCCGATGATCTCGCGCTCGACCACGATGTCGAAGAGCCATGCGAGCAGGGTGAACTGAAGTGCCCCGAAGGCCAGCGCGGCGAGGATCGACTTGTAGATATTGGCCCCGCCCGCGATCAGCATGGCGACGGCCATGGCCATGCTCGACACGGTGAGGCCGAAATAGGGGATGGCGAGGATGGCGATGGCGGCGATCCAGACATGGGCCAGCTCCTCGACCGGCGGGTCGTCCTTGCTGCGGAAGGCGAGCCAGGCGATGAGCGCGCAGAGCGCCGCGCCGAAGATCGAGACGGCCACCGGGAATGTGCGGCCGGCGAGGTTGATCGACCGGAAGGCGGTGAGGATGACGACCCCGAACCCGACAAGGAGGCCGCCCGAGGTCGCCAAGGTGGGGATGCGCGGCCCGGGGATGTGGAGCACGGGGCGCGAGCGCACGACATAGATCAGCCAGCCGACGATGAAGAGGGCGATGCCGATGGTGAGGGGGCGCTGCAGCACTTTCCAGCCGTAGATCTGCTGGGTGTGGAACCACGAGGCCTCGGCCATGTCGCCGATCACGTAGCCGAGGATGAAGGGCGCGCGCGGCCAGTTGGCCAGCTTCATGCCGATGCCGATGACGGCGAAAATCGCGATCAGCACGACCGTGATGATGCGCGGGGTGTCGATCAGCGCGGCCATGATCGAGAGCGCGATCGCGAAGGGCACGATGCCCTCGCGGCGGATCGAGGAGAAGCGCACCAGCGTCGGGATGACGAGGAGGAACATCGGGATGACGACGAGGTTCGAGAGGATCACCGCGCCGGCGAGCGAGAAGCTGAGTCCCAGATCGCGGTTCCAGTCGAGAAGGTTGGGCCCGACGGCGACGCCCACGAAGGCGAGGAGGCCCATCATGATCGCCATGCTCGAGGAGCCGGGGATGCCGAAGAAGAGGGTGGGGATCATCGCCCCGCCCTCCTTGGAGTTGTTGGCCGCCTCGGGCGCGATGACCCCGGCGATGGCGCCCTGGCCGAAGGGGATCTCGGTCCTGGTCGTCCGCGCCGCGTAGCCGTAGGAGAGCCAGGCCGAGATCGAGGAGCCGAGCGAGGGCATGAAGCCGATCACGATGCCGTACCAGGAGCTGACGGCGACGACGCGGAGATGGTTGAAGGTGACCAGCATGCCGCGGGCGACGTCGGCGATGGAGGTGGTGGTGGCGCGCTTCTGCGAGTCGGTGTCGAAGGGCTTCAGCGCCAGCATCTCGGGGATGACGAAGAGGCCGCAGACGATGGCCGGCAGGCCCACCCCGTCCCAGAGCTCGAGCCAGCCGAAGGTGAAACGCGCCTCGCCGGAGCGGAAATCGACGCCGACCGTGGAGGCGACCACGCCGAGCGCGCCGACGATGAGGCCGGGGATGAGCCCTTCCTGAGACAGCGAAGAAACCATCGCGATGCCGAGGATGGCCAGCATCAGGAACTCGGGCGGGCCGAAGCTGGTGACGAGCGGCTGGGCGATCGGGATGGCGAGGAGGAAGGCGAGCGCCCCGAGCACCCCGCCGATCGCCGAGGCGCTGAGGCTGGCGCCGAGCGCTTCGCCCGCGCGGCCCATCTTGGCGAGCGGATAGCCGTCGATGATGGTCGCCATGTCGGCGGCCGATGAGGGGATGCCGAAGGCGATATTGGGGATCGAGCCCGAGGTGTTGACCACCGCGTGCATCGAGAAGAGGAAGATCGCCGCCTCGTAGGGCGGAAAGAATGTCGCAAGCGGCAGGCAGAGGATGAGGCCGGTGCGGCCGCCGATGCCCGGCACGAGGCCGACCACGAAGCCGATGGCGGTGCCGGCGGTCAGCGCAAGAAGGGCCGTCGACCAGCTTTCCAGCCCAAAGAATTCCAGCACGCCGAGCCCCACCCTTCGACCGTCGCCTGCCTGACGCCATCCCCCACGGATTCGGCACGCGACGCCCGACAGAGCCCTCTACAGGGGGGCGCGCTTTCGACCAAGCGTTTTCCCTATGCATCCGCCTTGCCGAACGGGTCCGCGATACCTATAACCCGCCCGTTCGGGCGCATAGCTCAGTTGGTAGAGCAGCTGACTCTTAATCAGCGTGTCGCAGGTTCGATCCCTGCTGCGCCCACCACCTAACTGATTGATGTGAATGGGATGTCGGCCGAGAGGTTGACGATCGCTGGGCTGATGCTGGAGCCTTTTGTCGCCACCGATGAAGCTCTATCATTTCAGCGAGAGTGAAGGGATCAATCGGTTCATTCCGCGCCCCGTGGCAGTACCCTCCATTCGACCTCGCGGTCAGGACTGGTTGAACGGTCCACTCGTCTGGGCGATCGACGATGCACACGAGCCCCTCTATCTGTTCCCTCGTGAGTGTCCTCGCGTTCTGATCTGGCCGACAGCCGAGACCAGTCCGGGCGATCGTCGAGATTGGTTTCCTGACACAGGCGCCCGCATGCTCGCGTATGCCGAAGAGGCCTGGTGGGCGCGCATCCGCTCCACGGCCCTCTTTCGCTACGAATTGCCGCCACAAGGTTTTGAGGATCTGCACGACGCCGGAATGTGGGTGACGCGGCATCCCGTCATTCCTCTGAAGGTGGAGCCGATCTCCGATCTCCCCGCCGCACTCCATGCGAACGGCGTGGAGCTTCGCCTGTTGCCGAGCCTGAGTTCTGTCCGGGGAGTGTGGAGCAGCTCCCTTCATGCGAGCGGAATTCGCCTCCGGAACGCGACGGACTGGCCCTGGTGACCTGCAGGATTGGCATAGGCAGCGAGCGGCACTCGCGATCGCGTGGAAGAAGGCCTACCTCGACGCCGAAGCGACGGCTGTCGACCATTGCGTCTGCGACGTGACCCGAGAGATCGGGACAACCTCCTTGGGCAAGGTCGCCTACGGATATAGTGCCAGCTTAACAGCCTAGCCCAAAGGGCGGCCTGCTTTTGCCAAATATATCCTCTCGCAAGTGCGCGGCCGTGGCGTAGTTTTGACGGGCCGGCGATTGCGCGCGGCCGACGCTCCACGAGAGGCTCTGCTCTTCGGGCGTCGTGCCGATCCCACAGCGCGGAGGGGCCGGTGAAAACCGCCTCTCCTCGAGATCGGCCGGGACCACATCGAAGGGAACTAACCTGAACGCGCCAATCAAGCCGTCTTCCCGGCAGACATCGCACGGACTTCTGAAGCGGATCCTCCACCTCGACAATGCCCAGGTGCGCGACGTCATCGATCTTCGCGCCGCACCGCGCGTGCTGCGTCGGATCCTCGGTTTCGCCTGGCGATACAAGGGGCGCGTGGTGGCGATCGTCGCCGCCAATATCGCGGCGACCGTGTTCACGCTCGCCATCCCGCGGCTCCTCGGCAACGCGGTCGACCAGGCCCATTTCGTCCCCGCCGCGGGCGAGAACCAGGCGTTCACCCCGCTCCTGATCGCCGCCGGGCTCCTGGTCGGGGCGTCCGTCCTCCGCGGTCTCCTGACGATGGCCTCGGGCTATCAGTCCGAGTGGGTCGCCCAGAAGGTTGGCTACGACCTCCGCCTCCTCTTCTTCGAGAAGCTGCAGCGGCTCGGCTTCGACTTCCACGACCGCATCCATTCGGGCGACCTCACCACCCGCGGGATGCTCGACCTCGAAGGCGTGCGCATGTTCGTCGAGATCGGCGTGCAGCGCACCGTCTCGCTGGTGCTGCTGGTCGTCTTCGGCGCCTATTTCGTGCTGACCACCGACCTCCTCCTCGGCGCTCTCTCGCTCAGCTTCGTGCCCTTCGTCATCTGGCGCGCGACGCGGACCGGGCTCTATCTCCGCATGACCTGGACCCGCCTCCAGGCGCGGATGTCGGTGCTGACGCGCGCCATCGAGGAGAACCTCCAGGGCGCCCGGGTGGTGAAGGCCTTCGCTGCCAAGACCTACGAGATGGCCAAGTTCGACAGCGCGGCGGACGACGCGCTGAAGCTCTCCAACGAGCGCATCCTGATCCGTACCGCTTCCACGACCAGCCTCATCTTCGCGTTCTATTTCGCGATGGGGCTCGTGCTCCTGGTCGGCGGCCACCAGGTGATGAACGGCACGATCACGATCGGCCGGCTGACCGAGTTCCTCGCCTTCATGACCGTGCTGCAGACGCCGGTGCGCCAGACGACGCTGGTCGTCAACAACGCGGCGCGCGCGGTGTCCTCGGGCGACCGCCTGTTCGAGGTCCTCGACCTCCAGCCGACGATCCGCGACCGCGCGGGGGCGCAGGAGCTGGTGGTGCCGCGCGGCATCCTCCGCTTCGAGAACGTTGAGTTCGCCTACGACGCCGGCGGGCCGGCGGCGCTCTCCGACATCTCCTTCGAGGTCGGGCGCGGCAAGACGCTCGGCATCCTTGGCCCGCCCGGCTCGGGCAAGTCCACGCTCGCCCAGCTCATCCCGCGCTTCTACGACGTGACCGGCGGACGCATCACCATCGACGGCCAGGACATCCGCGACGTCACCCTCGACTCGCTCCGGCGCACGGTCGGGATCGTGCAGCAGGACACCTTCCTCTTCGACTCGAGCGTCACCGACAACGTCGCCTATGCCGAGCCGGCGGCGAGCGAGGAGCGCGTGGTCGAGGCGACCACCACCGCGCATATCCACGAATATATCGAGACCCTGCCCGAGGCCTACCGAACCTTCATCGGCGAGCGCGGCACCAGCCTCTCGGGCGGCCAGAAGCAGCGCCTCTCGATCGCCCGCGGGGTCGTGCCGGAGCCCTCGATCCTCATCTTCGACGACGCCACCTCGGCGGTGGACGCGGCGACCGAGCACCGCCTCCGCGCCGCGCTGCAGACCGCCACCGCGCGGAAGACGACCATCATCATCGCCCACCGGCTCTCGTCGCTCATGCATGCCGACGAGATCATCGTCCTCGACAACGGCCGCATCGCCGAGCGCGGCACCCATGCCCAGCTGGTCAAGGGCACCGGCCACTACGCCGAGCTCTACCGCCTGCAGGGCGACGACGGATCGGCCGGCAGGCGGCCGGCCAGCACCGGCCACTACGTGATGGAAGGCGCCGAGACGTGAGCTTCGCAGATCTTGGCGGCCGCGCCGGCGGCGGGGTCCTCGGCAATCAGGGCGAACGCGGCGAGGACATCTTCCAGGCCTTCGACCCGCGCATCGTGCGCCGGTTCCTGGCCTTCCTGAAGCCCTATCCGAAGGAGCTCCGGCGGGTCTTCTTCGCGGTCGCGATCTTCGTCGTGACCAATGTCTCGATCCCGATCTTCATCCGCTACGCCGCCGACAGCGCGACGGCGGCGGGCGAGGGGTTCCCGTTCGACCTCGTGGTCCTCGGCTTCCTCCTCCTCATCGCCGCCAACGCGGTCACCTCCTTCATCCAGGAATGGATGGCGGCGACGCTTGCCCAGCGGGTGATCTTCGATCTCCGCCGCGCGATGTTCATCCATCTCCAGAACGTGTCGGCGTCCTTCGTCGAGCAGACCCAGGTCGGCCGCATCATGTCGCGCATCCAGGGCGACGTGAACTCGCTGCAGGAGTTCGTCGAGACCTCGATCCAGGCGATCGGCGACTTCTTCCTGCTCATCGGCATCATCATCGTCCTCCTCTGGATGGACTGGATGCTCGGGCTCCTGACCCTCGCGATCCTGCCGGCGATGATCATCATCCGCGCGATCTGGCTGCCGCACGCCAAGGCGACCTTCCGGAAGGCGCGCGACGCCTCGTCCACCGTCAACGCGGCGCTCGCCGAGAACATCAACGGGGTGCGCACGGTCCAGCAGTCGCGGCGCGAGATCGTCAACTTCAAGGACTACGAGGACAAGGCGAACAAGAACTTCCTCGCCCAGGTGCGCGCCGCCTGGTCGGCCCAGATCATGGTGCCGACGGTCGACATCCTGA
>JADYYB010000150.1 GCA_020853895.1 Bauldia sp.
ACGCCGCCGCCACCTTTTGGCCGTTAATCAAAACAACATCGGAAATCTGCTAGGATAATCGCAACTGTCGTCTCGGATCGGCTGTGCAACGATCCTTGACAAGGAAGGACTTCGGCGTTGTGACGAGCGTTCTCGTCAGTATCCGCGCGGCCGTTCCACCGGCCGCCGGCAAGAAGGATCGACAGGGTGACAGCGCGGCCGCGGCGTAGTGTTCTGTTCGTGCCGGGCGGCAACGAGCGCGCGCTCGAGAAGGCGGCCTCGCTGCCGGTCGACGCCCTCATCCTCGACCTCGAGGACGCGGTCAGCCCCGACGCCAAGGACGAGGCGCGGAAGGTGATCTCGCGCGCGATGGGCTCGGGCATCTTCAACGGCAAGGAAGTAGCGGTCCGCATCAACGGGCTCGATACGGCGTGGACCGCCGGCGACATCGCCGCGGCGGTCGCCGCCGGCGCCGACGCGATCCTGGTGCCGAAGATCTCGCGGCCGCAGGACGTGCGCCGCGTGCGCGCTGCGCTGACCGCCGCCTCCGCCGCGCCGAGCCTCGCGCTCTGGGCTATGATCGAGACCCCGCTCGCGGTCCTCAATATCGGCGCCATCGCCGCGGCGACGATCGACCCCGGCGCGCGCCTGACCGCGCTCGTCGTCGGCACCAACGACCTCATCGCCGAGACCGGCATAAGGCCGGTGCGGAGCCGCGCGCCGATGGTCGCCTGGCTCTCGATGTGCGTCGCCGCCGCGCGGGCCTACGACCTCGCCGTCCTCGACGGCACCTACAACAATTTCCGCGACGAGGCGGGGCTCAAGAGCGAGTGCGAGCAGGGCCGCGCCTTCGGCATGGACGGGAAGACGCTGATCCATCCCGACCAGGTGGGCATCGCCAACGAGGTCTTCGCGCCGACCGAGGAGGAGATCGCCTGGGCGCGCTCGGTGGTCGAGGTGTTCTCGCGCACCGAGAATCTCGGGAAGCCGGTGATCGGCGTGAACGGCCACATGGTCGAGCGCATGCACGAGCGCCAGGCGCGCCGCATCCTCCAGCTCGACGAGGCGATCAAGCACCAGTCCATCGCCAGCGCTGCGTCAGCCGCGCGGGGGTAGGGGTGCTCCCACGCCTCCGCCTCCCGGCGAAGCTCGAGTCGCCCTGCCAATCGCCTCACTTTGACGACGCGCCGACCAGCCCCCTCTCCCCGGCGGGGAGAGGGGACGCGTCCTTGATGTGACGGCGGCAGCAGCTCTCACTCCTTCGATCGGAATGGAGGAGGCGAGCTCAGGCAACCTGCGCCGCCGCTTAGGCCCAGGGGCGGGCTTCGGCGGCCTTGGCCTCGTAGGTGGCGATGGCGGCGGACTTCTCCAGCGTCAGGCCGATGTCGTCGAGGCCGTTGAGGAGGCAGTGCTTCTTGAAGGGGTCGATGTCGAACTTGACCACGCCGCCGTCCGGGCCGCGGATCTCCTGCGCGGGGAGGTCGATCGAGATGCGGGCGTTGGAGCCGCGCTCGGCGTCGTCCATCAGCTTGTCGAGGTCGGCCTTCGACACGACGATCGGCAGGATGCCGTTCTTGAAGCAGTTGTTGTAGAAGATGTCCGCGAAGCTCGTCGAGATAACGCAGCGGATGCCGAAGTCGAGCAGCGACCACGGCGCGTGCTCGCGGCTCGAGCCGGTGCCGAAATTGTCGCCGGCGACGAGGATCTCGGCTTTGCGGTAGGCGGGCTTGTTGAGGACGAAGTCGGGGTTCTCCGAGCCGTCGTCGTGATAGCGCATCTCGGCGAAGAGGCCCTTGCCGAGCCCGGTCCGCTGGATGGTCTTCAGATAGTCCTTCGGGATGATCATGTCGGTATCGACATTCATGATCGGCAGCGGCGCCGCGATCCCGGTCAGGGTGGTGAAAGGCTGCATGGTCGTCCCTCGTCTCGTGTCGTGGGTGGCGAGGGACTGACCCCCACCGGCGCTTCGCGCCACCTCCCCCTTTCAGGGGGAGGAAAGTCCTTGGTTCTCCTCCCCCTGAAAGGGGGAGGTCCGGCAGCTTGCTGCCGGGTGGGGGTAAGTCCCCTAGTCGGCGGCCGCTTCGAGGGCTTCCATGTCCTCGTCGGAGAGGCCGAAATGGTGGCCGATCTCGTGGATGAGGACGTGGCTGACGACCGCGCCGAGCGTCTCCTCGTGCTCGGCCCAGTAGTCGAGGATCGGGCGGCGATAGAGCCAGACACGGTTGGGCATCGACCCGCTCGAGGCGACCGCCTCGCCATGGGCGAGGCCGACGCCGACGAAGAGGCCGAGAAGCTCGAACTCGGATTCGAGGCCGAGCTCGTCGAGCGACTCGCGGTCGGCGAAATCGTCGACCCTGATCTCGATGTCCCCGGTCAGCGTGCGGAACTCCTCCGGCAGGCCGGCATAGGCGACGCGCGCGAGTGCCTCCAGCTCGTCGAGCGAAGGCGCCTGGACCTCGGCCCAGCCCTTGGCGGGGGCGCTGCTGCCGTTTCCGGCGGTCATGACGCCGTGCCCGCCCTAGCCCGCCCGGCCCCAGTCGCGGACGTCGACGAAGCGGCCGGCGATGGCCGCCGCCGCCGCCATGGCGGGGGAGACGAGGTGGGTGCGGCCCTTGAAGCCCTGGCGGCCCTCGAAATTGCGGTTCGAGGTCGA
>JADYYB010000151.1 GCA_020853895.1 Bauldia sp.
AATAGCCGAGCCCGGCCCACGCGCTCATCACCGCCTCGCGCGGCGCCGCCGCGAGGTCGGCCACCGTTGGCCAGCGCCGCAGAAAATCCTCGAAATAGGGCTTCACCGTCGCCACCGTGGTCTGCTGGAGCATCACCTCCGACAGCCACACCGCATACGGATCGGGCCGCACGCCCACCGCCCGGTCCGCCGGCCCCACCCGCCACGGCAACCGCCGCGCATGCCGGTCGTACCAGGCGAGGAGGGCAGCTGGATCAGGGCGCATGAGGCGTGGCTCCGATCCCTAGCCGTGTCGCGATGGCAGCCAGACGCGAGTCCCGTGTCCAGAGACCGACCCCGTTCGCCAACCGTACCGCACACAATAGATGAGCATCGATGTAGCCAAGCCCGGTTCCGTGCAGACGAGCTGAATCGATGTACGCAAGAACCTCGAAGTCCCGTGCCGGAAGCAACGCTGGAAGACGCCGCAGCGATTGGAGCACTAAAGCCCGATCACGAATGCCGCCGACGGCCAACTCGCCAAGGATGAAAGGGTGGATAAGCACCTGATTCTTGCCGAGTAGCGCGAACAGGCCAAGGTCACCCTTCCTGAGGTGATCGACCCAAATCGAGGTGTCGACGAGAATCACACCGTTGGCCGGCGCCTGGGAATGGGTTTCAGGTGCGGCTGACTACCGCCCAGCTTGGCCAAACGCAGGGCCGCCTCTCGCTGGACGAGAACCTTGAGCGCCTCGTTCACAAGGGCCGACTTCTCCTTGATGCCCGTATAGTCCTGGGCGGTGGCGAGCAGTTCGTCGTCGAGCGTGATGGTCGTGCGCATGATTGTTTCCCACCGGGTGAGCATCAAAAATAGCATCAAATGATGCTGCTCTCAATGTCGAGCGCCCTACGCCGTCTCCCGGAACCGCTCCGCCGTCGCGAGGTCGACCGACACCAGCTGGCTCACGCCGCGCTCGACCATCGTCACGCCGAAGAGCCGCGTCATCCGCGACATCGTCACCGGGTGGTGGGTGATGACCACGAAGCGCGTGTCGGTGCTGCGCGCCATCTCGTCGAGGAGGTTGCAGAAGCGCTCGACATTGGCGTCGTCGAGCGGCGCGTCGACCTCGTCCAGCACGCAGATCGGCGCCGGGTTGGTCAGGAACACGGCAAAGATCAGCGACATCGCCGTCAGCGCCTGCTCGCCGCCCGAGAGGAGGGTCATCGTCTGCGGCTTCTTGCCCGGCGGCTTGGCGACGATCTCGAGCCCCGCCTGCAGCGGGTCGTCGGACTCGGTCAGCTGCAGCTCCGCCGAGCCGCCGCCGAAGAGATGGGTGAAGAGCCGCCGGAAATGTCCGTCCACCACGCTGAACGCGGCAAGGAGGCGCTCGCGTCCCTCCTGATTGAGGCTGAGGATCGCCTGCCGGAGACGCTGGATCGCGGCGATGAGGTCGTCGCGCTCGGCCACCAGCGTGTCGCGGCGCTGCGTGACCTCCTGAGCCTCGGTGTCGGCCTGGAGGTTGACCCCTCCGAGCCGCTCGCGCTCGTCGCGGAGCCGCTCGAGCTTGCCTTCGACGGCGCCGAGATCGGGGAGAGGAGCGCCTGGCTTCAGCTCGGCGATCTCGGCAAGCGTATGCGGCTCGCGGTCCATCGCCTCGCCGATGCGGGCGACGATCTCGTTGCGGCGCTCCTCGGCGGCGAGGCGCCGTTCCTCCGCGCGCACCCGTTCCTCGCGCGCGGAAGAGAGCTGCTCGAGCCCGGCCCGCGCCGCCTTGCCGGCTTCCGCCTCGGCGGCTTCGCCCGCGAGCAGCGCTTCCTGCGCCTCGCTCCGCGCCGCCTCTGCGGCGCTTATCGCCGAGAGAAGCTTCTGCCGCTCGAGCGCGATCGCCGCCGGCCGCTCGGCCAGCGCGGCCAGTTCCGTCTCGGCCTCGCCGCGGCGCTCGCCCAGCGCCACGACCTGCGCCTCGGCCTTGTCGGCCCGCGCCAGCCAGTTGCCGCGCTCTTCGGCGATGGCGCCGAGGCGTGCCCGGCGCGCCGCCGTCTCGCGGCGGATGCCGTCATGCGCCATCCGCGCTTCCATCACGCGGGCGCGGATCTCCGCGACATCGGCTCTCAGCGTGGCGAGCGCCGTTTCGCCGGCCTGCAGATCGGGGAGGGCGGTCAGCTCCTCGCGCGCCTCGTTGGCCGCGGCCTCCGACTCGGCGACCGCCTTCTCGAGCCGCGCCTTGGCTTCGGCGAGGGCGGCGGCACGCGTGCTCACACGCGAGAGATTGCGCTCGAGCTCGGCGAGGGCGGAGCGCGCGATGTCGAGCTTGGCGCGCGCGTCGCGGGCGAAGCGGCGGCTCTCCTGCTCGGCAAGACGCGCCGAGGCGGCTCGGCTCGCCTCCGTCTCGAAGGCGGCCTTCGCCTCGGCGGCTTTCGCGCGCAGCGTCTCGGCGTCGGCGTCGAGCGCGGCGAGGCGGTTGCGGTTGGCGAGCCGCTCGGCGGCGGCGGTCGGCGCGTCGCCGCTCGCCACGAACCCGTCCCAGCGCCAGAGGTCGCCGCTCCGCGTCACCAGCATCTGCCCCGGCCGGAGCGCGCCCTGCAGCCGCCCGCCGTCCTCGGCCGAGACCACGCCGACCTGCACGAGAAGCCGCGCCAGCTCGCGCGGAGCGCGGACATGGTTGGCCAGCGCCTCGACGCCGGCCGGCAGCGCTGCGTCGTCGGGGAGGGCGGCGATCTCGCGCCAATGCACGGGCGAATTCGTCTCGAGCGGCGCGTCGAGGTCCTCGCCGAGCGCGGCCGCGAAGGCGCGCTCATAGGCCGGGTCGACCGTGACCTTGTCGATGATCGGCGCGGCGCCTGTCGTGTCGCGCTGCAGGAGGCGCGCCACAGCCCGCCGCTCGGCGTCGACGTCGCCGAGCTTCCGCTCGGCGAGGAGCCGCGCCTCGCGCGCGACCTTCTCCGCCTCCGCGGTCTTGAGCGTATAGGCCTCCGCCGAGTGCGCCGTCTCCTCGATCGCGGCGAGGCTGGTCTCCGCCTCGGCCACGCCCTCGCGCGCTGTGGTCAGCCGCGCCGCGTCCTCGCTCGCCCGAGCCCCCGACGCGCCGAGCTCGCGCTCCACGCCCGCCAGCTCGTTGCGGCTGAGCTCCGCCCGCGTCGCGGCGTTCCGCGCCGCGGCGGCGAGCGTGTCGCGCCTGGCGCGGAGGGCCGCCGTCTCGGTCGTCGCCTCGCCGACCTTGCGTTCGGCCTCGCCCAGCGCGGCCTCGGCCGCGCGGACCGCGCCGAGCGCCTCGGCCTCGCGCGCCTCGGTGCCTTCGTCGGCGGCGCGGAGGCTGCCTTCCTCCTCCGCGAGCCGCTCCATCATCTGCCGGTGCTCGGCCGCGATCTGCCGCTCGCGCGCGATGTCGGCCTCGCTCTGCGCGATGCGGCCGCGGAGATCGGCGATCCGCTCGCGCGCCCGCCGCTCCTCGCCCTCGAGCTGCTGCCCCTCGATGGCGAGGCGCTGCACGGTCGCGCCCGCCGCCGCGGCCCGGTCGCGGAGCGCGGGGAGGGCGGCGGCCGCCACCGCGTGGTCGCGCGCGCTGCGCGCCTGGTTGGTCGCCTGCTCCTCGAGCAGGGTCGCCGCCGCGGCGAGCACCGCCTCGGCCTCCTTGACCGCGGTCCCGGCCGCGAGCCAGCGGAGATAGAACGCCGCCGCCTCGGCCTTCCTGATCTCGCCCGAGAGCCCGCGATAGCGCGTCGCCTGCCGCGCCTGGCGCTTGAGGCC
>JADYYB010000152.1 GCA_020853895.1 Bauldia sp.
GACGCGCCGAACTCGCTCCGCCCGCGGCAGACCGCGCCGCGCATCAACATCAACATCAACGTGCAGACCAACCAGCTCGCCGCCCCGATGGCGGGCGCCCAGCCGGGCGGGGCCGACTACGAGGTCGAGCTGAAGATGGAGGCGCGCGCGGTCGACGGGGAGAAGGCGCTCTTCGCCATCGAACTCGCCTATGCCGGCATCTTCCGCATCACCAACGTGCCGGCCGAGCAGGTCCGCGCGGTGCTGCTGATCGAGGGGCCGCGGCTCCTCTTCCCGTTCGCGCGCCAGATCCTCGCCGAGGCGAGCCGCAACGGCGGCTTCCCGCCGCTGATGGTCGACCCGGTCGACTTCAACGCCCTCTACCGCCAGCGCATGGCGCAGGCCCAGGCGGCCGCCGGGCAGGCCCCGCAGCGGCTGGTCTAGCGAGGCATCCGGCAAAGGGCATCCGGCATCCGGGTCACGCGCCCTGATGCCCGTTGCCCGATGCCCATTGCCTACTACGCGGCGGCTTCGCCGGCGGGCTGGTAGGCGAGCCAGATGGCCTTGGGGCCGAACGACTTCACCAGGAGGCGGTGGGACTCGCGACTCGCCTCGGAGAGGCGCGAGGGCAGCGCCATGGGGCGCTGGATCGCGATCTGCGCGAGGCCCTCGACGATCATCTCCGCGCTCTCCTCGCCGTCGCCGAAGCCGAGCGTGATCTGCCGTCCGCCGATGAGCTCGATATAGACCTCCGCGAGGAGGCTCGCGTCGAGGAGCGCGCCGTGCAGGGTGCGCTTGCTCCGGTCGATGCCGAAGCGCGAGCACAGCGCGTCGAGCGAGGCCGGACCGGTCGGGCTGTGGCGCTTGGCGAGGGTGACGGTGTCGACCATGCGCGCTTCGGCGAGCGGGATGCGCGCGGCGCGGCCGAGCTCGGCGTTGAGAAAGGTGAAGTCGAAGCTGGCGTTGTGGGCGATCAGCCGCGCGTCGCCGACGAAGTCGAGGAAGTCGGCCACCACCTCGCCAAAGCGCGGCTTGTCGGCGAGGAAGGCGTTGGTGATGCCGTGGACGAGCTCGGCCTCGTTGTCCACCTGCCGGTCGGGGTTGATGTAGCGCTGGAAGGTGCGGCCCGAGGGGACGTGGTTGACGAGCTCCACGCAGCCGATCTCGATCACCCGGTCGAGGGCGGGATTGAGGCCGGTGGTCTCGGTGTCGAGGACGATCTCACGCATGTCGCAGGGCGATGAGTTGCCGATTCCCGTGGCGCGGGCAACCCTTCAGGTGGGATCGAAGACGGCGCCGTGCCACTTAGCCTTTCCTCCCCCTGAAAGGGGGAGGTGGCGCGAAGCGCCGGTGGGGGTACGTGACCCGCACACAGCCATTTCCGTTGACTGACCCCCACCCCGCCAGCTTCGCTGTCGGACCTCCCCCTTTTCAGGGGGAGGAGAAGATGGGGCTAGCCCGCTCTCGCCGTGGGGACGGCGGCGGGGCGCGGGAACTCGAGCGGGCGGTCGGGGATGACGATCTCGAAGACCGCGCCGGGGCCCTCGTTGTCGCTGAGGCGGATGACCCCGCCATGCGCCTTCACGATCTCCGCGGCGATGGCGAGGCCGAGGCCGGTGCCGCCCGCGGTGGTGCTGCGGAAGGGCTCGAAGAGATGCTCGCGGACATGCGCCGGGATGCCCGGGCCGGTGTCGCGGACGCGCAGCGTCACGATGCCGCCGTCGCGCCGCGCCTCGACCGCGAGGCGGCGGACCAGCGCGTCGTCGCGGCCGCCTTCCATGGCCTGGATGGCGTTGCGGCAGAGATTGACGAGGACGCGGAAGAGCTGGTCGGCGTCGGCGTCGATTTCGAGGCCGGCCGGCACGAGGTTCTCCCAACGGAGGCCCGAGCGGTTCTCGACGCTGAGGATCTCGGCAACCTCGTCGACCAGGCGATGGAGCTGGATGAGCCGGCGCTCGGGCACCGCCTCCTGCGGCTTGCCGTAGGTGAGCGTGGCCTGGGTGTAGGCGATGGCGCGGTCGAGCGCCAGGATCAGCTTGGGCGCGAATTTCTGCACCGTCGGATCGGGCAGCGAGCCGATGCGGTCGGAGAAGAGATGCGCCGAGGCCAGCATGTTGCGAAGGTCGTGGTTGATCTTGGACACGGCGAGCCCGAGATCGGCGAGGCGGCGCTGCTGGCTGAGCGTGTTCTGGAGGTCGCGCTGCATCTCGGCGAGGCGATCCTCGGCGACGCCGATCTCGTCGGCGCGGCCGGTCGGCCGGATGACGCGCTGCGGATCCTCGGGCGCCTCGGAGAAGGCGATCATATTCTCCGACATCCGCCGCATCGGGCGGACGAGGAGGCGGTTGAGGGCGATGAACACCACCGCCGCGGTGAGGAGCGAGACGATCGCCGAGATGACGATGATGTTGGAGGCGTAGCCGATCATGGCCGAGCGGAGATCGTGGTCGCCCATGATCACCTCGACCTCGATGCCGCTGGTGCTCTGGCCGATGATGCGGAGGTTGCGCGGGGTCGGGCTCGCCAGCGTCGCCAGCGCGTCGCCGGCGGCGACGAGCGGGTTCACCGAGCGGATGTCGGTGGTGAGGTCGACGCGGAGCGGCATCTCGACGGCGGCGAGGAGGCGGCTGACCTCGCCGTCGCGGATGGCGATGGCGTCGGCGCCGACCGTGTCGAGGAGGTCGTCCTGCACCTGGCGGGGGACGCTCGTCCATTCGGAGGCGGTGAGGACGACGGAGACGGCGTCGGCCGTGCCGAGGCGGTCGGACAGCCAGCTCAGCCGGAAGCTCGCGATCGAGGGCACGAAAATAAGGACTTCGCTCACCATGACGAAAAGTCCGGTGAGGGCGAGCAGCTTCCAGGACAGCCCGAACCGCGGGCGCTTGATTTCCGCCGGAGCGCCAGGGGCTGCGGCGGTATCGGATATGCCGGACATGGCTCCGCCGCGCTGCATCGCGCGATAAAGTGAAGTGCGTGTGACCAAGATGATGCGTCGGCCTTACCGTTTCGTCAAACATCCTTCCGGTTGCACCCGGCTTCGTTGACTTGGCACGGGGGCATCCGTATAAGCCTCGCCACCAGCCCGCCGCGTTCCGCTTTCGGGCCTCGAAGGCATGGGGCGCGGGCAGCTTTTTGCGGCACGGGCGACCGTCTCAACTCTCTCGAAGGCGCTCCGCGCGAGACCACCAAATGACGAAGCGCACCTATCAGCCAAGCAAGCTCATCCGCACCCGCCGCCACGGCTTTCGCGCCCGCATGGCGACGGTCGGCGGCCGCAAGGTCATCGCGGCGCGCCGCGCCCGCGGCCGGAAGAAACTGTCCGCCTAGCAGTCCGGTCCGGTCATGTCGGGCCGGCGCAGCATCGCGATGAAGAGGGCGGACTTCCTCCGCGCCGCCCGGGGAAGGCAAGTGGAGAAGCAGGGCTTCATCCTGCAGTCGATCCGCCGCATGCCGGAAACCGGGGCGGACGCCCTGGCGGCCCGTTTCGGCTTCACCATATCAAGGCGGGTGGGGAATGCGGTGGTGCGCAACCGCATCCGGCGGCGGCTCCGCGAAGCGGTGAGGATCGCCGCGGCGGGACGCGCCAATGAAGGTTCGGACTACGTCTTGATCGCTCGGCGGGCCGCCCTCGACCTGCCTTTCGCCCGGCTAGCCTCTGATCTCGCCGACGGCATCGATCGTATCGAAAGAGGCGAGGGGACGACCGGGCGCTCACCGCGCAAGCGGTCAGGTGGAAGGGCCGATGCAGGAAGGCAATAACCGCAACTTCATCATCGCGATCGTGCTGTCGCTCGCCGTGCTCATCGGCTGGCAGTACTTCGTGGCCCAGCCGCAGATCGACCGCGCCCGCGAGGAAGCCGCGCAGCTCGAGGCGCAGCAGACCCCCGCCATCCCGGGCGTTCCCGGCGCGGGCGTGCCAGGCGCAGGCGTCCCCGGCGCCGGGCCGCCGGTGGTGGCGCCCGCTCCGGTGCCGGCCGGCCCGACGGTGGCCGCGACGCGGGCCGAGGCGCTCGGCGTCAGCGCGCGCGTGCCCATCGACACGCCGGCCGTGACCGGCTCGATCAACCTCACCGGCGCGCGGATCGACGACCTCCACCTCATGGACTACCGCGAGACGGTGGACCCGGAGAGCGACACCGTCACGCTGCTCTCCCCGGCCAACGGGCCGGGCGGCTATTACGCCGAGTTCGGCTGGGTGGGCGCTGCCGGCGGACCGGCGGTGCCGGGCGCGGACACGGTGTGGAGCACGGCCGGCGACGTGACGCTGACGCCGTCCACCCCGGTGGTGCTGACCTGGGACAACGGCGCGGGCCTCCTCTTCACGCGCACCATCGCAGTGGACGCGCAGTACATGTTCACCGTCAGCGACAGCGTGACCAATAGCGGCGCGGCGGCGGTCTCGCTCGCGCCCTATGCGCGGGTCGAGCGCATCGGCGAGCCGCCCACGCAGGGCTTCTTCATCCTCCACGAGGGTTTCATCGGCGTCTTCGGGGAGGATGGCCTCAACGAGACCGCCTACAAGACCCCGCGCGAAGACGGCACGGTGACGCTCGACCCGACCAATAGCGGCTGGCTCGGCATTACCGACAAATACTGGGCGACCGCGCTCATCCCCGCGGAGGGCGAGACCTTCACCGGCCAGTTCGCCTACCGCAATGTCGTCGGCGCCCCGGCCTACCAGGCGAACTTCCTCGCCAATGCCGTGACGATCGCGCCCGGCACCAGCGGGGAGACGATGACCCGGCTCTTCGCCGGGGCCAAGCAGGTCGCCATCGTCGACGGCTACGACAACACGCTCGGCATCGACCGGCTCGAGCTCCTCATCGACTGGGGCTGGTTCTATTTCATCACCAAGCCGATGTTCTACGCGCTCGATTTCTTCAACCGGGTGCTCGGCAATTTCGGTCTCGCGATCCTCGCGGTGACCGTGCTGGTCAAGCTCGTCTTCTTCCCGCTCGCCAACCGCTCCTACGCCTCGATGAGCTCGATGCGGAAGCTGCAGCCGCAGATGATGGCGCTCCGCGAGCGCTACAAGGACGACCGCGTGAAGCAGCAGCAGGCGCTGATGGAGCTCTACAAGAAGGAGAAGATCAACCCGATCGCTGGCTGCTGGCCGGTGCTGCTGCAGATCCCGGTGTTCTTCGCCCTCTACAAGGTGCTGTTCGTCACCATCGAGATGCGGCACGCGCCGTTCTTCGGCTGGATCCAGGACCTCTCCGCGCGCGACCCGACCTCGATCTTCAACCTCTTCGGGCTCATCCCGTGGGCGCCGCCCGAGTTCCTGCATATCGGCATCTGGCCCATCATCATGGGCGTGACGATGTGGGTGCAGATGCGCCTCAACCCGGTGCAGGCCGATCCGACCCAACGCCTGATCTTCAACTGGATGCCGGTGCTCTTCACCTTCATGCTGGCCGCCTTCCCGGCCGGGCTCGTGATCTACTGGGCGTGGAACAACCTCCTCTCGCTGACCCAGCAATGGGTGATCATGAAGCGGCAGGGCGTGGAGGTGGACCTCTTCGGCAACATCATGAACTCCTTCCGCCGCAAGGGAGCCGACAAGCCCGACCCGGCCAAGACCAGCTAGGGCTCAAGGACGGACGGGCGGGATGCAGGTTTTCGGTTACCCGGCGGTATTCGAGAAGGGGGACGGTCCTGACGTCGTGGTCGTCAGTTTCCCCGACGTGCCGGAGGCGATCGCCGAGGGGGCCGACATGGCCGAGGGCCGTCGCATGGCGGCCGATGCGCTTGGCTTGGTGCTCCTGCACTACCTCCGGCTGGGGCGGGCGCTGCCCCGAGCCAGGGCACGAGCCAAGGACCAGATCGCTGTCGAGCCCGAGGTCGCCGCCAAGCTCGCGGTGCTGATGGCGTTCAAGCAGTCCGGACTGACCCAGCGCGAGCTCGCAAAGCGGCTAGGGAAGGACGAGAAGGAAGTGCGCCGCATTCTCGACCCGATGCATCCGACCAAGATCGGCGCGCTCTCCGACGCCCTTGCCGTCCTCGGCCATCGTCTGGTCATCGGCATGGAGAAGCTGCCCGACGTCGCGGCGTAGGGCGTTCGGGTGTCCCAGACCATGTCTTCCACCGATCAACCCGATGCTGCCTTCATCGAGGCGGGGCGGCTCTTTTTCGCGCGGCCGTGGCGGTTCGTGCGCGGCGCGGCGGGGCTGAAGGACCTGCCGCCCGAGGAGGGCGTCGAGGTCGCCTTCGCGGGGCGGTCGAATGTCGGCAAATCCTCGCTGATCAATGCGCTGGTCGGCCAGAACGGGCTGGCGCGCACCTCGAACACGCCGGGGCGGACGCAGGAGCTCAACTATTTCGAGCCGGAGGACGGCTCGCCGCTCCGCATCGTGGACATGCCCGGCTACGGGTTCGCCAAGGTCGCGAAGGCGAAGAGCGAGGCCTGGACCAGGCTGGTCTTCGCCTATCTCCGCGGGCGGTCGAACCTTCGCCGCGTCTATCTCCTGATCGACGCGCGGCACGGGCCGGCGGCCAACGACATTGAGGTCTTCGACCTCCTCGACAAGGCGGCCGTCTCCTACCAGGTGGTGCTGACCAAGGCCGACAAGCC
>JADYYB010000153.1 GCA_020853895.1 Bauldia sp.
CCGCCACGCGCGAGGACGAGTCGGCCATCCGCGAGCTCCTCGTCGCCGCCTTCGGCGGCCCGGTCGAAGCCGATCTCATGGAGCCCTTGCGCGAGCACGGCGCGGTCGTCGTCGAACTCGTCGCCGTCGAGGCCGGCCGGATCGTCGGCCACATCGCCTTCTCGCGCCTCTGGGTCGAGAACGGCCAGCGCCTCACCCCGGCCGTCGCGCTCGCCCCGCTCGCCGTCCACCCCGAGTTCCAGGATCGCGGCCTCGGCGGGCGGCTGATCGAGGCCGGCCACGCCGAGCTCCGCGCCCTCAAGGAACGCCTTTCCGTCGTCCTCGGCGACGTCGCCTACTATTCCCGTTTCGGCTATTCGCGCGAGGCGGCCGCCGGCTTCGCCTCGCCCTATCCGGCCGAGCACCTCGCCGCGCTGGCCTTCTCGCCCGCGGCGCCCAGCACCGGCACGCTGCGCTACGACCCCGCCTTCGAGGGGCACTGAGCCGTGCCGCGCTACCGCCTTACCCTCGAATATGACGGGACGCCCTTCTTCGGCTGGCAGCGCCAGGAGGACATTCCCTCCGTCCAGCAGACGATCGAGGAGGCTCTCTTCAGGCTCACCGGCGAGACGGTGACGGTCCGCGGCGCCGGCCGCACCGACACCGGCGTCCACGCGCTCGGCCAGGTCGCCCATCTCGACCTCTCGCGCGAATGGCCGACCGACCGCATCCGCGACGGCCTCAACGCGCATCTCCGCCCCGCGCCCATCGTCGTGCTGGCCGCCGCGCCGGTGGCGGAGGATTTCGACGCCCGCTTCTCCGCCACGCGCCGGCACTACGTTTATCGCATCCTCAACCGCCGCTCCCCGCCCGCGCTCGACCGTGACCGCGTCTGGCACGTCACCTATCCGCTCGACGCCGAGGCGATGACGGTCGCCGCCCGTCCGCTGCTCGGCCAGCACGATTTCAGCACCTTCCGGGCCGCCGAGTGCCAGGCGAAATCGCCCGTGAAGACACTCGACCAGCTCGACGTGCTGCGCGAAGGCGAGGAGATCCGCGTCCTCGCCTCGGCGCGCTCGTTCCTGATGAGCCAGGTCCGCTCGATGGTCGGCAGCCTCGTCCAGGTCGGCTCCGGCCGCTGGCCCGAGTCACGTATGGCGGAGATACTGGCCGCCGCCGACCGCACCGCCTGCGGTCCGCTCGCCCCGCCGCACGGCCTCTACCTCGCCCGCGTCGACTACTGAAGGAACGCCCCGTGGATCAGCAGCTCCGAGACACCATCGCCCGCTTCCGCATCATCGACGGCAAGGGCTTCGACCTGTCGAAGTTCGACCCGGCCGAGACGGTCGTCGCCAACAAGCAGCTCGCCGAGGAGCAGGTCGAGGACGACGCCAAGCTCATCGACCGCCTGCAGGACCAGCTCTTCGCCGAACGGAAGCGCGCGCTCCTCGTCGTCCTCCAGGGCACCGACACCAGCGGCAAGGACGGCACGATCCGCAGCCTCTTCGAGCGCACCTCCCCGCTCGGCGTGCAGGTCGCCTCCTTCGGCACGCCGACCGCCCTCGAGCTCGCCCACGACTACCTCTGGCGCGTTCACGCCGCCTGCCCGAGCCGCGGCCATATCGGCATCTTCAACCGCTCGCATTACGAGGACGTGCTGGTGGTGAAGGTGCGGAAGCTCGCCGACGCCGCCGCCATCGAGAAGCGCTACGCCGAGATCAACGACTTCGAGCGGATGCTGACTCAGAACGGCACGACGATCGTCAAGCTGATGCTCAACATCTCGCGGAAGGAGCAGGGCGAGCGCCTCCGCGAGCGCGCCAAGGAGGCCGACAAGCGCTGGAAGTTCAACCCGCGCGACCTCGAGGACCGCGCGCTCTGGGACGAGTTCCGCGACGCCTACGAGACGATGATCCGGCGCACCTCCACGTCCTGGGCGCCCTGGTACGTCGTCCCCGCCGACAAGAAATGGAACCGCGACTTCCTCGCCGCGTCCATTGTCGTCGAGACGCTCGAGAAGATGGACCCGCGCTACCCCGACATCTCCCTCGACCCCAAAGCCTACGACTTCGACTAGCCCGGGACGAACTTTGGCTTTGGCGGCATCGGTCGCCGATTCTCGACGCGTCCCCTTTCCCCGGAGGGGAGAGGGTCAGGGTGAGGGGGTTCCGCCCTCTCCGGATGGACCTGTACCCCCTCACCCCGGCCCTCTCCTCTCCGGGGAGAGGGGGCAGGTCCGCCTATGCGGCTCGCCCCATCGTAAGGAAGGTTCGGGCGATGGATCGTGACTCGCCCCGTCACGGTCTGGCTGCGTCCTTTGCCCGCCGTCAGGACGAACTCGCGGTTGCCGTCCTATTGGTGGGGATAAGCCAGCTCCAGGAGCTTGGCGTAGATCCGCGTGAGGGCGCGGAGCTCCTCGACCGGGATGTTCTCGTCGACCTGGTGCATGGTCGTGCCGACCGGGCCGAACTCGACCACCGGGCAGTAGTCCTTGATGAAGCGCGCGTCCGAGGTGCCGCCGCCGGTCGAGAGGGCAGGGGTCTTGCCCGTCACTGACCGGATCGCCGCCGAGATCGCGCCGATCACCGTGTCCGACTGGGTGAGGAACGCGTCGCTCGTCATCGGCTCGTAGGTCAGCCGGTAGGCGCCCGCGCCAGCCCCGTCCAGCCGCGCCTCGACCCATCTGGTCAGCGTCGGATAGGTCCAGCGGTCGTTGAAGCGGATGTTGAACTTCGCCGTCGCCCTGGCCGGGATGACGTTGAACGCCGCGTTCCCGACATCGACCGAGACGACCTCGAGGTTCGACGGCTGGAACCGCTCGCTGCCCGCGTCGAGCTTCTCGGCGGTCAGCGCGGCGAGGAGCTTCACGAGCCGCGGCACCGGGTTGTCGGCCCGCTCCGGATAGGCGACGTGCCCCTGCTTGCCGGTCACCTCGATCGTGCCCGAAAGGCTGCCGCGCCGCCCCACCTTGATCGCGTCGCCGAGCGCCTGAACGGAGGTCGGCTCGCCGACCACGCAGGCGTCGAAGCGGTGCCCGCGATCGGCCGCCCAGCGGAGGAGCCTGGCCGTCCCGTTGACCGCCTGCCCCTCCTCGTCGCCGGTGATGAGGAAGGAGAGCGTCCCGCGCCTCAGCCCCCCGCCGCGCAGGAAATCGAGCGCCGCCGCCGCGAACGCCGCCACGCTCCCCTTCATGTCGACCGCGCCGCGCCCGTAGAGCCGCCCGTTCGCGATCTCGCCCGCGAAGGGCGGATGCGTCCACCCCGCCTCGTCCCCGGCCGGCACGACGTCGGTGTGCCCGGCGAACACGAAATGCGGCCCACCGCTGCCGATCGTCGCGAAGAGATTCTCGACCGCGTAGGTCGCGGGGTCCGCGAACATCGGCCGCTCGACGCTGAACCCGGCCCCGGCCAGCAGCGCCTCGAGATAGGCGAGCGCGCCGCCCTCCTCGGGGGTCACCGAGCGGCAGCGGATCAGCGCCTGGGCGATGGCGATGGGGTCGGTGGCGGTGGTCGAGGCCATGTCGGGAATGCGGAAGGGCCGTGGCGAGAGAAGGACGAGCGCGCCCCGAAGCCTAGGCCGCGGTTCACTTCCAAGCCGTTATCATATAGTTGTCGCGGGCGCGCGTGGCGAAGGCGGAACCGACCGGCAGACGCATGGCGAAGGAAGAGATCGTCGAGTTTCCCGGCACCGTGACCGAGCTTCTCCCCAACGCCACCTTCCGCGTGCGTCTCGACAACGACCACGAGATCATCGCCCACACCGCCGGCAAGATGCGCAAGAACCGCATCCGGATCCTCGCCGGCGACAAGGTCCTGGTCGAGATGACGCCCTACGATCTGTCCAAGGGACGGATCGTCTTCCGCTACCGCTAGGCCACTGGCGCCCTTGCTCCAGCCCCCACCGACAGGTCCATGACCGGCAGCACCCTTGTCCTCGCCTCGGGCTCGCCGCGCCGCCTGGAGCTCCTCGAGCAGGTCGGCATCCGTCCGGCGCGCATCGCGCCGGTCGCCATCGACGAGAGTCCGCTGAAGGGCGAGCTGCCGCGCCAGCTGGCGAGCCGCCTCGCCCGCGAGAAGGCCAGCGCCGCGGCGGCCGTCGAGGCCGCGCTCGGTGAGGGGGCCCACATCCTCGCCGCCGATACGGTCGTCGCCGTCGGCCGCCGCATCCTCCCCAAGGCCGAGACCGAGGAGGAGGCGATCGCCTGCCTGAGGCTCCTCTCCGGCCGCGCCCATCGCGTCTATACGGGCATCGCCCTCCTCGTCCCGGGCGGGGCGATGCGCGAGCGCCTCGTCGAGACCCGCGTGACCTTCAAGCGCCTCTCGCGCGAGGAGGAGCGTGCCTATCTCGCCTCCGGCGAATGGCGCGGCAAGGCAGGCGGCTACGCCATCCAGGGCCTTGCCGGCGCCTTCGTCCTGCAGCTGAGCGGGTCGTACTCCAACGTCGTCGGCCTGCCGCTCTATGAGACCGTATCGCTCCTTGTCGGCGAGGGTTTTCCGGTCCATCTCAGCTGGAGCGGCCGCGGCTTGTAGCGGGAGGTCGGGATGGCGGAAGACCGAGGGAAGGGGCCGGAGCGGCGGCCGAAACAGCTGCGGCCCTGCCCGATCTGCGGCAAGGCGGCGCTGCCCGATTTCTTCCCCTTCTGCTCCAAGCGCTGCACCGATATCGACCTCAACCGCTGGCTCTCCGGCGCCTACACGATCCCGGTCAAGCCCGAGGAGGAAGAGGACGAGAGCGCCGATGAGACCGGCGCGCCGCCCCGCATTCCGGGCAAGCCCGACGAAGACGCGGGCGGCAGCGGGAAGCTCAACTGAGGCCTCGGAATCGCGCCGATCCGGTCCCGATCCGGCTCCGCGCGCACTTCTGGACAGGCCTCGACCGCTCCCCTATAAACCGCGGGCCTTGGCGGGGCTTTGCCTCGCCGCCGGGTCGCCCAGGTAGCTCAGTTGGTAGAGCAGCGGATTGAAAATCCGCGTGTCGGTGGTTCAATTCCGCCCCTGGGCACCATCTCACCCAGTTGGTTTCGTCCTGGCGGTGGTCTGACACCTCTCGTCATCATTGATGCGGTAGGGTAGCCCGATGAAGACCAGCTACCGCACCGCCTACGGCCCGCCGGAAGTCCTGGACGTCCGCGAAATGCCCATCCCCGAGCCGGGGCCCGGCGAGATCCTCGTCCGCGTCCGCGCGACCACGGTGAACCGCACCGACTGCGGCGCGCTCTGGGGCAAGCCCTACGTGTTCCGCTTCTTCGTCGGCTGGCCGCGGCCACGCGTGCCGGCCACGGGCACCGATTTCGCGGGCGAAGTCGCCGCCATCGGCCCGGGCGTCACGCGCTTTGCGGTCGGCGATCGCGTCATGGGCTTCGACGACAACAATCTCGGCTCGCACGCCGAGTATCTCCGCCTGCCCGAGAAGCAGGCCATCGTCGCCATCCCGGAGGGCGTCTCTTTCGAGGCTGCCGCCGCGAGCATGGAGGGCGCGCACTACGCGCGCAACTTCATCAACAAGGTCACGCTGAAGCCCGGCGACCGCATCCTCGTCAACGGCGCGACCGGGGCCATCGGCTCGGCGGCGATCGTCCTCCTCAAGCACGCCGGCGCCCATGTCACCGCGGTCTGCGCCGGGCCGCATCGCGCCGCGGTCGAGGCGCTCGGCGCCGACCGCGTCCTCGACTATACGCGCGCGCCGTTCACCGAGCAGCTCCGGGGCGAGCGCTTTCCCTTCGTCTTCGACGCGGTCGGCAAGAGCACGTTCGGCACCTGCCGCCCGCTCCTTACCGAGACCGGCATCTACGTCTCTTCCGAGCTCGGCCCGGGCGGACAGAACATCTTCCTCGCCCTCGCGGCGCCTCTGATGCGCGGCCCGAAGGTGCTCTTCCCGCTGCCCACCGACATCGCCAAGACGCTGGCCGAGATCGCGCCGCTCCTCGCCG
>JADYYB010000154.1 GCA_020853895.1 Bauldia sp.
CAGCCTCGACCGCAGCTTCTTCGGCAGCAGGTGCGTCCACTGCGGGTGCGGCCTCGACCGCAGCCATCTCCTCGACCACGGCCTCTTCGGCCGCAGGTGCATCTGCCACCGGCGCGGCCTCGACCGGAGCGGTCTCCTCCTCGTCGGGGCTTGCCGCCTCGCTCGATGCCGTCACCTCGCCTGCCGCCTCCGGAGCAGCCTCCGCTGCGTCGGCAACCGGGCTCTCAGGCGCGGGAGCCGGCTCGGCGTCCGGCTTCGGCGGCGCCGGCCGCCGCTCGACGCGATAGCCGAGCGAGCGCAGCACGGAGGCGAAATCCTCGCCCGAGGAGCCGAGGAGCGAGGTCATCGCCGGCGTGACCATGAACCCGTTGCCCTCGACCGCGCCCGGCGGGGGCGCGGCGCCATCGGCCGTCGGCCGCCACGCGATCAGCGGACGGATGAGGTCGGCGAGGCGCTCGAGGATGTCGAGCCGCACCGCCCTCTGCCCGGCGATGCGGAAGCCGACCACGCGATAGAGCGGCCGCGGGAAGGTCGGGTCGACCGGGATCGTCGTCCGCCCCGACGACGAGAGCTGCGGCAGCTCGGCGATGCCCGGCTGGCCGAGCCCGCCGTTCTTGAGCGCCCACAGCATGGCGAGGAGCCGGCTCGGCGCCGGCTTCAGGAGCTGCGGGACATAGATGTGGTACGCCCCGAAGCGGACCCCGAGCTTGCGGAGCCCGGCCCGCATCTCCTGGTCGAGCGCCTTCACCTCCTCGGCGATGGACGCGCGTTCGAGGACGCCGAGATTCTCGACCAGCCGGAAGGCGATGCCGCGCGCGAGCGGAGCGAGCTCGGCCGCGTTCCGGAGCTCGAAGAGCGGCGCCAGCTGCGTGGTCAGCGTATGGTTGAGCCAAAGCTCGAGCCGCCGCTGCACCTGCTCCTGCGCCGGGCCGGTCAGCGTCTCGTCGGCCAGCACCACGAAGCGCGGCGCGAGCGCGTCCTCGCCCTCGACGAGGCGCGCGACCGGGTTGCCCTGCCAGCGCAGCTGCCCGTCGGCGGCGAGCACGAAGTCGGTGTCGGCGGCCGAGCCGACGCGCTGCGCGCGCCGTTCGATCTCGCCGGTCAGCGCCTTCTGGGCGGCGGCGCGGAGCGCCTTGGCGTCCTCCCCGCCCGCGCTCGGGTCGGGAGCGAACCGGAACCCCAGCAACTGCCCGACATGCTGGCCCTCGACCATCACGTCCCCGACATCGGTGATCTCTGCTTCGAGCATCGCATTCTCTCTGAGGCGCCTCATCAGGACACTGGTCCTGCGGTCGACGAAGCGCTGGGTGAGTCTTTCGTGCAGGGCGGCGGACAGCCGATCCTCTATGGCTCGCGTCCGCTCTTGCCAATAGCCCGGATTGGCGAGCCATCGCGGCCGATTGGCGGCAAAGGTCCACGTCCGGATATGGGCGATGCGGTTGGCGAGCGTGTCGATATCGCCATCGGTGCGGTCGGCGTAGTCCACTTGTCGGGCAAACCAGTCCTCGTCGACGGCGCCTTTCCGGGCCAGGTACCCGAACAGAGTCATCGCGAGTTCCGCGTGGTTTGCGGGAGCAATGCGGCGATAGTCGGGAACCTGGCAAACTTCCCAGAGGAGTTCGACGCGCTCGCGGCGGTCGGCGAGGCGGCTCATCTCCGGGTCGCGGCGCGCCGCATCGAGGACGCGGATGTCGTCGGCCGGCGGCGCGCGGACGAGCCCCTCGGCCGGCGGCGGGGTCTCGAGGCTGAGCTTCAGCGCCTCGAGCGAGCGGAAATCGAGGTCGCGGGTCCGCCACTGCACGGTCTTCACCGAGTCGAAGCGGTGCGTCTCGAGGGCCTCCACCAGGCTGTCGTCGAAGGCGTCGACCCGGCCCGTCACCCCGAAGGTCCCGTTGCGCGTATGGCGCCCGGCGCGGCCCGCGATCTGGCCGAGCTCGGCCGGGGTGAGCTTGCGGTACTGGTAGCCGTCGAACTTGGTGTCGCCGGCGAAGGCGACGTGGTCGACGTCGAGATTGAGGCCCATGCCGATGGCGTCGGTGGCGACCAGGAAGTCGACGTCGCCCGACTGGAAGAGCTGCACCTGGGCGTTCCGCGTGCGTGGGCTGAGCGCGCCCAGCACCACCGCCGCCCCGCCGCGCTGGCGGCGGATCAGCTCGGCGATGGCGTAGACCTCGTCGGCCGAGAAGGCGACCACCGCCGAGCGCCGCGGGAGCCGCGTGATCTTCTTCGACCCGGCATAGGAGAGGACCGAAAGCCGCGGCCGGGTGACCACGTTCACGCCCGGCAGCAGGCGTTCGACGATGCCGCGCATCGTCGGCGCGCCCAGGAGGAGGGTCTCCTGCCGGCCGCGAAGGTTGAGCAACCGGTCGGTGAAGACGTGGCCGCGCTCGAGGTCGCTCGCGATCTGGATCTCGTCGATGGCGAGGAACGCGACGTCGGTCCTGGGCGGCATCGCCTCCACGGTCGAGACCGTGAAGCGCGGATTGGCGGGGATGATCTTCTCCTCGCCGGTGACCAGCGCCACCGCCTCCGGCCCGGCCCGCGCGACCACCCGGTCATAGACCTCGCGCGCGAGGAGCCGCAGCGGCAACCCGATCATGCCCGAGCTGTGCGCAAGCATCCGCTCGATGGCCAGATGCGTCTTGCCGGTGTTGGTCGGGCCGAGAACGGCCACGACGTTGCGGCCCCCGGTCAGGACGGGTTCGGCCGGCCTCGTCGACACATTCATTCGAGGAACGAGGCTCCCGCGTGCTAGGCGCCGGATGTGTCATCGAGGGACAGTTTCCGGCATTTCCGGGCGGTTTTTCCGCCCGCTCTTAAGGGTCGGAACGAGTCTCGAACAAAACCTGTCCGAATCACTGACTCGGCGAAGTTTCGCGATCCGTTCGCACTAGATATGTGGTCCACGTGCGCCAAGGTCCCAACATTTGGCGAGGGTGTGAATCGGCGCTGCCGGCTTCTCGCGGTCAGCGGTTAACGGCGGCTAGCGCGCCACCAGCGCCTGATCCGACGAGATCAGACGGACCGCCCTGACACTAAGGGTTCCGAAATCGGTGTCCAGCCCGACATAATAGGGCACCAGATAGGGCACCTCGCCGCCCAGCGCGGCGAGCCAGATCTCGAGCGAGTCGTTGGCCAGCATCTGCTGCACGCTGTCGTCGTAGGGGTTGTGCCCGGCGACCGGCTGGTAGCGCGCCCCGCACACGAACACCGGACCGGTATATCCGTATTGCCCGCTGCGCACGTCGCGCACGCCCTTGAAGTAGAGCTGGAGGTCGAAGCGCTGCCAGCCGTCGAACACCGGCAGGCTGCGGTTGCAGGCCGAAGACCCGTCGAGCGGCCCGCCCGCTGGCAGCGGCATGATGAAGGCGCTGACCGGGTCGACCACCCCGCGCCGGTGCGGCGGGTCGAGCGGCACGCGGTCGGGGTCCTCCTCGAGCGGGGGCACCAGCTCGATCCCGGTCACCGCGCCGCGGTCGAGTTCCATGCGCACCCCGACATAGCTCTCGCCCTCCCAGGAATCGAGGAGGAAGCTCTGCGGCAGGACCTTGCCGCCGGACAGGCGGCCATTGCTGGAGAGCGTGGCATGCGCGTCGGAGAAGAGCCGCGCCAGCCCGGCCACCGACCCGCTGATCGTCACGGCGTACCCGCCCTCGTCGAACACCGACTGGGCGGTCGCCTGGCCGAGCCTGAAAGGCCCGAGCGCGAGCGCATAGAGCGCGGAAACCGAGCCCGTCGCCCTTTCGGCAGCCCCGCCCGGAACCGCCACCAGCCCGATCGCGACCAGCGCTCCGATCCCTCGCCGCACCCGCCTTGCCAGCATCGTCATTCCTGTTCGCATGGTCGGCCAGAATCGCATGATCCAGGCGATTTTGGCACTAATCCAGTGCTTAGACCGATTTGCGGCTTTCCGTCAGCCATCAAAAGCCATGTCTCCCGCTCCCTTCGGCCCGAGAGGTAGTGGGCCAGTTCAATTGTGGCGATACGAAACCTTAACTGGCGAGGGGCGTTGATGGCGCATGGCTAAGCGCGACGAATCCCCGGTGCTGCCGGAGCATATGGACCGCTGGTCCCGCAATCAGCGTCTGTACGAGACGTTGAAAGGAATGGGGGTCTATGTAACCCCCATCCCAGAGCCGGGTGACCCGACCAAGATACGTCAGATGATCGTGTCGGCAGACTTACCGAGCGACGTTGACGCGCCAGTGGAGCGGACGAAGGTTCGAGATGTGGTCGGACCGTCCGCTAGCGACGGGCTTAATGTGATCGACTTCCCACCCGTACTCAGATGAGCGGTCGCCGTAGTCCGCGAAGCGAATGACAGCTCCGTAGTCGTCGTGACGCCAGACGGCTGGGTCGTAGCTAGGGATGGTGCGCCCCTTAACCCAGACGGCAACGGGGATGTCGACTTTCGGAAGTGCGGCCATAACGGCCTCCTCTGTTGCCGAGGGGGCCTTGACGCAACCAGCCGAGTCGACGAAGGTCGTTCGGTGATCACCCCGCCCCCAAACGGCGGTTTCAAAACAGAGCCGGTCGCGACTTGTCCTCGCGGTCGGCTCAACTTTTGACGCTAGGTGATTCGCCTATTCGCGCCAAACTCCTTCATGCGGCCAAGCGGGACTGGCGGGTCTGCACCGCCTCCCACGCCTCGATCATCGAAACGACATCGGACATTTCCCAGAGCCGTTTGGTGACGCCAGCGGCCATGGCCGGGGTCGTGCGCAGGCTCCGGTGGATGCGGACGAAGTTGTAGTAGAGGAAGTGCAGCGCCATCGCGTGCGCGTGGTTCTCGGCCTTCTTGCTGAAGGCATTGGTCAACCGCGTCATCCGGCGCTGGTGCATGCGGACATTGAGGTTGTTCCGCTCCGCGTAACTGGTGCTGATGTGGTCCGGGTCCGGGCTGCCCTCGATGGTCGTCTTGCGGATGCCGATGCACTCGGCGGGGGAGTAGCGACCCTTCGCGGCCTCGGGTGCTTCGCCGTACATCTTGACCAGCATAGCGTAGTCGATGTCCGCGCCGAACGCGCCCTCGACCGCCTCAAGGTAGGGGCGATGGCCGTCGCTGGTGAGTTGGATGCGGCGAGTGACGCGCGCGGCGAGATCGTCCATCACGATCAGCGCTGAGTCACTGTCTCGACCGCCGACGAACCATGACGGGACAAGCTTCGTCTCGGCGTCGGTCACCAGCCAGAGCCAGATGTCGCCAGCTTCACCCGCTGCCTTCGCCTCGGGCTTTGCGTTCTTGGCCTTCGCACCGACGAAGCCCCAGACCTCGTCGACCTGATAGCGGCGGCCGGTCAGGTTCACGAAAGTCCGGTCCTGATACCAGGCAGCCGCTTGGCCGCCGTCCACCAAGAGTTTGGTGATTGTGGTCTTGCTGATCCCCGTCAAACGCGTGATCGCACGAATGCTGGTGCCCTCGCAGAGGAGGTGCAGAACGCGTGCCCGGTCTGTTCTGTTGAGCCTGTTCATGCTCCATTTGTAGTTGACAACTGACCTAATGTCAAATACATTCTGACGTACGGTCAGATATCAAATGGATATGATCAATGCTGTTCCGCTATCGGAACCTCACGTTTCAGGAGCGTCAGATTCTCGATCGGATCGGGGAGATGAGAAGCGAACTCCGCTACGCCGTGGTTCAGGAGCCGCGGCGTTGGACCGGGCTCCTTGCCCGCATGACCCGAGCGCGGGCACTGCGAGCGTCGAACAGCGTCGAGGGGATAAACGTCTCTGCTGAGGACGCCATCGCGGCCGTCGACAACGAAGACCCGGCCGACGCGGACAAGCCAACGTGGCAAGCGGTCGAGGGCTACCACGCGGCGATGGACTACATTCTGCAGCGTTGTCGATCCGAGAACTTTCGGTTCAGCATCGACGTGATTTTGGCGGTCCATTTCATGATCTCTCAGCATGACATGGCCGCCAACCCGGGCAACTTTCGACGGGGGTGGGTCGGCGTCAGAAATACAGAGACGAACGAGATAGTCCACGAGGGGGTGGATCGCGCGCTCCTAGACCCTCTTATGGATGAACTCGTCAACTACATGAACGATGACGAGTCTGAGTCTGTGCTCGTCAAAGCCGCCCTCGCCCATCTGAACCTCACGCTCCTGCATCCATTTGCTGACGGAAACGGACGGACCGCTCGCTGCCTCCAAACGGCGGTGTTGGCTCACAAGGGAATCCAGGCACCGATATTCTCCAGCATCGAGGAATACATCGGTCGAAATCAGCAGGCGTACTACGACGTGCTGGCTAAGGTCGGGGGAGGCGGTTGGCATCCGGACAGAGATTGTCAGCCATGGGTAAGGTTCTGCATCACCGGCCACTATCGGCAGGCCCAAACCCTCCTTCGTCGGTTGACGGAAGCGGAGCGCATTTATGCGGACTTGCTGGCTGAGGTGGAGCGGCGGGGCCTCCCAGAGCGGATGGCCTTGGGTCTTCTGGAGGCCGCATCAGGTCTAAAAGTGCGGAATGCGTCTTATCGCGTGACAGCGAATGTCTCGAACAACCTGGCGAGCCGAGACCTAAAGGCGCTCGTCGACGCTCGGCTCTTGGTTCCTGAGGGGGAGCGCCGAGGGCGACATTATCTGCCGGGTGAACTGGTGGGAGCGATTGCAAAGCGCCATCGCCTACCAAGGGGCATTCCTGACCCCTTCGACGAACCGGACGCGAGCCTCAGCCAAGGCTCACTTTTTTCCTAAAGGTGGTTTCGGCCTATCGGTCGAAGCCTTCGCGTCCGCCGCTGGACCCGACTTATCGGGTTCCTGTTTCTCGCTGGTCGCAATGTCGACCATGCGCTTCGCCCATTGGTTCAGGTCGCGGGGTCGTTTGGGCTGCTTGTCGGCCATGGTCGCAATATGCGCTGCGATCCGTCCCGTTGCCAGAGCCGTTTGCGGCTGCCTTATTCAAACTGCGCCACTACCGCCCGAGAAGATACCTTGACGGAGCGCCGCCGCCCCGCCTATAGCAGTCCGCTTTCCGGAAAGAACGAAGTGGCGGACGGGCCTGTCCCCGCCGCGTAAGGTTTACGAAGATGTCCAGACGTTGCGAACTGACCGGCCGTGGTGTGCAGACGGGCAATACCGTCAGCCATGCCAACAACAAGGCCCGTCGCCGGTTCCTGCCCAATCTCCTCAACGTCACCCTCTTGAGCGACTCGCTCAACCAGTCGGTGTCGCTGCGCATCACCGCGCACGCCCTCCGCTCGGTCGAGCACCGCGGAGGCCTCGACGCCTTCCTGCTCAAGGCCGACGAGAAGGACCTCTCGCTCCGCGCCCGCAGGCTTCGCCGTCTGGTCGCCAAGCGCACCGAAGCCGCCGCCGCCACGGCGTAGGCTTCTTCCTTCTACATTGAGTTCAAAGCGGGCCACCACGGCCCGCTTTTCGTTTGCGTGCGTCCTCCTCAAAACCGCTCATCCCCGCGAAGGCGGGGACCCAGAAACGGTGCTGTGGAAGACAGGACGGGTCCGGGGACCGCAGACCAATAGCTCACCGGAACGGTTGCTGGGTCCCCGCCTTCGCGGGGATGAGCGGATAGTTGTGGTGCCTCACGCCCCCGGCGGCCGGGGCGGCGGGAGGGGCGGCACCGTCTCGTGCCAGGCGAACTGCAGGAGCAGCGTCCGCTGCAGGATGCTGTGATTGTTGTCCGAGACCAGCATCACGATGGTCTCCCCGTTGGCCCCTTCGCGGATCGCGAGCCCTTCCATGTTGTCGATCTGGTGGCGGAGGTCCGCCTCCATCACCACGATCCCGTCGGCCAGCGCGCCGGGCACGAGGTTGGCCGCCGCGATCCGCCGGATGCGCATCCCGATCCCCTCGCCGATCGAGAACAACCGCTCGAGGACGAAGAGGTCTCCGTTCGGCGCGAAATCGGCGTCGGTGATGTCGTAGCTGCCGATCCGCCTGATCGTGAACGCGCCCGGATTCGCCCCGCCGACGATCCAGCCCCGATGATTGCCGCTCTGGTCGAGATAGCGCTCGGCGATGAGAACGATGCCGCCCTCGATCGGACTGTCGGGCGGCGGAATCGCCATCGCCTCGAGGCCGCGATTGGCGCGCAGCGTCTCGATGACGTCGGGCATGCGGAGGATCGTTGCCCGCGCCGTGCCGAGGTCGGGCATCATGAAGCGCCGCACCTCGTTGGCCTGCTCGAAGCTCACCAGAGCCGAGGGTCCCTCCGGACCGTTGGTCAGCCGCACGCTCTCCGCGTCCGAAGCCCATTTCACGCCGAGCGGGTCGCCGCGATTGTCGAGCATCGGCCCGACCCGCGCGTCCGCGACGCCGACGAGGCGCCCGTTCTCCTCGACGAGCGTGCCGGTGAACCAATGGCCGGTGTCCTCCACCGCCACGATCGTGTTGGTGGCCTCGTCGTAGTCGATGCCCGAGAGGGCGCCGAATGTGCGCGAGGAGGAGCGGAGCTCCAGACCGCCGCGATATTCGAGCTCCCCGAAAATCTCCCCGCTGCTCGCGAACTGGAAATGCGCGATCGGCCGCGCCTCGATCTCGATCGGCTCGAGCCCCTGCGCGAGGGCCGGCCCGGCGGCTCCGGCGAGAAGCGCGGCCGCCGCGAAGGCCCGACGGAAACGCCTCATTGCAGCCGCCGCGCCCGGCGCGTCGGCCGGCTTGTGCTGGCCTTCGTGTCGGTGTCGTCGAAGAGCTCGGCGAGCCGCTCCATCATCGCCCCCGCCAGTTCCTCGGCGTCGACGATGGTCACCGCGCGCCGGTAGTAGCGCGTCACGTCGTGGCCGATGCCGATCGCCGTCAGCTCGACCGACGACCGGTTCTCGATCTCGTCGATGACGTGGCGGAGATGTCGTTCGAGGTAGCTCCCGGCGTTGACCGAGAGCGTCGAGTCGTCGACCGGCGCGCCGTCCGAGATCACCATCAGGATCTTGCGCTGCTCCGGGCGGCGAAGGAGGCGCGAATGCGCCCAGGCGAGCGCCTCGCCGTCGATGTTCTCCTTGAGGAGCCCCTCGCGCATCATCAGGCCGAGATTGCGCCGCGAGCGCCGCCACGGCGCGTCCGCGTTCTTGTAGATGATGTGGCGGAGGTCGTTGAGCCGCCCCGGGTTGGGCGGCTTGCCGGCCTGCAGCCAGGTCTCGCGCGACTGCCCACCCTTCCAGGCGCGGGTGGTGAAGCCGAGAATCTCGACCTTCACCCCGCAGCGCTCCAGCGTGCGCGCGAGGATGTCCGCGCAGGTCGCGGCGACCGTGATCGGCCGCCCGCGCATCGAGCCCGAATTGTCGAGGAGGAGCGTCACGATCGTGTCGCGGAACTGCGTGTCGCGCTCGGCCTTGAAGGAGAGCGGATGCATCGGGTCGGTGACCACGCGCGAGAGGCGCGCGGCGTCGAGCACCCCTTCCTCGAGGTCGAAATCCCACGCCCGGCTCTGCTGCGCGAGGAGCCGCCGGTGCAGCCGGTTGGCGAGCCGCGTGACCGCCCCCTGGAGCGGGGCGAGCTGCTTGTCGAGGAAGCCGCGGAGCCGCGTCAGCTCCTCCTCGTCGCATAGATCCTCGGCGCCGACGATCTCGTCGAACCTGGTCGTGAACGCCTTGTATTCGACGGTCGGCGGGAGGTTGGTGAACGGGAGGTCGCGCCGCCGGAGCTCGCCCGGATCGACCGCGTCGCCCATATCCTCCTCGAGGCTGAGCTCGGCCTCCGCCTCCGTGCCCTCGACCTCGCTCGCCTCCGCGTCCGCGCCGGCCGACTCGGCCTCCATCGCCTCCTCGCCGTCCGAGCCTTCCGGCTCCTGGCCCTCGCCCTCGGCCTGGTCGCCCGGCTCGGGCGCCGCCTCGCCGTCCTCGCTCGCGGTCGCGTCCTCGCCGAGCTCCTCGCCCATCTCGAGCGAGGCGAGGAGGTGCCGCACCGCCTGCGCGAACTGGCCCTGGTCCTCGAGATTGTCGAGGAGGTGCTCGAGCTCCTCGCCCGCCCGCTCCTCGATCCAGTCGCGCCAGAGATCGACCACCGAACTGGCCGAGAGCGGCGGCGGCGCGCCGGTCAGCCGCTCGCGCACGAGGAGCGCGACCGCATCCTCGAGCGGAGCCTCGCTGCGCTCGGAGATCTTCCGGTAGTTGCCGCGCTGGTACTTGTCCTCGAGCATCGCGGCGAGGTTCTGCTTGACCCCGTCCATGCGCAGCGCCCCGACCGCCTCGACCCGTGCCTGCTCGACCGCGTCATAGACCGCGCGCGCGTTCCGCCCCTCGGGCGCGAGCGCGCGATGCACGGCCGGATCGTGGACGGCGAGCCGGAGCGCCATCGAGTCGCCCAGCCCGCGGCTGACCGTGACGTCCTGCGGCGTGGGCCGGCGCGGCAGCTCCGGCAGCCGGACACGGTTCCCGGCAAGGCTCGGCCGGTCGGCGGCGAAGGAGACGTCGACCTCGCGGTTGCCCGCGAGCGCCCGCACCGTGCCGACCAGCGCCCGCTTGAACGGCTCGGCCGGACCTTCCGCCGGGCGCTGCGCCTTGGGTGCCTCGTTCAAATCGCGACGGCCTCAGGTGAGGACGACATTGGCGGTGGACTCGGGCAGCTCCTCGCCGAAGGCGCGCTGGTAGAACTCGGCCACCAGACCCCTCTCCAGCTCGTCGCACTTGTTGAGGAAGGTCACCCGGAAGGCGAAGCCGACATCGTCGAAGATCGAGGCGTTCTCCGCCCAGGTGATCACCGTCCGCGGGCTCATAACCGTCGAGAGATCCCCGTTCATGAACGCGTTCCGCGTCATGTCGGCGACCCGCACCATCTTGCCGATGATCGCGCGGCCCTTGGGGTCGCGGAAATCGGGCGCCTTGGCGGCGACGATGTCGACCTCGCGGTCGTGCGGCAGGTAGTTGAGCGTGACCACGATCGACCAGCGGTCCATCTGGCCCTGGTTGATCTGCTGCGTGCCGTGATAGAGGCCCGACGTGTCGCCGAGCCCGACCGTGTTGGCGGTGGCGAAGAGCCGGAAGGCCGGATGCGGCCGGATCACCTTGTTCTGGTCGAGGAGCGTCAGCCGCCCGGACGACTCCAGGATCCGCTGGATCACGAACATAACGTCCGGCCGGCCGGCGTCGTATTCGTCGAAGACCAGCGCCGTGTTCGTCTGCAGCGCCCAGGGCAGGATGCCCTCGCGGAACTCGGTCACCTGCATCCCGTCGCGGACCACGATGGCGTCCTTGCCGATGAGGTCGATGCGGCTGATATGGCTGTCGAGGTTGATCCTGAGGCACGGCCAGTTGAGCCGCGCGGCCACCTGCTCGATATGGGTCGACTTGCCGGTGCCGTGATAGCCGGTGACCATCACGCGGCGGTTCTTGGCGAAGCCGGCGAGGATCGCGAGCGTGGTGTCGCGGTCGAAGATGTAGTCGTTGTCGACGTCCGGAACGTGCTCGTTCCAGGTCGAATAGGCGGGCGCCTCGAGATCGGTGTCGATGCCGAACACCTGCCTCACCGAGACATGCATGTCCGGGAGGCCGGGGCGTTCCTCAGTCGTGGTCGTCATGTGAACTCCGTCGGGGCGTCGGGGTCACGCCCGTGGCCGAAAGGCCGAACCTTCCTCGTATCTTAGCAGAACCCGGCCGCCTTGAGATGGTTGTAGGCCTGGATGATTTCGCGCAGCCGGTCCTCGAAGCTGCGGTCCCCGCCATTGGCGTCGGGATGCAATTTCTTCACCAGGCTCTTGTAGCGCGCCTTGATCTCCGTTTGCGTCTCGTGCCCGTCGAGGTCAAGCGCGGCGAAGCTCTTCCGTTCCAGGTTCTTGAGCGGGCGCTGCGAGGGGGGCGGCTCGTGCCTGTTGGCCCCGAACCCGCCGAAGATGCCGAAGGAATCGTGGAGATCGGCCGACCAGGTCCGGCGATAGGTCTCGCGCCCGGAGGTTGCCCCGTTCACGCCCATCGACCACGTAGGGCGATGGCCGGTGAACGCCGAGCGCTGATAGGCCGTGACCTCGGCCTCCGGCATGCCGGCGAAGTAGTTGTAGGACTTGTTGTAGTCGCGGACATGGTCCAGGCAGAACTTGAAATATTTACCTTCCTGGTGCCTGCCCTTGGGCGCCCGGTAGGCGCCGGCCCGGCAGCAGCCCTCCCACTCGCATGTCGGCTCGTCGGCCTGGAGCGTCTGCGGCTCCGGGCTGATGCGAATGCGGTCGAAGTACTTCGAGTCGAGCTTCATGGGCCGAGTATGCTAGCCGCCTCAAAAGGCGGCAAGCGAACAAAGGGGTTGACGAAGGATGAGAGAGCGATGAACCGGAAGGATCGGATCACAAGGACCCTAACCGAAGCTTTCCGGCCGGACCGCCTAGAAGTGGTGGACGAGTCCCACCTCCACAAGGGCCACGAAGGCGCCCATCCCGACGGGGAGAGCCATTTCCGCGTGCGCATCGTCTCCGGCGCTTTCGCCGGCAAGACCCGCGTCGAGATGCATCGCATGGTGAACGAGGCCTTGGCCGGCGAGATCGCGGGCGGCCTGCACGCGCTGGCGATCGAAGCCAAGGCGGCCTGAGCGATGGCGGCGAGCCTCCGCCGCCGCCTCACCGAGCCGTCGCTGGCGCGCCTCATCCCCGAGCAGCAGCACGAGTCCTTCGCCCTCCACGCGGGCCTGCCCGGCTACGAGGTCCACCTCGACCCCGACGCCACCTGGATGATCCAGGAAGGCTACGCCTGGTCGAACGCCGGCGTCCGGCTCCGCTTCGGCACGCGGACCGTGGCCGCGCGCCTCGACGAGATCGCCGACCGCTACGAGCGCGCCCATGCCGGCTTCGGCTTCTGGCTCGACCCCGACGCCACGCCCGCCGACCTCGAGACCCACCTCTCGGCGCGCTCGCTGAGGGTCCGCAAATACTTCCCCGGCATGGCCGCCGATCTCGCCCGCCTCCCCGATCCCGGCCCGCCGCCGCCCGGCATCGCCATCCGCCCGGTCGCCGACCACGCGATCTTCCGCCGCCACGAGCACCCGGCCTTCGGCCGCATGACCACGCCGCGCCGCCTGCACCGCCTCGCCGGCGCCGCCGAGCTGACCCGCCGGTTCCCCGAGACTGTCGTCGACTTCCTCGCCGAGGACGAGGCAGGCATCCCGCTCGGCGCCATGACCCTCTTCCTCGGCGGGGCGGCGGCCGGCTTCCACGACGTCGGCGTGATCGAATCCGCCCGCCGCCGCGGCATCGCCGGCGCCCTTCTCGCCCACGTCATGCGCTTCGCAAGGGAGCGCGGCGCCCGTCACGCCGTCCTCATCTCCAGCGGCATGGGCGAGAGCGTCTATCGCCGCGTCGGCTTCCGCGAAGTCTGCCGCATCGCCTACTGGTACCGCTCCCCCTGGGTCGTAGATCGGATGCGCACCTCGCTGCCCTAGCTCCTAGTTCGCTTCCCCGGCGGAAAGCCGGGGTCCAACCAGCCGTCCCGCCAGCTGAACCGTTGCATGGATCCCGGCTTTCGCCGGGAAGGCGGAAAGGTCGGAGGTGCAGCTACCCCGCCATGTACTGGCCGCCGTTGGCGGCGATCACGGCGCCGGTGATGAACCCGGCCGCGTCCGAGGCGAGGAAGGCGACGATCGCCGCGATCTCGTCGACCTTGCCGAGCCGCCCGGCCGGGATCTGCCCGACGATCCCCGACAGCACCTCCGGCGCGATTCCCGCCATCATGTCGGTGTCGATATAGCCCGGCGCGACGCAGTTCACGGTGACGCCCCTCCGCGCGTTCTCGAGCGCGAGCGCCTTGGTGAAGCCGATCACCCCGGCCTTCGACGCCGAGTAGTTGACCTGCCCCATCTGCCCCTTCTGGCCGTTGACGCTGGAGATGTTGATGATCCGCCCGAAGCCGCGGTCGCGCATCCCGTTGATCACCGGCCGCGTCATGGCGAACATCGAGTCGAGATTGGTGTGGATCACCGCCGACCAGGTCGCCCAGTCCATCTTGTGGAAGAACCCGTCCTTCACGATGCCGGCGTTGTTGACCAGCACGTCGACCGGCCCGAGCTCCGCGACGACCTTCTTCAGCCCCTCTTCGCACGCCGCCGGGTCGGCGGCATCCCACCGATAGGCCTTGATCCCGGTCTCCGCCTGAAAGGCCCCCGGGGCCCTGGCCGACCCGACATAGGTGACCGCCACATCGAACCCGGCCGCCTGGAGCGCCTTCGCGATCCCCGCGCCGATCCCGCGCGACCCGCCCGTGACCACCGCCACCCGTGCCATCGGCCTAGCGCTCCACGCACATGGCGACGCCCATGCCGCCGCCGATGCACAGCGTGGCGAGGCCCTTCTTGGCCCCGCGCCGCTTCATCTCATGAAGAAGGGTGACCAGCACCCGCGCGCCAGACGCGCCGATCGGGTGCCCGATCGCGATCGCCCCGCCGTTCACGTTCACCTTCTCCGGGTCCCAGCCCATCGCCTTGTTGACCGCGCAGGCCTGCGCCGCGAAGGCCTCGTTCGCCTCGATGAGGTCGAGGTCCTCGACCCGCCAGCCGGCGCGGTCGAGCGCCTTCCGCGAGGCCGGGATCGGCCCCGTCCCCATCATCGCCGGGTCGACGCCGGCGGTCGCCCAGGAAGCGATCCGCGCCAGCGGCTCGATCCCGCGCCTGGCCGCGTCCTCGGCGGTCATCAGCACCGCCACCGCCGCGCCGTCGTTGATGCCGGAAGCGTTGGCCGCCGTGACCGTCCCGTCCTTCACGAAGGCCGGCCGCAGCTTCGCCGCCGCTTCGATCGTCGCGCCGGCACGGATGTACTCGTCGGCCTCCACGACCGTGTCGCCCTTCTTGCCCTTGACCGTGACGGGCGTGATCTCGTCGCGGAAATGCCCGGCCTTCTGAGCCGCTTCCGCCTTGTTCTGCGAGCGGACCGCGAACTCGTCCTGCTCGCCGCGCGTGATCTGGAACTCGCGCGCAACGTTCTCCGCCGTGTTGCCCATGTGGTAGCCGTTGAAGGCGTCCCACAGCCCGTCGCGGATCATCGTGTCGATGAAGGCGTAGTCGCCCATCTTCACCCCCGACCGGAGATGCGCGGCGTGCGGCGCCAGCGACATGCTCTCCTGCCCGCCCGCGACGATCACCGAGGCGTCCCCCGTCGCGATCTGCTGCATCCCGAGCGCAACCGCCCGCAGCCCCGACCCGCACACCTGGTTGAGCCCCCACGCCGTCGTCTCGCGCGACAGCCCCGCGTGGATCGACGCCTGCCGCGCCGGGTTCTGCCCCTGCGCGGCGGTCAGCACTTGCCCGAGGATCACCTCGTCGACCTCGCCCGGCGACACCTTGGCCCGCTCCAGCGCTGCCTTGATCGCGATGGCGCCGAGCTCATGCGCCGGCACGGAGGCGAACGCACCATTGAACGCGCCGACCGGCGTGCGCGCCGCCGCGGCGATGACGATGTCTGGCGATGGCATGGAGATGTCCGGGTTTCTGGGGGAACCGAGCCTAGAGAGCGCCGGAATACGGCCTCAACGCTGCCCTAGCAAGATTCGGACAACACGCGGGCGCCAACTCATCGCTTCCCCTCTCCCGCTTGCGGGGGAGGTAGCGGAGCTTGGCCGAAGGCCTAGCGCAGCTGGAGGGGGAACCGGGCGCCCTTCCGTCCCAAGCTGTCATCCTCCGGCTTGACCGGAGGACCGGGTGCAGCCCTCACCACGCCTGGCGGAAGTTGAGAGCGGTCCCCCGATCAAGTCGGGGGATGACATGTATGGTGGCTAGGTGGTGCGCTTGAACAGCCGCGCCTCGGCCGGAACCGGGTCGGCCGGCAGATGACCCTCGCGGTGGAGCTGAACCGCCTCCTCAAGGAGATGCGTGGTCAGCTCGGTGAACAGAAGCGGCTTCTCCGCCGCCTGCCACAGGAAGAAGCCGAACGAGCCCGGGCACGGGTTGATCTCGTTGAACCAGATCTCGCCGGTCGCCTTGTCCGACACGAAGTCGAGCCGCGGCGCGCCCGATCCTTCGAGCCGCCGATACACGGTCGTCGCCCATTCCCGAATGCGGGAGGAGACATCCGCCGGCAGGTCGGGATTGATGATCCGGGTCATCGCCAGCATCCCCTCGCTGACCGTCCCGATCTCCTTGGTGCCGCCCTTCCCGCTCCCGCCCCGCGAGTACTTCTCGCGGAAATCGAGGAGTTCGGCGGACGTCCGCGGCTGCTCGATGGCCGAGGTCGCGAGCCCCTCCCCATCCCGCCGCACCGCGACGTTGTACTCGACGAGGTTCGCGACGAACGGCTCGACGATCGCCTTCTGGTCGTAGAGGAAGATCAGCTGCGCCGCCGCGCGGAGTTCGTCCATGCTGGTCGCCTTGGCGACCCCGATCGAACTCCCCAGCCGCGCCGGCTTCACGATCACCGGGAAGGCGAACCCCTCCGGCAGCTCGCCCAGCGCCTGCCGGCGCCTGATCTCGAAGAACGGCAGCATCGGCACGCCGGTGTCGGCGAGGAGCCGCTTGGTCACCGCCTTGTCCATCGCCACCGCCGAGCCGAGAAGCCGCATCCCGGTATAGGGGATGCCCGCCATCTCCATCGTCCCCTGGAACCCGCCGTCCTCGCCGACCAGACCGTGGAATGCCTGCAGCGCGACGTCGAAGGCGATCCCCGGCTTCTTCTTCCCGAACAGCCCGCCGCCCCCGCCGCGCGGCTGCAGCACCCCGCCGGCCTGAAGGTCCACGGCCGTCAGCTGCTCGCGGATCTGCGCGTTGGGGATGTACGTCCCGTGCTCGGTCAGCCTGTCGCCGACGAACCACTCGCCGCTGATCGAGACATAGACCAGGAACGGCTCGTAGCGCTCGCGGTCGATGGCCCGCAGCACCTGGATGCCGGTGACGATGGAGACATCGTGCTCGGGCGAGCGCCCGCCGCAGAACACCGCCACTCGGACTTTCGCCATTCTTTCGCTCCAGGTCGGCTGCGCCTGGACTGCGGAACACGATTCGCCAGGCTGTGGGGGCATAGTCTACCGCCGGTTGACCGTTCAACAGATTGTTGACTTGGCAGCCTTTTGTTGGAAGAGCAGCGCCTTGCCGAACACACATCGAGCGCGGCTTCCGACAGACATGGCGGCCAGGGATTGAGCGTGCAAATCAACGGGAGCCGGGCCGGGGACTCCGACGGCTCACGCGAGCCCAGCCCGCCGATGCATGTCCGCGAGATCGGCGCGGGCCCGCTCGCGATCGTCTGGGCGCATGGCTGGGGCCATTCGGGCGCGACCTTCGCGCCGGTCGCCGAGGGCCTCGCCGGCTTCTCGCACTACCTCCTTGACCTCCCCGGCTTCGGCGCCTCGCCGATCCCGCCCGAGCCGTGGGGCACGGCCGAGTACGCCGACCGCGTCGCCGCCTTCCTAAAGACGCTGCCGCCGAAGCCGGTCCTCTGGGTCGGCCACTCCAACGGCTGCCGCGTCGGCATCCGCCTCGCCGAACGTCACCCCGGGATGCTCTCCGGCCTCCTCCTGATCGCCGCCGCCGGCCTGCCGCGGCCGATGTCGCCGTTGCAGCGGCTCCGCCGCGAGGCGCGCTCGCGTCTCTACAAGACGCTCCGCTTCCTCGCCCGCGACGAGGCCACGCGCGACAAGCTCCGCGGCCGCTTCGGGAGCGCCGACTACCGTAACGCCGGGCCGATGCGCCCGACCCTCGTGAGGCTGGTGAACGAGAACCTCGCCGACGCCGCCAAGACAATCCGCGTTCCCGTGCAACTGGTCTTCGGCCGGAACGACACCGAGACCCCGCCCGCCCTCGGCGAGCGCTACCGCGACCTCATCCCCGGAGCCAAGCTCGCGATCCTCGAGGGCTACGACCACAACTCGATCCTCACCGCCGGAAGGTTCCAGCTGCAGACCATGCTGAAGAGCTTCGCCGCCGATATCGAGCGAAAGGCCGGCGCGTGAGCTGGCTCGGCTTCCTCGTCGGGGCGGGGTTCCTCTATTTCGCCTGGCGGCGCCTGCAGACCTATCTGCACATCTACCAGCAGGAGGAATATGACGGCCCGCGCTTCTTCCGCTGGCTGGTCAGCCGCCTCGCCTTCGACCGGAAGGCGAGCAGCGCCGCCTTCGTCGCCGGCGTCCTGCAGCTCTTCCTGCCGCAGCTCTCGCTGGTCCTGACCATCGCGCTCGCCGCCGCCCTCGCGGGCCTCGCCTTCACCGAGGCGGACCCGACCAAGGGCGCGAAGAAACCCCTCATCCTCACCGCCCGCGCCCGGCGCATCCTCTGGGTCGCGATGGCCCTCGCGGCGGTGGCCGCGATCATGGTCGCGCTCACCCCCTGGCTGATCGCCTGGGTGATCCCGATCCAGCTCCTCCCCCTCGCCCTCGCGCTGGCGAACCTCCTGCTGATGCCCGCCGAGCGGCAGGCCGGCAACCGCTTCGTCGCCGAGGCGCGCGAGAAGCTGGCGAAGCTCCGGCCGACGGTGATCGCCGTCACCGGCTCCTACGGCAAGACCTCGGTGAAGACGCTCCTCGGCCACGTCCTCCAGTTCCGCGCGCCGACCCTGATCACCCCCGGCAGCGTGAACACACCGCTCGGCATCACCCGCGTCGTCCGCGAGCAGCTGACGCCCGCGCACCAGTATTTCGTCGTCGAGATGGGCGCCTATGGCCGGGGCTCGATCGCCCGCCTCTGCGACCTGACCCCGCCCGATTTCGGGATCGTCACCGCGATCGGCCCCGCCCATTACGAGCGCTTCCGCACGCTGGAGGAGACCGCCACCGCCAAGTCGGAACTCTCCGAGGCGGTGCTGGCCAAGGGCGGGAAGGTCGTCGTCAACGGTGACATCCTCGCTTTCGCGACCCCCAAACGCCTCCTCGACCGGAACCGCGCGAGGTTCGTCACGGTCGGCATGAGCGGCGCCGACCTCGCCGTCACCGGCTCGGAGGAAACGCCCGACGGCATTCACGTCGACGTGTTCTGGAGGGGCCAGCCCCACCGCATCTTCGCCCCGCTCCACGGCAGCCATCAGGCGACAAATCTGGCGCTCGCCTTCGCAGCCGCCGCCGAGATCGGCATGACGCCGGAGGAGATCGTCTCCGCCCTCCGCAGCGCGCCGCAGGCGGCGCACCGCCTAGAAGTGAAGCTTCTCCCGGGCGGCGCGAAGCTGATCGACGACGCCTACAACAGCAACCCCGCCGGCTTCGCCTCGGCCCTCGGACTCCTGACGCTGCTCCGTCGCGAGGGCGGCCGCCGCATCCTCGTCACCCCGGGCATGGTCGAGCTCGGCGAGCGCCACGACGAGGAGCACGCCCGGCTCGGCGCGCTCGCCGCCGGGCACGCCGACCTCGCCTATGTCGTCCAGCCCGAGCGCATCCCGAGCTTCGTCGCCTCCTTCCGCGAGCACGCCAGGAACGGCCAGGAATTGGCCACTTTCCTGAGCTTCGGAGACGCCGACGCGGCGCTGCAACGGACGCTCGGTCCGCTCGACGTCGTGCTCATCGAAAACGACCTTCCCGACCTCTACGAGAGACGCCTCTCCCTCTAGCCGGAGCCGACCGATGCGATTGCGCCTCGCCGCCGCCTTCCTCTCGCTTGCGCTCCTCGCCGGCTGCATGAGCCTCGGCGCGAGCGGCTCCGCCGAGCACGTCGCGGTCAGCGCCGGCGAGACCGCGCGGCTGGTCAACGCCTTCCGCGACGCGAACGGCCTCGGCCCGGTCGCCGTCGACGCCGCCCTCACCCGCATCGCCGAGCATCAGGCCGAGGCGATGGCCGCCCGCGAGACGATGAGCCACACCGTCGGCGGCCAGTTCCCATCGCGCATTCGCGAAGGCGGCTACCGCGCCGCCGCCGCGGCCGAAAATATCGCCGCCGGCTTCCGCACGCTCGGCGAGGTCATACCCGTCTGGGAGGCCTCGCCCGGCCACCGGGCGAACCTCCTCAACACGCGCGTCACGGAATTCGGCATCGGCGCCGCCCGCGGCGAGGACGGCCGCATCTACTGGGCCATCGTCCTCGCCCAGCCCCTCCCCCCGCGCCCGCTCACCGCGATCATCGTCGACGCACTCACGCCCGGCTAGCACGGACGACCCGGAGAGGCGCCGTTACCGACCGCGCCCTTCGATCGCGAGACGCCTTCGCTGTGCCGCGCCGAGCTTCGTCGCGCGAGTCTCCGAGGACACGAGTCGCGCCAGCGGGCGGGTCCACCGCGTCTCCAATCCAGGAAACGAGTGCCTCAGCATCGCGCGGAAACGCGACGCGTTTCGTCGACCCCAGACCGCGAAATAGCGCTCGCCGGTTTCATCGTTGATGTAGGTCGCGCAGCCGTCGAATGCGTCCGCGAGACCGCCCTCTCCGAACAATCCGCCGCCGCCATAGACGGTCACGACGAGATCGGCCGGGGCCGCGCTGACGACGGCGTTGTCCAGTACGTTGCCCCAGATACCTCTGAACACATAGACAATGGGCGTGTCGCTCATGGGCGCGAGCCTAACCCAAGTCTTTCCTCCCCCTTCAGGGGGAGGTGGCGCGAAGCGCCGGTGGGGGTACGTGCCCACCTGCGCATTCCGATGACTTACCCCACCCGACGGCTGCGCCGTCGACCTCCCCCTTTCAGGGGGAGGAGACCTAGGTCGTGGGCTTCGGGCCGTAGAAGTAGTTCGCCTTGCGGCCGAAGAAGAGGCCGCGCAGCCGGCGGCGCATGCCCTCGCTCTGGCGCAGCGGCTCGATCATCCCGCGCGCTGCGGAGTAGGCGGCGATCTTGATCGAGTCCCACGCCGGATACCTGCCGGGAGCGGGCTGTGCGAGGCGCATCCGGCGCATGATCGCGTTCACCGCGTAGAGCTTGTTCATGCGCACGATCGCCGGCGTCTTCCAGTTGATCGCCATCGAGATCGAGTACTGCGAGCCGGTCTTCACCCAGTGCGGCCAGGTATAGGGCAGGAACAGCCCCTGACCCGCCTGCATCGGGAAGGCGCGCGCGCGGCTCTCGAAATCCTCGCGGTAGGGAAGGTTGCGGTGCTTGTTCGGCGCCGTCTCGAGCTGCTCCTCGCTGACCAGCGAGCGGTCGAGATTGTCGAAGATGTGCATCAGCTTGTCGCCGTGCAGCTGCACGAAGAAGTTCTGCTCGTAGTCGAGATGGAACGGGGTCGTGGAGTTGGCCGAGGAGACGAAGATGAAGCCTTCGAGCTCCTGCATGTTCCTGATCTCGTCCGCGCTCATGCCCGCGGCGTTGGCCGCGTCGGCGAGGCACGCCTCGAGAAGCGCCCGGTACTCCGGCACCGTCTCGACATGCTTCAGCACCATCCACGCGCCCGCCGTCTCGATCGAGCGGACGACCTCGGCCGGCGGCATGTCGATGAGCGGCACGTCCTCGGGCCGCTGGTCGATGCCGAGCTTGCCCGAATTGTACTCGACCCGGTCGCGGTCGAGCCGGCCGGCGAGATCGGCGAGCGAGTTGAGCGTCAAGAGCGGATGGCCGGCGAGGCCGTGACGGTAACCGAACGGTTCGTTCGGGAAGGTCCGGCGGCTCCCCTCGTCGAAGTCGAAGTAGCTCATTGTGGTTCTCCAGTTTCCCGTTTCCTGAGTTTCTTGAGTGCCGCCTTGGCGCTGGTCTTCAGCCAGGCTTCCGAGCGGAGCGCAGCGACCGCCGCGCGCGTGCGGAGCTTTCCGCCTTGCGGTCCGACGACCAGCGTTCCCATCGTCCGCCGCCCGCGCCACAGATGATCGATCATCGGGTGGTCGGCGGAGGCGAGCGAGTCGATGCGCTCGATGCCTTCCTCGCCGAGGAGCGCCTCGGCGGCCTCGAGCATCAGCTGCGCGCCCGGCGAGAAGCGCGCGAACGCCTCGTCGAAGGCGATCTTCCAGCTGAAGGCGGTCGCGCCCGAGAGGATGGTGACCAGCATCGCCACCGCCCGGTCGTCGACGCGGATGGCGCTGATCCGGCAGCAATCGATCGCCGAGAGGCGCGAGACGATCTCGACCGCGAATCGGCGGGTCGCGTCGGACGAGGCGAGCGCGGTGCCGCCCTGCCCCTTCCAGCCGCGCGCCTCGAGCGCCAGGAACTCCTCGAACCCGGCGCGCACCTGCGCGGTATCGGAAACCGTTTCGATCGTCACCGCGCCGAGTTCGCCGAGCCGGCGCATCTGGCGCGCGAACTCCTTCCGGCGCCTGGTCGGCAGCGAGCGGCGGATGTCTCCCTCGACCTCGCCTTGCTGGATCATCGCCCGCTCGTGCCGGCTGGCGAGCCCGATCGGCATCCTGGCGCGGATCGCCGCGCCGACGAGCGCGCTCGCCGCCTCCCCGCCGAGCGGCAGGTAGGGGAACACCGCCACGCGCCCGGTCGCCGTCAGTGCGCGGAGGAGCGCCGCGGCCGCCTCGGGCGACTCCGCGTCGATCAGCGGCGCGCCGACCGGCCCGTAGTCGTGCGCCCACACCGTGGCGGTCGGGACCGCGACGGCGAGGTGGTGCGTCCGCACCGGCGCGAGCGCGAGGAGCGTCCCCTCCCCGTTCCGCACCGTCAAGAGCTTCACACCCGCGGGGGCGAAGCCGCGCATCGCGGGAAGCAGGAAATCCGCATCGAAGAACGGGTTCGCCTCGACCGCGCCGGCCGCGAGCCGGTGCCACTCGGCGGCCATCCCTTCGGCCGCGCCGGCCTCGACGAACGCGCTGCTCGTCGCCCCCGCGCGGCGGGGCTGCTCGCGCCCGGTGACCTTGGCGACGCGGCGGTCGAGGATGAGGCTGTCCATGAGGCTCATGCGCGGCTCTCCTCCGCCGCCTTCCACGAGGGACCGAAGGCGAAGAGGATCGAGCAGCGGATGCCGAGCCGCGACCAGGTCACGACGAAGAGCGCCGCCGCCTCGACGACGAGGGCGATGGCGGTCGCGACCGCCGCGCCGTAGAGCCCGTAGCGCGGGATGAGCAGGAAGTTCATCGCCACGTTGAAGAGGAAGGTGAGGAAATAGACCGTCGCGCAGATGCGCTGCTGGCCCGACATCGAAAGGAGGCTCTCCGCCGGTCCGACCGAGGCGCGGAGGACCAGGCCGATCGTGAAGATGAAGAGGAGCGGGTAGCCCTCGACGAAGCTCTCCCCGAACATCCCGAGCAGCGGCTTGCCGACGAGGAGCAGGAGGCCGGCGAGCGCCAGCGAGGGCCAGAAGGTCCAGTGCAGCGTGTCGCGCACCAGCGCCTCGAGCCGCGCCCGGTCGCCCGAAATGTAATACTGCGAGATGCGGTGCGCCGCCCCCGCGCGCACTGAGAAATAGACGAAGTGGACCAGCGCCAGCGTCTTGGTCGCGGCGTAGTAGATGGCCACCTGGTCGGGGGGCACGAACTGGCCGACGATGATGATGTCGACATTGGTGAGGAGGTTGAAGAACCCCTCGACCAGGAAGATCGGCAGCGAGATGCCGATCCATTTCAGCGTCTGATACTGCCGCGGGCCCGCCGGCACGGTCTTCCGCAGCCGGAGCTGCAGCGCCACGAACTGCCAGACCGTGGCGACATAGGTGCCGACGATCGCCGACCCCATCGCGGTCACCGCGTTGGCCTCGAAGCCGGCGGCGAGCGCGACCCACATGACGAGGAGGATGAGGAGCGGCCGGTAGATGAAGGTCGGCCAGAGCGCGAGGTCGGCCCAGTTGAAGGCGCGCGACATGCCCTCCTGGATCTCCGCCACCGACAGCATCGGCAGGCAGATCGCGGCGAGGTAGAGCGGGATGAGATAGTGCGAGGCGACCGAGCCCTCGAACATCTTCAGCCCGATCACGCCGACCACTGCCAGCACGGTCGCGGTGATCAGCCCCTGCAGCCGGCTGCCGACCAGCACGCCGCGGAGGAGGTCGCCCTCGCGCCGCTCCTGGTACTCCGGCACGAAGCGCACGATCGACTTCTGGAAGCCGAAGCAGGCGAGCCCGCCGATGATCACGGCGCCGACCCACACCATGACGAACACGCCGTATTCGTAGTCGCCCATCCAGCGGGCGATGAGCACCTGGCTGAGATAGGCGATGAGCGCGGAGACGATGCGCGTGGAGAAGGCGATCAGCGCAATTCGCTGAGAAACCGAGCGGTCGTCTTTACCGGTGAGGACGCCCTCGGCGAGGCGCGCCCCGCGCGCGAGCGGTGCCCAGGCCCCTTGCTGGGGCAAGCGTTCGACAACAGAAATGAAAGAAGGCATTGCCGCGTGGCCACGTCCGCATATGGCTTTCACGCGTCAATATAGCTTAATCCGCCGTTATGATTTAGTTCCGACTTGCCTCAAATAAGCTCAACTGGCAACTAAGTCTGATTAACCCTAATAGCCCCGACTTTCTTCGATCGGGTTTACTATCGGTAATCTTCTGCGCCTCGCTCAATTGCCCAGCTTGAGACCGGACACCGCGAGCGGATTGTCGTGCAACGCCTCGGCATCCGGCATGTCCGGGCCGATCCCGCCGAGCGCCGCGTCCCACAGCGCACGCACCTTCGCTTCCTCCCCCCACTCGACCACGCAGCGGAGCGTCGCACCCCCCGCCGGCGCCTCGACAGGGACGATCGGCAGGAAGACGCCCTCCGCCGCCTGCAGCGACAGGACGGCCGGCGTCTCGTCTCCGACGCTCAGCCTGCCCGCGAGCCGCGTCAGCTTCGCGCCGACCATCGTGCCGAGGAGATCGACGAGCAGATCGACCTGGCGCCGCGTCACGGTCCGGTCCGAGCGCAGCAGGAAACCGTGCAGCCCCGCCGCGCCCACGCGCCGCGGCGCGGTGTTGCCGCCATCGGTCGCGAGGAACCGCCGGCTCACGCCTGGCGCGCCCTCGCCCGCCAGCGGCCGCGGCCCGAAAATGCTCCCCGGCTCGCCCACCGGATCAACGACCGGCGCCAACGGATTCAGCGCACTCAGCTTTGCCGGCAAACCGTCCCCGCCTTCGCCGGTGACCACCAGCCGGTCGGCGAGCACGATCTGCCGCGCCACCGGCCCGTCGCTCGCGAGCAGCGTCTCGCCGCGCGCGCCGTCGATCACCGCCACCACGAGGTCGATCGCATAGCGGAGCGAGAGATAAGGATGGAGCGCCAGCGAGGCGATCAGCGCCGCCGGGTCGGCCTCGCCGGAGGTCTCCACGATGACACGGTCGAGCCGCGCCAGGCGCTTGTTGTCGAGCGCGCGCACCAGCTGCTCGAGCGCGTCGGTGAAGGCGCCGCGCGCGGTGCAGCAGACGCACCCGCCGCCGAGCTCGACCAGCTCGTCGTCGGCCTGCGTCACGAGCCCGTGCCGGAGCTTTGTCCCGCCGGTCTCGTTGAGGATCACCGCCGTGTCGGCGAGGCCGCCGCCGGCGAAGAGCCGGTTGAGGATCTGCGTCTTGCCGGCCCCGGTCGGCCCGGTGAGGATCGTGACCGGGATCGGCACCGGGCGCTGCGTAGCAAGGCGGCTCGCGAGATTCATGGCCGCAACGCGAAATCCGGCGCGAGCGGGATCGGCGCGGCCGGGCTGTAGATGAGCGGCCCCGCCGGCCGCGGCCGCGGGATCGGCACGCCGAAGGCGATCGCCGGCATCTGCGCGTCCGCCCCGCCGGTCGAGACCTGGATCGGCTGCATGATCGAGACGCGCGGGCCGAGCGAGGAGTTGGGGTCGTCGGACCCCGCTTCGATGTTGCCGTCGGGCGGCAGCCCGTCGGCGCAGACGACGCTGCGGAGGTCGGCCGGTGTGGGGGTCGGCGAGGCGCCCATGAACGTATCGACCGCCTGGGGAAACGCCCCGCGCGCCAGGAAACCCTGGTCGAGAAGGCTGGCCGCGATCCGCGCCCGCTCCTCCGACGAGGTCGCACCCAGCACCACCGCGATCAGCCCGCGCCCCTGCCGCTCGGCCGAGGCGACCAGATTATAGCCGGAGGAGCAGATGAACCCGGTCTTCATCCCGGTCGCGCCCGGATAGCGCTCGAGGAGATCGTTCTGCGAGGGCATCGCGGTCCCGCCGGCGAGGATCGCCGTGTAGCCGAAATAGTGGCGGTACTGCGGATGCTCGAGGATGATGGCGCGGGCCAGCACGGCGAGGTCGCGCGCGGTCGTCACCTGCCCGCTCTGCGGGAGCCCGTTGGGGTTGCGGAACTCGGTCGAGACCATGCCGAGACGCCGCGCCTCGGCGTTCATCAGCGCCACGAACCCGGCCTCGCTCCCGCCGATCGTCTCGCCGACCGCCATGGCGATGTCGTTGGCCGACTTGACCAGCATCATCTTGAGCGCGTTGTCGACCGTGAGGATCGTGCCGGCCCGGTAGCCCATCTTGCTCGGCGGCTCGGCCGCCGCGTTCGCCGAGACCACCACCGGCGAGGTCAGCCGCAGCGCGCCGGCCTCGAGCGCGCGGAAGGCCAGATGCGCGGTCATCAGCTTGGCGAGCGAGGCGGGGTACCAGACCTGGTGCGCGTTGTCCGCCGCGAGCACCGCCCCCGACCGCACGTCGATGAGGATATACGCCGCCGCATTCGCCGCCCGCACCGGCAGGATGGCGGCTGCGATAGCCAGAAGAAGGAGGCCAAGTCTCGTCCGCAAAGCTCTCACTACCCTCGGTTTTTCCCGCCGGCCTCCTTAGCCGAAGCCGCCGCCCATTCGAAGCCGCAACTCCGTGATCGCCCGGGCGATCAGTATAGGGACCTCCCCAACAGCTCGCTAACAGCCGCCAGCCCCGTCCTTCAAGGCCGCTCGGCTGCGCCGGAAAGCCTTGCTCCACCCTCCCCTTGAGGGCAGGGCTATCGCATATGGCCGGCGATCGTTCCCCCTCCCCCCTTGTGGGGGAGGCCGGGAGGGGGCCTCGCGGCAAGCGAGGCACTAAAATCCCATGGGAGTTGCGAGCATCAGCG
>JADYYB010000155.1 GCA_020853895.1 Bauldia sp.
CATCGATTACGGGAAGAGTCTGGTCCTCGAGGGACAGCGCGACGGCGCGATCCGCGATTTTCCCGGCGATCTCCTGAACTCGTTCCTGCGCGGGTCGATTCGCAACACGCTGAAGCGCCTCCGCGGCAAGAACGGGTCACTCACCCCCAAGCTGCGCCGCCAGCTCGCCGAGCTCTGCTGGTCGACGATCGCGAACGGCCAGGAGCCCGCCGCCGGACACCTGGCGGCTCGGCGGCCGCCCGCTCTGACGCGGTAGGACCCCAGGCCCGCCCGAGCCTCAGCGCTTGCCGCGCCGGCTCGGCGCCCGCGCGCCGATGAGCCGAAGCGTCTTGGCCTGGTCGAGCTCGCCCCAGACGGTGTTGAGCCATGTCCGGACAGAGCCCCGGAGGACGAAGGAGTTCGTGCGGTCCTCGACGAATCGGCTGAACGGAACGCCGGCATGGTCGACCTGCTCGTAGGCCAGCGGGTCGAGGCGAGGGATGACGATCTCGGTCGCGTCCCGCGCCCGGCTGAAGAAGGTGCGGTAGGTGCCCGGATCCCAGTCGAAGAAGGTGTTCTCGCCGATGAAATTCTTCACCAGGAAGTAGTGCGCGTCGGTCGCGAGAGGGGCCGTTTCGCCGATCTCCTGCAATGAGGAGATCGAGGAACCGAGGATGTGGAAGAGGAGGAACGCGAACTCGCCCTCCCTGGCCGCGTCGAGGAACCCGATGCGCTTCAGGGCCTGGAGGATCGGGCCGAGCTGACCGGCACGGACGTCGAGAAGGTTGGCGAGAGGAGCGTCATCGAGCGTGTCGATGACACGCATCTGGTCCGTGGTGTCGCTCATGTTGACGATTTCGGTGATGTCGGGATGGAAGCGCTTGAGGGTTCCGCGCGGCCACTCGGTATCGAACGCGCGGACCGGAACCTCGTGCGCCAGCAGATACTCGAGGAGGAGGCGCGACACCGTCGTCTTGCCTACGCCGCCCTTGTCCGCCCCAACCAGGATGACCGCCGGTTTCATGGTCTTCTCCGTGCTGACCTCGTGACCTCCGTCGAGCCACGGCGAATCTTGGACGCGCAAATGCCCGACGGCAAGCCCGACGGCCTTGCGGCCACCCCACCCGCCGCGGATCGGCCGCGCCTGTCACTCGCCTGCAACCGTCCGGATGCTAGCCACCACCGGGCGCTGGTCGAGAGGAGACAGACATGAGCATTCACAAGATTGGCCTCGTGGTGGTCCCGCTGCTGGCGATCGCCGCCACCGAGGCGGCTGCCCAGTCCCCGGTCGCGGATCGGTTCGGCGCGTTGACCCGGAACAGCCAGTGGCAGCTGGTCAGCACCGTTCCGCTCGGCTTTCCGACCTTTCATCCGCAAGGGATGGTCAAGGTCGGCGACCGCATCTTCCTGTCATCGGTCGAGATCATCGAGCCGACCGAGCGGTATCCCGCGCCCCGGGACGGGCTCGATCGCAGCGCCGGTGTCGGACGGGGCCATCTCTTCGAGCTGGACCTTGAGGGCAACCTCGTTCGCGAGGTCGTGCTGGGGGAGGGCGACATCTACCACCCGGGCGGCATCGACTTCGATGGCGAGTCCCTTTGGGTGCCGGTCGCCGAGTATCGGCCGGACAGTCACGCGATCATCTACCGCGTCGATCCGGAGACGCTCGATGCGACCGAGATACTCCGCTTCCCCGACCATCTCGGCGGGGTCGTCCATGCTACCGACGCGGGCACGCTCAACGCCGTCAGCTGGGGCTCCCGGCACCTCTATCGCTTCGCTCTCGACGAGGACCTGAGTGTCATCAACGGAAGCGAGCCGCCGGAGGAGCTCCGCGTCCTCAACCCCTCGCACTATATCGATTATCAGGACTGTCACTACCTTGCCGCCGGACAAGCCCTCTGCTCCGGGCTCGTGAACTATCGCCAGACTCCCGATGGTCCGGTCTTCGCGCTCGGCGGAATCGAGCTCGTGGACGTCGCGACCGGCCGGCCGGTCCATCAGGTGCCGGTCCAGCAGTGGACGGAGAACGGGCTGGTGATGACCCAGAATCCCTTCTGGGCGGAAGCCACCGAGGGCGGGCTCCGCTTCTACTTCATCCCCGAGGACGACAGCTCGCGTCTCTTCGTCTACGACGTCACGCCCTAGGCGGACTCATAGAAGGTCGGTGGAGCGCCCTCCGGCGCTCCCCGTTTCTCTGAGGGGATTTGGCTCGGCCTCGGCCCACGAGTCGCCCCACCGTCTGAGCGGGCCGACGACGCTGGCGATCACCTGGGCCAGCTCGCGCTGGCTGTGCGTGTCGGTCTTCCAGAAGAGCCGCTTCAGGTGATGTCTCACCCCCTCGCGGCTCACGTTCAGATGTTTCGCGATCTCGAGGAGGTCGGCCCCGTCGGCCAGCAGACTGGCGGTGCTCGCCTCCTTGGGCGTGAGTCCGAAGGCCGACATCAGGAACTCGGGGGGTGGCGGCGCCCGCCTTTGGTGCTCGAGGACGAACACGACCAGCTCCGCGGTCGCAAGTCCGAGATCGAGACCGTCCGCCATCTGCCGCGGAATTCTGAGAATCAACGCCGATGCACGGCGCGCGCCCGACTCCGCGATCAGCGACACGGCCTTCTGGTTGCTCCTGCCGCACGCCACCGCCTCGATCGCCTCGTTGAGACGACGGGCGACGGCGTTGTTCTTGGCCAACAGGCATCCGTCGCGCGTTCCGATTGCCCCGCCGCATTGCAGCGTCTCGATCGCCGCGTCGTTGGCAAAGACGATCCGGCAGTTCTTGCTCAGGAAGATCGTCGGAATCGACAGCTGCTCGAGTGTCCAATGCGCCGCTCCGAGGCGCGCATTGGTCTCCCGCATCATGTGCTCGACCCGAAGAGACTGCCGGACATACTGGGCGATGATCCCGACCGCTCGGAGGTCGTCGTCCGAAAAATCCTTGCTCCCGCGAGGCCTGACGCAGCTCAGGACGAAGCGCCATGCCGCGCCGATATCGATCGGTACGCTCAGCGCGTATCGCATGTCGGAGGGAAGCCACCAGTCATTGTAGATGGAGCTGCCGACCAGCTCCGCTTCAGAGACCAGAGCGACCGCCAATTGCGGACGCATATCCTCGGCTGCGAGCAACCGGGAGAAATATACATCGCTCCTGGCGAAGTATTCGACGTAGGAGGTCTTTTGGAGGCTGGTGTATCCGACAGCGTATCCGTCGACGAACCGGCAGGGGTCTGACTTCATCGGGACGAGCGCGATCTTGGGTGCGTCCAGATATCGGCCCAGCTCGGTCAGCGCTGCCTCCCAGCTTGAGGAAAGCGGTGCTTCGCTCAACGCCAAGAGAACTGAATCGAGTCCGTCCCGACTGCTCATCTATTCCCCCCGTTTGGTGCACCTCGACTCGTTCGCGGATTTTGTTGGGGGCAGCGCGATCCTCCGCGATGCCCCGATGGGCCGCTATAGTAACACTTGGATAATTCTACGGAAGCCGGCTTTCGAACCTACCCGAACGGGTACCCTCGTTCAGTTTGTCCCCGTGAGGACGCTCGGGCAGTCCACGGCGGAACGAGCTCCGGCCAACCGGAAGCCAAGCCGTCCTTGACCGGAGCTTTCGGTCGCCGGGATGTCCACCGGCGCCAAAAGCTCGAGCGCGGTGGCCCGGCCGTGCGGTCCGATCAAGGCGAACAAGCCCGCCGTCCAGACCCGTTCGGGTAGCTCGGGAACGGTGCGACCGGTCTAGGCTGAGACGGGATCATGACCCCGCTTGTCACGACCATGGGAGGAAACGGACAAATGCAGACCCGCATCAGATTGCTGGCGGCGACACTGGCCGCGAGCACCACGCTGGGCCTCAGTGCCGGCGCGCAGGCGCAGACCGAACCGTTTGCGACGACCACGATCGACCGGCTGCTGAATGCCGATGCCGAGCCGCATAACTGGCTGCTGGCGGACGGCAACTACAGCAACTGGCACTATTCGCAGCTCGACCAGATCAACCGCGACAACGTCGGTAATCTGCGCCTGCTCTACATGGCCTCGATCCGCGGCTGCATGCAGCGCGCCCCCTCGGGCACCGCCTGCAACGAGCACGCCTGGCCGCGCGTGGAGAACGGCATTCTCTACGTGACCGACAACATCAACCGCGTGATGGCCTTCGACGTCACCAGCGGCGAGCAGGCCGTTCCCCTGTGGCGGTTCGATCCCTCGACCGACCCCTCCAATGTTGCCCGCGGCATCGCTCTCTACAGCGACTGGGTCATCCAGACCACCGCCGACCGGCGCATCATCGCCATCGACAAGCAGTCGGGCGAGCAGGTTTGGGAGGCGGGCATCCAGGAAGTGGTCGACCAGCCCAACACGCAGGAGATGCTCGACGCCCGCGCCTTCGCGGGGACCCCGCAGGTCTATCCCACTTCGGACGGTACGCCGATCCTGATCCCCGGCATCCGTGGCCCGGGCGTCGGCTGGGTGGGCGCCTACAACGCCGACAACGGCGAGCTGATGTGGCGCACCCACACCATCCCGCTGCCGGGCGATCCGAACTTCGGCACCTGGCCGGGCGAGACGTGGCGCTCCGGCGCGGCCATGGTGTGGGGAGCGGTACCCTCCTACGATCCGGCGACCAACACCCTCTATGTCGGCACGGGCGAGCCCTCGCCGTCGACCGACCCCGAATTCCGCCCGGGCGACAATCTCTACTCGGTCAGCACGCTTGCGCTGAATGCGGATGACGGCTCGATCCAGTGGTACTTCCAGGACGTCCCCAACGACCAGTGGGACTTCGACTCGACCTCGACCCGCATTCTCTTCGACGTTCCCGACCCGACGACCGGACAGCCGGTCAAGGCGGTCAGCTACTGGGCCCGCAACCGCTTCTTCTACTCGCTGAACCGGGAGACCGGCGAGTTCCTGCGCGCCGTGCAGCAGCTGGAGAGCATGAACTGGACCGCCGGGCTCGACCCGAAGACCGGCAAGCCGGTCGAGTACGATCCGAACGGCGGCCTTCAGACCTACGCCGTGGCCGGGCCGCGTCGCGGCCGTCTGGCGGCGGATGCACCGCGGTTCTGCGCCACCTGGAGCGGCGGGGCGACCGGCATCTGGCCGGCCTCGTACGATCCCACCACCGGGATCACCTACCAGACGATGATCGATGGCTGTGCCTACTCGACCATCGTCCGGTCGACGGACGAGGCCTTCAACCCGCTGGCCCGCGAGAGTCTCGGCTCCTCGGTGCAGACCACGATCGTCGACACGCGCACCGCCTTGGTCTCGATCGACACGGCCTCGGGCGAGGTCCTGCACCGCGTCTTCCGCGACATCAACGGGGTTCCCGACGACAACCGTCTGGAGTCCGGGGTGCTCGCGACGGCGGGCGGGGTGATCTTCACCGCGGCGAACGACGGGCGCATCTCGGCGTTCCACTCCGACACCCTGGAGGAGCTGTGGCACTACAATGTCGGCACCAAGAACAAGGGTGCCACGATCAGCTTCGCGGTCGGTGACAACCAGTACATTGCCAGAGTCGTGGGCGGCGACGACCCGGCGAGCGGCAGCCTCGTCCAGCCGGCCGCCATGCTGGTGGTGTTCGGCCTCTAGGCCTCTCGGGCGCGCTGCGCTCCGAGTGCGATGCGTGCAGGGGGAGGGGGTTCTCCCCCTGCACTTTTGTTTCCGGCCCGTCCGTCCGAGGTGGATGATGCACGCATGGTGGTCGCCCGTGGCGGGTGCCGCGCTGATCATGGTGACGGCTCAAACGGCGCTCGCCCAGTCGCACACAAGGCTCTTCGATCTCACCCTCGGCATCCCCGTCGACGCCCTGCCTGTCGAGGAGTGGATCGACCCCTCCTGCGGCACCGACGGCGGCCCGCCCTCGGTGCGGCTCGACAGCTTCGCGGATTTCGGCCGCTGCCGGACCGAGGCGAGAACCGGGCTGCACGAGGTGTGGTTCATCTACGACGACGAGTGGGAGTACATCGCCCGTGCGTACGGAGACGATGAGGAGATCCGGCGGTTCTCGGCCAACGTCCTCTTCGCTCAGCCGATCGTCACCTCGCTGCTGATCGACGACGGTGGCGTGGTCCAGGGCTACCGCATCGTCACCGACACCCGTGCGCCGACCACGGTGCGCATGCTCGCCCATGAGCTGTTCGCGGTGCTCAAGACGAGCCTCCGTGGCGCCGCGTGGCGCTGCACGTCGCTGCCGGCGTTGCCCGGGGAGGAGCCTTATGAAGGCCTCTTCCTCAAGGAGAATTGCGCCATGGTGACCGAGGATCGGCTCACCTGGCTCGAGGGCCGCAATCTGCGCAAGCCCGGCCAGAGCTTCGTGCCCGCCCCGCCGGAGGGCTATTTCGAGAGCTCGACGCGGCTCGAGGTCTTCGCCCTCGACGCGGTCACGGATGCACCGTGTTGTCAGGCATCAGCGCTCCCGTGAGATAGGAGCCGGTGAGGTCCGCCCCGAGGAGGTTGGCCCGGAGCAGGCGCGCCGCTACCAGGTCGGCACCGGTCAGATTGGCGTTCCTGAGGTCGGCGGCCTCGAACTGCGCGCCCGCGAGGACCGCCGCGCTCAGATTGGCGTGGCTCAGATCGGCATTGAAGAAATACGCGGCCTCGGCGGAGACGCCGCTCATGTCGGCGCGGATGAAGGTCGCGTCGCGGAGGTCGGCGGCGGTCAGGTGCGCGCCCGCCAGCCGCGCATCGTTCACCAGCGCCCCGCCGAGCGCGGCATGCGCGAGCGAGGTGCCCTCCATGTTGACGCGGAGCAGCGTGGCGTTGCCCATCCGCGCATTGTCGAGGGTCGCCCCGGAGAAATTGGCGCCCGAGGCCGATGCGGCGAAGAACAGGGCCTCGGTCAGGTCGGCGCCGCTGAAATCGGCGGTGGTCAGGACGGCGCGATTGAAGTTGGCGTAGGGGGCGTGTGCGCCCGAAAGGTTGGCGCGGGCGAGGTTGGCGGCGTGGAACGACACCTCTTCGAGATTGGCGTTGGAGAGGTCGGCCCCGGCGAGATTGCGGCGCTTCAGACTGACGCCTGCCAGATTGCAGCCCGAGCAGTCGAGAGTCTCTCCGGCCACGAACGCCGCCTCGCGCTCCCCGAGCGGCTGCGCAGCCGCCCCGCCCGCGGCGATCAGGGCGGCCGCCACCGTGCCGATGAGCAGAACCCGATGCGTCATCGCCTTGCCTTCTCCTTGGCCAGCCTACGCCTCGCGCGCGGCCGCCATCGCAGCGTGTCCCGGCGGCCGCCTCAGAGTATCACTGCCACGTCCGGCCGGCAGTCAGTACTGAAGGCACATCGGGTTGTTGGCGTCGCCGACAAACGCCGCGCAGTTCTCACGCGTGATCCTGGTCACCCCGAGGGCATGCTCGAGGAGGAAGTCGGACAGCATCTCGACCTGCTCCGCCGAGAACTGGCCCGCGTCCGGCACGTCGGGCGGCGCTCCGAGGGGCAAGCCGTAGCAGGCGACCTCGGTGTAGGCGCCCCTGAGATGGAACGGCATCGCGGTCGAGGGCCGCCCGCAGGCGATCGTCTCGATCAGCTGGTCGCGGTCGAGGCGCGAGCGGCGGAGGTTGGGGCCGGGCGGATAGGCGGCATCCCCGTCGCCGGCCGCGAGGTTCCCGTGACAGTTGAAGCATCCCGCCTGCTGCCAGATGGTGGCGCCGCTCTCCACCGGCTGCGCGTGGGTGGGGAGAGCAAGCGCCAGGAAGGCGCCTGCGGCCACGGAAAGGATCGCGAGCCTGGCCGGCCGGAACGGCGACCCGGCCCCATTCACTGAGTTCGACATCTTCGGTCCTCTTGCTTTGCCGCGCGGCGCCTGATGCGAGCGCTGCTCCTTGGGGAGATCTGCCTCACCGCCGTCCAATGCGGGCCAAGGCACGTCCGCGGCCGGTGGCTCGGCGACGAACGCCCGGCGGTTTGGGATGGCGACCCGACCATGCTGCGTCAGTCCCCGCCGGCGCCGGCCCCGGGGCGGGCGCTTACCCGGTCTCTCAGGAAATCCTCGAGCGGAGCAAGCCGCAGGATGGAGGGGACGTTGGGCCTGGTGGCGACGAGATCGTCCCGGCCGTCGTAGTAGGCGGTGAGCACGCGGCCATTGTCGAAATAGAGGCGCGCCAGCGACACGTTGCAGTCGAGGACATTGCCCGTGAATCCCTCCCAGGACCGCATGACGGCACCCACCAGCCGGTCGGCCGGGAGCTCCGCGATCCGCCCGGCCTCTATGACCTGCCCGGCGCCGGTGAGGAGACGGACGATCCCCATGCGGGAGGGCTCCCCGAACGGATAGGGGGCGAAGCTGCACTGCAGGGTCGCATTGTCCTGGAGATCGGCGTTCAGCGCCTCGATCGCCGACCGCTGGTCGAACGAGGGAAGGTCGAACGTCCCGAGCTCGTAGTAGCTGTAGAAATCGTCGGTATCCTGCAAGGCGAGGGCGTCCTGCTCGGCCACCAGCCGATCCAGGAGCACGTCGGCGCTTTGCTGGGCATAAGCCGGGCCAGCGGCGAGGAGGAACGGGATCGCGGCGGCGAAGGGCAGGAGGCCCGGCCGTTTCCCGCTGGCCCAGCGGCGCGGGGGACCGGGTTCCGAATGGGTCGCTGGAGCCGGGATCGACCCCGTTTCCCTGGAACCGGAGCCGCCGGATCCGATCGCCGCCCAGTCGGCGGCCGCCGTTTTGCGAGTGAAAAGGCTCCGCCGAGGCGGAGCCGGAGTATTTCCAGGGAATGCACTACGAGGTTCAATCGACCCAATCACGCCGCCAGCTTACGCTGCCCAGGACCGCCCCGAACTACCCGTACGGGGAGGTGAGCCTAATGGCCGGCCGTGCGGAAGCGGCTTGTGGCGTCGTCTGCGCCGTGGGGAGCGCCCGCGGCCATCCATGGTTCTTCAGCCTTCCCCATGCTAGGAGTGCGCTCATTGCGACCGGACCGGTGTTGGTGACCCAGACGTCAGAGACTGCGGGCGAGCGGACCCGCAACGGATTTCGCGTTACGCGGACCGAGGCCCTCCGCCAGCGGCTGTCGGAAGACATCATCCGCGGCGCGCTCGAGCCCGGCTCCCCGCTCGACGAGGCCGATCTCGCCAAGCGCTTCGGCGTCTCGCGGACCCCGGTGCGCGAGGCGATCCGCAACCTCGCGGCCTCGGGCCTGGTCGAGACCCGGCCCCATCGCGGCGCGGTCGTGGCGCTGCCCACGCTTTCCCGCCTCATGGACATGTTCAAGGCGATGGCCGAGCTCGAGGCGCTCTGCGCCGGCCTCGCCGCCGAGGAGATGAGCCCGGCCGAGCGGACCAAGCTGCAGAAGCTGCACGACGAGATGGCCGGGCTGGTCGCGGCCGACGACGCGGCCCGCTACCGCGACCGGAACGAGCGCTTTCACGCCATGATCTACGCCGGCACGCACAACAGCTACCTTGCGGAGATCACGCTCCTGACGCGCGCCCGGGTCAGCCCCTTCCGCCGCGCCCAGTTCGGGCAGCCCGGCCGGGTCGCCGAGTCCCACCGCGAGCACAGCCTGGTCGTGGACGCCATCATGGCCCGCGACCGCGCCGCCGCGACCGAGCACATGCGCCTCCACATCGACATCGTCCGCGACGCCTACCAGAAGCTGCAGGGCCGCTAGACCGCCGCCGGCGTCCTTACCGCCCTCTAGATGAGGGCGGCGTTGACCCAGAGGTGGACCGCAATGCTGGCGACGTAGCCGAGCGCGACGGCCCAGGCCCATCGGAGATGGTTCATGAAGGTGTAGTGGTTGCGCACCAGTCCCATCAGCACCACGCCGGCCGCCGAGCCGATGGAGACGAGGCTCCCGCCGACCCCCGTGCTGAGCGTGACGAGCATCCACTGGCCGCTCGACATCTCCGGGTTCATGGTCAGCACGGCGAACATCAGCGGGATGTTGTCGAACGCCGCGCCCAGCACGCCGATCGCGATATTGGCGACGGTCGGCCCGAGGTCGCCGTAGAGATAGTCCGACAGGTGCGCCAGATACCCGGCCACGCCGAGCCCGGAGACGGCGAAGATGATGCCGAAGAAGAAGAGCAGCGTGTCCCACTCCACGTGCCGCATCTCGCGCATGGAGTCGAAGGCCTGCATGTCCTGGTCGTTCCGCCGCCGCCCGATATGCTGGAGGAGGTAGCTGTACATCTGCAGATAGCCGAGCCCGAGCATCATCCCGAGCGCGGGCGGCAGGCTGAGGAAGGTCTTGAACGAGACGGCGGTCGCAAGCGTCGCGGCGAACAGCCAGATCACCGTCGCCCCGCCGGCCTTGAGCCTCCTGACCTCGCCCGTCGCCTCCGGCCTTCCGGTCGGTACGCTGAAATGCATCAGCGTCGCCGGCACGAGGAAGTTCACGAGCGAGGGGAAGAAGAGGTTGAAGAACTCGAAGAATTGCAGCTTGCCCTTCTGCCACACCATCAGCGAGGTGATGTCGCCGAAGGGCGAGAAGACGCCGCCGGCATTGGCCGCCACCACGATGATGATGCAGCCCATGACGATGAAGCGGTAGTTGCCGACTCCCACGGCCACCACGACCGCGCCCATGACCAGCGCCGTGGTCAGATTGTCGATGATCGGGCCGAAGACGAACGCCAGCCCGCCGACCATCCAGAAGAGCTGGCGGTAGGAGAGCCCGATGGTCAGGAGCCGGGTGCGGAGGGCGTCGAAGACGCGCCGCTCCTGCATCGTGTTCACGTAGGTGATCGCGACCACGAGGAAGAGCATCAGCTCGCCGTAGTCGAGGATGACGTGCTTGGCGGCTTCTTCGAGCTCGGCGCCCTTGCCGTAGGCGGCATAGACGAGGCCGAGCAGCGCCCAGATGAGCCCCGCGGCGAGCATGACCGGCTTCGACTTGCGCAGCTGGATGGCCTTCTCGACGGCCACGAATCCGTAGGCCACGAAGAAGATCACGAGCGCCAGATAGCCGACGGGATGCTGTGTGAGATCGATCAGCGCGGCGGTTTCCTGGGCCTGCGCCGGGGTAGCGATGAGCAGGAGGAGAGGAATTGACGCGGCCAGAAAAGACAGCCAGCCGCTAATGCGCTTCATCCCCCCTCCATCGTGTGACCAGGAAACAGATTCGATCATCGGCCGAATCGTCGCCCGGATGCAACCGCCATGGACGTGGGCGCGGCCGCCGCGCTTCGATTCCCGCCGACCTTGGGACCGAAGGCGGCCGAGCCGGGCGGCGTGGGGAGTCGCGATGCGGCCGGCCCGAGGGCATCCCCGACACTGGCCGGGGCCATGAGTTCCGTAGCGTTGTGCCCTGGAGAAACGTCGAATAACCTTCAGTGCCGGGAGCGACCGACCATGCACGAGGCAGAGTTCGACAGGCTTCTACTGTCGCTGGGAGACACGATCGCTTCTTCCGACTGGCAGGGCTGGCTGCGGGAGGTCAGTGCGAGCTTCAACGCCAGCGTCGCTTGCCTGACCCCGCTGCGCGGCCCCCTCGAGACATTGCGGGCGCCGGTAGCGATAGGCGTCTCCGCCAACATGATGGCCGACTACGTCGCCTACTTTCACGGCCGGAATACATGGCTCCGCCGGATGGTCGCGGCCGATCCGGGCGTGGTCCACAGCCTCCGCGACCTCGTCCCGGACCGTGAGCTGCTCGGCTCCGAGTTCTACAACGGCTATATGACCACGACCGATTCACGCTATGCGGCCGGCGTGCTCCTGGACGACGGCCGGAGTCAGGTCCTGTTCGACCTCATCCGCGATCGGTCGGCGGGCGACTTCGACGGGGCGGAGCTGAGGTGGATCGCCCGGCTCGCCATGCATCTCGACAAGGCTTTGCGGGCGGCAAAAGCGGTGCACGAATCCGCCGCCATGCTCGACGGCATCGTCCAGTCTATCGACCGCTTCAAGCAGGCGCTGATCCTGCTCGATGCCCAACGGCGCGCCGTGCTGCTGAACGCGCGCGCGGAGAGGATGATCGCCGACGGCCGGCTGATCGAAATCCGCGCCGGCCGGGTCGTCGCGCGGAACAAGCGTCATCACGGCGCTCTCGACCGTGTGCTGGGCGGCGCGGAAGCCGATCCGCTCGACGTGCATGCCGCCTTTCTCGACGGTGCCGCGCCGGCCACCGTCCTCGCCATGGCGTTGAGTCCGAGGGCGGCATCGATCCTGGATTTCTCCCTGAACGACCCGCGCATCCTCCTGGTGTTTCGCGACCACGCCGGCGAAGAGGCGCCGGATCTCGCGACCCTCTCGCGGGTCTTCGGGCTGACCGAAAGCGAAGCGCAGACCGTCGCGCTCCTCGTCGAGGGGCTCAGCGTCAGCGCGATCGCCGCCCGCCTCGACCTCAGCCGGGAGACCGTCCGCCATCATCTCAAGCGCGCCTTCTGGAAGACCGGCTGCCACAGCCAGCGCGAGCTGGTGACCCTGATCAATGGCGGCCTCGGCACGCTGACCGGCTAGGCGCTGGCCCGGAAGCCGGCGCTCAGGGCTGCGGATAGACATTGTTGTCGGGCATGATCGCGCCGGCGAAGAGGGCGCCGTCCTCGTTCGCGTTCCGCATGATGGCGGCGAGGAGGCGCGTCCCCCGGAAGTCGGCGCCCGAGAGGTCGGCGTCGCCGAGATCGGCCTTGTAGAAATCCGAGCCGATGAGAACCGCGCCCGAGAATATCGTCCCGCGCAGGGAGGCCTCGACGAACGTCGCCTGGCGCGCGGTCGAGCCGCTGAGATTCGCGCGCGACACGACGGCGAGATAGAGATTGGCCCCGTCGAGCACCGCATCGACGAACGAGGCGTTGGTGGCGCGGGCTTCCTCGAGATCGGCCGCGGTCAGGTTCGCCCCCGAGAGATCGGCGAGGATGAGCCTCGTCTTGCGCAATCTCGCCTCGGAGAGATTGGCGCCGGCGAAGGTCGCGCCGCTGGCATTGGCCTCGTAGAAGAGCGCGCCGGTGAGGTTCGCGCCGGTGAAATCCGCGTTGACCAGCACGGCGGCGTTGAGGTTGGCGTAGGTCAGGTCGGCGTTCGTGAGATCGGCGTCGGTGAGGTTGCTGCGGTGGAACGAGGCGCCCGAGAGGTTCGCGCCGGCGAGATTGGCGCCGGTGAGGTCGAGCCGCTTGAGCGACTGCCCCGAAAGATCGCAGCTGGGACAGGAGGTGGTCTCGCCGCTGAGGAAAGCCTCGACCGACTGAGCGTGGGCAACGCCTCCGGCCCCTCCGAGCGCGGCCCCCCACGCCACCAGCAGACCGATCACGCCCCTCAGCATCGCCGCTCTCCACCCGCCTCGAAAGCCGCCACAATAGCAGACGGGCCCGGGCCGCGCCTTCCGCCTCCTCTCGCTCCGAGAGGCAAGCACTACACGTCCGCCCTGCGCATCACCCAATTGGGTGGTGACGCCGCCCGGCCGTCCGATACGCTTTCCGCCGATGGGTCATCACGGTGCCATCGGAACAGGGGCAATCCCAGGGAGGTTCTATGACCGCTTCGAGAAAGTTGTCCGCCAACAGTCGCGTGCGATCCGCCAGCCTTCTGGCCGCGACAATCCTAGCCGCCGCGGCGCCCGCGGGCGCCCAGGAGGTCAGCTTCCAGCGCCTCCTGAACGCGGAGAACGAGAGCCAGAACTGGCTCCTGGTCTACGGCAACTATGCGTCCCACATGGCCTCGAGCCTTAGCCAGATCAATCGCGACAACGTCCGCGACCTCGAGGTCAAGTTCATGGTCTCGCTCCTCAACTACGATCTCGGCGGAGCGACCGGCGCGGTCGGCGTCCAGCAGACCCCGCTCGTCAATGACGGCTATCTCTACGTCAACACCGGCACCGCGCGCATGTTCAAGATCGATGTGCGCAGCGGCAACCGCGGCGACGTGCTGTGGGTCAACGATCCCGACGCCGACACCGGCGGCTGGCAGACCCGCATCCGCGGCATCTCGCTCCTCGGCAACAATGTCTACACCCCGACCTCCGGGGCGGAGCTCTCCGCGGTCGATGCCAACTCGGGCGAGACCGTCTTCTTCGTGAGCGCCAAGGCGCCCGAGCCGGAAGCTCAGAACCAGGGCATCACCGCCGCGCCGCTGGCGGTGAAGGACATGATCATCCTCGGCCACGCCACGGGCAGCGGCAACGGCCACCGCGCCTGGCTCGCCGCCTTCGACGCCGCCACGGGCGAGGAGCGGTGGCGGACCTTCATGGTCCCGGGGCCGGGCGAGCCCGGGCACGAGACCTGGGAGGACGATCACAACGCCTACCTCACCGGCGGCGCCGCGATCTGGTCGACGCCGAGTTACGATCCGGACACCAATCTCCTGATGATCGGCACCGGCGATCCGGCCCCGTGGAGCGCGCCGGAGTTCCGGCCGGGCGACAACCTCTACTCCGCCTCGACCGTCGCGCTCGACGCCGACACCGGCGAGATCAAATGGTACTTCCAGGAGATTCCGAACGAGTCCTGGGACATGGATACCGTGAACCCGCGCATGCTCTACGACCTCGAGGTCGACGGGCAGATGCGGAAGGTCATGGGAACGTTCTCGCGCAACGGCTTCTACTACACGCTCGATCGCACCAACGGCGAGTTCGTGTGGGCGCGGCCCTATCTCGACGACATCACCTGGACCACGGGCCTCGATCCCAAGACCGGGCTCCCGGTCGAATACGACCCCAACGTCGCCCTGCAGGACTATGCCGGCCGCGCGCAGCGCTACGGCCTGGGCGACACGCGGGGCCTCGACATCTGCCCGGTGCACTCGGGACAGCCGACCTACTGGCCGCCCCATTTCGACGCCGAGCGCATGACCGCCTATGTCCAGCATTCCATCGGCTGCGCCAACTACACCCGCACCCAGCCCGTGCCCGACGGGGCGCAGAACTGGGTCGGCGTGACGGTCGGCAACGGCTTCGGCTGGCAGCCCTCGCGTGGCCCCTATCTCGGGGCGGTGAGCGGGTTCGACGTGCGGACGGGCGAGGTCGTCGCCCGCTTCACGCAGACCGATCAGATGGGATCGGGCAATCTCGGCACCGGCGGCGACCTCCTGTTCATGGGGCACACCGACGGTCGCTTCGCCGCTTACGACAAGGACAGTCTGACCGAGCTCTGGACCTTCAATGTCGGCACCGGCTTCAAGGCGCCGCCGATCACCTACTCGATCGACGGTGAGCAATATATCGCGGTCGTCGCCGGCCAGGCGCGCGGCAACCTCAACATCCAGTCGAACCAGCTCCTGATCGTGTTCGGCTTGCGGTAGACTTGTCCGCAACAACGCTGGCTCTGACGGTGGAAACGCCGTCAGGGCCGTTCTGTCTGAGCCGGAGCGAGGGATGTCGGGGCGGAGAGGCGCAATTGCGACGTTGGCCGTCTGGCTCGCCGCGTCGGCGGGGAGCGCGCTTGCTCAAGCGCCGCCCGTCCCGCCGCGCATCTGGGACATCCCGTTCGGCACCCACGTCGACGATCTGCCGACGGGGGAATTCGTCAGCCCGGCATGCGGCACCAATGGCGGGCCGCCCGGCATGCCCCTCCGCAGCTTCGCCGATTTCGCCCGCTGCCGGCCGGAGCCGAGCGGCCTGCGCGAGGTCTGGTTCATCTACGATGACGAGCGCGAACTCATCTACCGCGCGCTGGCGCCCTCGCTGCGCTTCGCCGACGCCGACAACATCAACGAGGACCTCCTGGTCCAGCGCTTCAGCGCCACCGAGGTCAACCTCCAGCCGGTGATCATCTCATTCCTGATCGACGACGCCGGCCGGGTGCGCGGCTACCGGATCTTCACCGACCCCGCCGCCGACCCGGACCTCAGGGCCGGTGCGGCGTCGGCCGGTGTCGTATTCAAGGCGCGGTTCGGCCTCGACGGCTGGGTCTGCGAGAACCTTCCGCCGGCAGAGGGGGAGACGCCGATCGGCACCGCCCCGTTCGACCGCTTCATCAAGGAGCGCTGCGAGATGCGCCTCGCGGACCGGCAGGTCATCGTCGAGACGCGCAACTACTACAAGCGCGGCCAGACCTACATCAATCCGGTCAGCCAGCAGGCCAACATCAACCAGTTCGAGAGCTCCGCATCCCTGCAGGTGTACGAGCTTCCCCGATAGCCCTTCCCAAAGCACCATCAAGCCCAGGAGACCGACAGCCGTGACGCGCGCCACTGCCCGATCCAAGCATCCTCACCGATCCCTGCTCGCCGGCTGCCTGGCGCTCGCGGCGTTGGGCTCGGCGGAAATCGCCAGCGCCCAGCCCGCGGGGTTCTTCACCGACCGCCAGGCCTCGCAGGGGCAGGGCGCCTATCGCGGGAACTGCGCGCCCTGTCACGGCGATGCGGTGATCGAGAGCCTCGCCGCTTGGACCGGCGGCGTGGACACCTTCTACGGGTTCATCTCCTCGGCCATGCCGCAGGACGCCCCCGGCAGTCTTCCGCCCGCGACCTATGTCTCGATCCTCGCCTACCTCCTTCGCGAGGTCGGGGCGCCGGCCGGCACGACCGAGCTGACATCCGATCCCGAGGCGCTGCGCGCCATCTCGCTCACGCCGGCCCCGCCCTAGGCGTTCTCGAAAGCGGGGCGCTCCTGCCCGCGCCGGGCGACAGCCAGGCGTGGCGGACCGGCATGAATCGCATCCCGCCCGGCGTGCTCCGGCTGGGCTCGAACACGATCTCGATCCGCCGCTTCAGAAACGACTCCTTCCAGGTCGGATGGGCGGTCGTGCACTGGCGCGAGGGCTAGCGCGTCGAGGGAGGCGGCCGGCCTACGGCCGTCTCTCGCCCCCCGACGCCACCGATCGCGGCGAGAAGACGCCTCGAGGGTGCACCCGCGCTTCCGGTCCATCGCCCGTGGCGTTAAACATCCCGTCACATTCCGCCCCGAGGATGGCGCGGGCGCGGTGGCGGCGGAGTAGTCTCCGCCGGGATCAGGGGCATTTTCCGTCATGCGTGTTTTGAGTGTCGTGGGCGCGCGCCCGAACTTCATGAAGGCGGCGCCGCTGGTCCGCCTGCTCCACGCCCGCCCCAACGAGTTCCCGCATCTCCTCGTCCATACCGGCCAGCACTACGACGCGCGGATGAGCGAGTCCTTCTTCGACGATCTCAAGATCCCCGCGCCGGACGTGAACCTCGAGGTCGGCTCGGGCAGCCACGCCGAGACCACCGGACGGGTGATGATCGCCATCGAGCCGGTGATGGCCGAGTTCCGCCCCGATCTCGTGGTCGTCTTCGGCGACGTCAACTCGACCATGGCCGCCGCCATCACCGCCAAGAAGCTGAACGTCGCCGTCGCCCATGTCGAGGCCGGCCTCCGCTCCCTCGACCGCTCGATGCCCGAGGAGATCAACCGCCTCTGCACCGACGCGATCGCCGATCTCCTCTTCACCACCGACCGCATCGCCGGCGAGAACCTCCTCCGCGAGGGCCACCCGGCGGACCATATCCATTTCGTCGGCAACCTCATGATCGACACCCTCGTCGCCTTTCGCGACGCGGCCGCGGCCATGCGCATGACCGACCGCCTCGGCCTCGTCCCAGGCGGCTTCGCCACGCTCACCCTTCACCGCCCGTCCAACGTCGACGACGCGGACACCCTCCGCGGCATCCTCGAGGCGATCGCCGAGCTCGGCGCGGAGATGCCGATCCTCTTTCCGGTCCACCCGCGCACAAGGAAAAGGATCGCCGATTTCGGCCTCGACCGCTTCCTCGGCGGCGAAGGCCGGGAGAACGGCATCCGCCCGGTCGAGCCCCTCGGCTATCTCGAGTTCCTGAGCCTCAACATGAGCGCGCGGCTGGCGCTCACCGACAGCGGCGGCATCCAGGAGGAGACCACCGTGCTCGGCGTCCCCTGCGTGACGCTGCGCAAGAACACCGAGCGGCCGATCACCGTCCTCGAAGGCACCAACCGCCTGGTCGGCTCATCGCCCAAGCGCATCCGCGCCGGCATCGCCGAGGCGCTCGCCGGGGCCAGCACCCCCCGCCGCCCCGAGCTCTGGGACGGCCACGCCGCCGAGCGGGTGATGGCGGTCCTCGAGCGGGATCGGTAGCCAGGCCGCACGGGCTTGGCGGCCCTTGGCTGATCAGCCGTTGCGTGCCTGGCCAACCAGCTCATTGCTGCGAGCAGGCTTGTGGAGCGCTCGCTCGGCGGGTTCGAACCCGGCGCGATCGACCACCCCGATCGGTGCCAGCCGGTCGTATACTTCGACCAGCCGCCGCGCGTTCATTTGCCAGCTATGGTGCGACACCGCCCACGCCCGTCCTTGCGCGCCGAGGCGCTGGCGGAGGGCGGGGTCGCGGGCGAGGCGGGCGATCGTGGCGGCGAGATCCTGCGGGTCGGCGGGGCGGCAGAGGAGGCCGGTCTCCCCGTCGCGGACGATCTCACGCGAGACCGGGAGGTCCGAGAGGATCAACGGCTTGCCCATCGCCATCGCCTCGAAGGGCTTGAGCGGGGAAACCACCTCGCAGACCTTGAACGGCTTCCGCGGCAGCGCCACCGCGTCGGCGAGCGCCCAGTAGCGCGGGATGTCGCCGGGCGGGACCGCGCCGAGGAAGGTCACCGCCGAACCGAAGCGGCGCGCGGCGGCGGCAGTGCGCAGCGGCTCGAGATACGGCCCTTCGCCGACGACGAGGAGACGGGCGCGGATCGCCGGGTTGAGCGAATCCGCCGCCGCCACGAGATCGTCGAGCCCCTCATAGGCGGTCAGCGAGCCGCAATAGACGAGCACGAAATCCTCGCGCCCGATGTCGAACCTGGCGCGGAGCTGGGCGTCCGGCTCGGCCGGCGCGAAGCGCGACGGGTCGACGCCGTTGGGGAGGAGCGAGACGTTCTCCGGCTCGACCCCGCCGGCGATCAGCTCGTCGGCCACGCCCTGCGTGATCGCTAGCACGTGGTCCGCGTTCCGGGCGATGAGGAGCTCGAGCGAGCGGTCGAGCGCGAACCGCTCGGTCTCCTCCCACCACGGGATCCTGGTCGCGGTGGTCAGCTCCCAGAGGCCGCGCACTTCATAGACGAACGGCAGCGACAGCTGCCGGGCGGCGATCAGCGCCGGCAGCGCGGTGCGGTGGTTGGAGGCGGCATGGACGAGGCGCACCCCGCTGTCGCGGAAGCGCGTGACCAGCGCGTCGGCCATGCGCTCGATGAAGCGCTCGGGCTCCTGCGTGATGTCGGGGATGCGCGTGTAGAGATAGTCGACCTCGCCGACGCGGCGCACGTCGGCCGGCGCCGGCTCGGCGCCCAGCACCGCCGGCCGGTCCCAAGGATAGCCGGGCCGCACGTAGCATTTGACGCCGATCCCCTCCTCGCGCAGCGCCGAGAGGAGGCTGTGCGTGCGCACCGTGTAGCCGACCACCTTGTAGGGCAGGGCGCTCGACGCGACATAGGCGATCCCGGTGCCGGTCCTGCTGAAGGAGCCCGGCTTGCGGCGGATAGCGGGCATCGATTTCTGCAGCGCCGTCGCGAGACGGAGCTCGCCCATGAACGGGGTCATCGCCTCGAAGTCCGCGGACTCGGCGAGGCGCCCCGAGCTGGAGAGGTCGCCGAGCTTGAACATGCGCTGCGCGACCTTGCGGGCCTTGATCCCGCTCGGGCTCGACCCATAGGCCAGCCAGTAGAGACGGATCGCCGCCCGGCGGTCGATCGGCGCCAGGCGCTCGGCGAGGCTCTCGCAAGCCGTGCTGCGCGCCTCGCGCGTCGCGTCGCGGAGAAGGACATGGATCGCGCCGAGGAGACCGCGCCGCTCATAGGCCGCCGCCGCCGCCTCCACGACACGGCCGATGTCGGCCTCGGCCGGCGCGATCGCCTCGCCCTCGGCCAGCTCCGCAATCAGCGCTTCCTGCGCCCCGATCAGCGAAGCGAAGAGGTCGTCCTTGAGCTCGCCCGGCACTTGGGCGATCCACTCCTTCGCGGCGAGCGGCTCGCGCGGCCTGTCATAGGCCGCCGCCACGGATGGAGCGCCGCTCGCCCGCGCCGTCGTCTTGCCGGTCTTGATCTGCGTGGAGAGGAGCGATGCGATCCGCTCGAGCGCGGCTTCGGCGTACGGACCGTTGGGGTCCTCGACCAGCCGGCGCTCGAGCACTTCGATGTCCCCGGCACCCGCGCGTGCCGGCGACGGGCGCTCGCCATTGCCGTCGTGGAAGAGGCCGTTCATGGGGTGCTCGCGACGATCGGGCTGGCATCCTCGTCGATGTCGATCTCGGCCGGCTGTGCCGCCGCGGACAACCCCGTCGCCGGCGACTCGATCGCCAGGGGCTCCAGCGCACCGAACCCGGCCGCGCTAAGATCGGGCCGCGCGCTTCGCGTCATGTCGAGGATGGCGCCGAGATTCCATTTGCGCTGGATGAGATCCTTGCGCTCGGCGAGATAGCGCTGCCGGGCGGCGGCGGGTTCGATCGACGAGCCCGCCAGATGCTCGGCGACGAACCCGTGGTCGCGGAACAACTGCAGCTCGTCGAGGTCGGTCAGGAACACCGGCACGAAGTTCCGCTGGTTACGCTGCGCGCGGGCGACGAAATCGACCGCCTCGCGTGTCGCCGCCTCGTCGAGCCCGAGCACCGAGAAGCCGACCGCCTTGACCGTGCCCTGCTGCCCGTAGAGGGCCCACCCGGGGACCGGGTGAAGGGGCGTTGCCGTCGCGGCCGGCATCGGCCACCACGCCTTGCCGGCCGGACCCGGCCTGCTCGGCGCCTTGAGATCCTCGCTCGCCGGGAAGCGCACCGGCTCGCCGTCAGCGGCGCGGCTGGCATGCGGGGCGAGCGGCTCGTTCAGCTCCCTGATCGGCGTGCCCGCTTCGCGATTGGCGCGCCGCCCGGTGAGGGCGGTGATCAGCCCGTGCTGGCTCTGCACCTGATCGCGCAGGGCGCGCAGCTCGGCCAGCAGATTCTGCGGCACGTCGTTGAAGGAGTTCGAAGAGTCGCCCTCGGCCATTGTTGTCACACCAGCGAAGCGATGGCGTCGGCCGCCGCGGCCGCGCCGTTGGGAAGGGCGATGCGCCGGCAATTGTCGGCGAGGAACCAGCGGGCCCGATCCTGGAGGAGCGTGCTGATCGCGACCCGCAGCTGGACGCTGTCCCGGCTGGTGAAGCAGAGCGCGGCGCTCTGCTCCTCGGCATAGGTCGCGCGCGCCGGCTGGTCGTCGACCGCGCCGTTGTCGTTGGGCAGGAAGATCGCCGGCAGCCCGAAGGAAATGATCTCGTTGAAGCTGTTGTAGCCGGCCGCGCTGATCGTGAAGTCGAAGGCCGGGAAATAGCGCGAGAGCGGGAAGGCGCGGATGCGCCGCACCGTCGGCCACAGCTCGTCGGGGAGGGGAGCGGTGTTCCAGTCCGCGACCACCGGCTGGACCTCGGGGCGCGTGGCGAGGCTCTCGAGGATCGTGTCGACGATCGAGACCACGTCGCGCGTCGCCCCGCCGCCGAGCTGGATCAGGATCGCCGGGCGGTTCGGGTCGATGCCGATCCGGGCGGCCGCCTCCTTGCGGCTGAACAGCTCCTCCTGATCGAGAAGGCGGATCGGCGGCACGTCGAGGACGCCGCGCCGATAGCCGACGGTCGGTCCATGGTCGTTCGCCGCGGCGATGTCGCCCGGCGCGATGACGAGGCTGAAGCGCGACTGCCGGTCGAGGAGGTGCCGCGTATGCTGCTTCCGCCACAGGCCGCGGCGGATCCACACCGAGTTGAGATGGCGGTTGGCCCTGAGGCTGGCGAGGACCCCGTCATGCGGCGTGGCGCCGTCGAAAACGAGGCACCGCGCGTCGTACTGGTCGACGATCTGGTTGAGCGACTCGCCGAGCCACTCCTCCCAATGCTGCCGCTCGAAACGCGCCAGCTCGACCGAGGGTAGATACTCGACCGCGAAGCCGGCCTGCGCGGCCACGCGAAAGGCCTGGTTGGTGGTGACGAAGACCGGCTCGACATGCCGCGGCAGGCGGCGGGCGACGGCCAGCTGCCGGGTGAGATGGCCGAGGCCGATCGTGTCGGAGCTGAAGAAGACGGCGCGGCGCTGGGGCCGGCTCCGCGGCCGTCGCGGCATCGTGGTCGGCGCCCCCGCGAGCACGGTGAGGCGGCCGCCCTGGATCTGCGGGCCGAAGCGCTTGCGGGCCGAGGCGGCCGACCGCTCCGCGCTCCATTTGTCGCGCGAGAGCCCGGCGAAGTGCCTCGTGATCAGCCGCGCCACGTCGTCCCCGTCCGCATAGAGCGCGGCGTCGCCGAAATACGGCTCGAGGCGCGGATGGAGGACCGTCGGGATGCCCATCGAGAGCGCGGTCGCGATCGCGATGAACGGCGGCTCCAGCTCCTGGCTCGGCGCGAAGACGAAGAAGTCGAGGCCGAGCAGGAAGCTCTTGAGGCTCGTCTCGTCGCTGCGCGCGATGTGCCATGCCTCGGGAACCGAAACGCCCTCGAGCTCGGCCTCCGCCGGGAGGAGCAGCTTGACCGCCGCCCGGTCCTTCACCGAGAGCGCGCCGGTCATCTCCTCCGCCGAGGCCCGCAGCCAGGCGACCGCCGCCTGTCCGGCGAGGCCGACCGTCGGCGTGGTCCTCCGCCAGCTGGCGGCCGGCCGGAGCTCGATCGAAGGCAGGGACGGACGCCAATTGTCGTCGATCACGCGAACGCCGCTCTCGCGAAGCCGCGTCTGCCCGGCCTTGGTCTCCGCCGCCCATACCGTGGTGGCGCCGAAGAGGCTGCGGAGCAGCACGTCGACCTGGCGCGTCACCGGTTCGGCGGCGCCGCCCTCGCTCAGCGTGAGCGCGATCACCCGGTCGGCGAGGAGGCGCGGGAGATGGATGACGCGGCCCGCGAACAGCGAGCCGAAGAGTTGCTCGGGCTCGTAGACGACGACGAGCCGCGCCTTGATCGCCCTCGCCGCGGGCTCCACCGGCTCGGCGAGGCCCTCGGCCACGCAGGCGGCGATGTCGGGATGGATAGTCGCCTTGCTTCGTGGCCCGGTCGGCACGTGGATCAGAGCCGTGCGATAGCCCCACTCGGCCTGGGCGCGGATGTCGCTTTCGAGGCGCCAGCCCAGCTCGCCGCGCGAGAAATCGGCGACCAGGATGATGTCGGCGACCACCAGGTGATCCTGCGGCGCCTCATGCGATGCGACGAACTCGGCCCCCGGCTTGCTCATTGCCTTGCGATGCCCCAAATCCGCCAGCTTCGCCCGACCCAGCAAAGGCGGCGGCTGTCTCAAGCAGACGTCATGTCAAAAAAGGGGCTGCTGGCGCCCCGGCCGCCTTACTAATGCGGGTCTTCGATGTCGCCCGTGACGATCACCGTGCCGCAGAGCTCTGCGAGACGCGCAAGCGCGATCTCACGCCACGGACTTGCCGGGTCCATGGCCACCTGCTCGAGCAGGGAGAGATTGGTCTGGCTGGTCAGAAGGTGACACTGGTTGAGGTCGGCCGCTTCCGCGGAGGTGCTCCCTATGCCGGCGAAGGCGAGGGTGCTCAACGTCAATAGAAGGCCTGTCTTGCGGTTCACTGCCGATCTCCTTCCGGGCTCCCCCGTAGCCGTGCCGGCAGCTCTGTCTCTGACGCCAGGAAACGGGTCGCCGCATCGGCCCGCTGCCCGCAGATGACATCGCCGCGTGCACCCCACGCAATTTCTTGTTGACGACCCCCCTGGGTCATCCGGGGTAGCTTCTAATTCGTCTCTAATTGAGCAACGAAAATTAGCGAATCACAACGGCCCGAAGTCATCCCTAGGTTGTATTACTTGGCCGGATTTTCGCCATCATCTGCGCCGCGCCAAAATTTCACGAGCAAAATCAATAAATTACGAAGGGTCAGGCGGACGGGTCACACCTCCGCGAGTAAAAGCGCCCCTGAGGCATATTTACGCTGTTGGTTAACATCGGCGGCACTGCGCAAGCGCGAGGCGAGGGCATCGCCCCGTCACTGCCGATGGGTGTACCGAACCGGTCGCCCGGTGGACGGGAGACGCTTCGCGCGCCCTACCGGGTGACGGCGCCGACCAGCGGCGGAGTGCCGGTCCCGACCGACACCCAGCGCAGCGCGCTGCCTTGCGACTGGCGCATCAGGAAGCGGTACGAGGTCCGGTCCCACGGCACCACGCGCGTGGTCAGGTTGTCGAGGATGAAGTCGCCCTCGTCGGTGAGCACGGTGAGGACGGCGTGGCCGTTGCCGTTGCGGCGGCGGACCACGGTGACGAGGAGCACGCTCGCCGGCCATCCGCGCTCGATCAGCTCGCGCTGCTTGAGGAGGGCGTAGTCCTCGCAATCGCCGTAGCGGCCGGCATAGTCCCAGACCTCGAGCCGCCCATACATCGACTGGTCGGTGCGCGGGCGCACCGAGAGGTTGACGCTGCGATTGACGGCGACCAGCTCGTCCCACAGCGCCTCCGTCAGCTCGATCCGGTCGACGGAATTGGCATGCGGGCGGCAGGCCGAAGGCTCGCGGAAGCAGAACTCGATCTGCCCGATGGGCGGACGGACCGGCCCGAGGGTCGGCATGAAGGCCGACGAAGCAACCCCGCTCGGGGCCGAAGCAAGAAGGCCG
>JADYYB010000156.1 GCA_020853895.1 Bauldia sp.
GCGGCGATGCAGGAGATCTACCGCGTCCTCGCCCGGCTCATGCAGACCGACCTCACGGTCATGATCATGGGCGAGTCCGGCACCGGCAAGGAGCTCGTCGCCCGCGCCCTCCACGACTACGGCAAGCGCCGCAACGGCCCCTTCGTCGCCGTCAACATGGCCGCCATCCCGCGCGACCTCATCGAGTCCGACCTCTTCGGCCACGAGAAGGGCGCCTTCACCGGCGCCCAGTCGCGAAGCGCCGGCCGATTCGAGCAGGCCGAGGGCGGCACGCTCTTCCTCGACGAGATCGGCGACATGCCGATGGACGCCCAGACCCGTCTCCTCCGCGTGCTGCAGCAGGGCGAGTACACGACCGTCGGCGGAAGAACGCCGATCAAGACCGACATCCGCATCATCGCGGCGACCAACAAGGATCTCCGCGTCCTCATCAACCAGGGCCTCTTCCGCGAGGACCTCTTCTACCGCCTCAACGTCGTCCCGATTCGCTTGCCCGCGCTCCGCGAGCGCGCCGAGGACATCCCCGACCTCGTCCGCCACTTCTTCAACCTCGTGGAGAAGGAGGGCCTCACCCGGAAGCAGGTCGAGCCGGGCGCGATGGAGCGCCTCAAGCGCTACCGCTGGCCGGGCAACGTCCGCGAGCTCGAGAACCTCGTCCGCCGGCTGGCGGCGCTTTATTCACAGGATGTGATCACCGAGGCGGTGATCGAGGCCGAGCTCGGCCAGACCATCAGCATCGCCGCCGGCAACGAGGAGCCGACCGAGGATACGCTCACCGGATCGGTGGAGCGGCACCTCAACAAATACTTCGAGGGCTACGGCGAGGGCCTGCCGCCGCCCGGCCTCTACCATCGGATTCTGCGCGAAATCGAGTATCCGCTCATCGGCATCGCTCTGGCCGCCACGCGCGGTAACCAGATCAAGGCCGCCGAGCTCCTCGGCCTCAACCGCAACACGCTGCGCAAGAAAATCCGCGACCTCGACATCCAGGTCATCCGCTCGGCCCGTTAACCGACCCTGTTGCGCTCTCGCCACATTGCTGTTGCAATCGGGCGGAATACCCAGTCTTTGGGCCATGCCGTAGCCTGGCGTGACGGGAGAGCGAGTGAGCAGTACGGCGGAGCCATCGTCTCTATCGATCGACAGTTCGCGCGCCGCGCCCGCCGGCCGCGGGCGTAATTTCGCGCGTATTGCGCGGCTCGTCGGCTATTTCACCATCGTCGTCGCGCTGGCCGTCGCCACCGCCAGCTTCTTCCACCTCCTCGACCTCACCCCGATTCGTCCCACGGTCGACACGATCTGGTGGGTCTGGCGCGCAAACGTGGTCATCGTCGGCCTCCTGGTGCTGCTTACCGGCTGGGAGGCGGTGGCCCTCTATCGCGCGCGGAGGCGCGGCCGCTCGGGCGCCCGGCTCCATGTCCGCATCGTCGCCCTCTTCAGCCTCGTCGCCGTGGTCCCCGCCGTGCTCGTCGCGATCATCTCGACGGTGACCATCAATCGCGGCCTCGACGTCTGGTTCTCCCAGCGCACCGAGCAGATCGTGCAGGCCTCGGTCGCCATGGCCGGCGCGTTCCTCGACACCAATCTCCGCAAGCTGTCGATCGACATGACCTCGGTCCGGCCCGAGTTCGAGCTCGCCATCACCGGCGACGATCAGGCCCGCTTCCAGAGTTTCGTCGATCGCGTGGCGACCGGCATGCAGCTCGCTCTCGTCGCGGTGGTGCAGAAGGACGGGACGGTCGTGGTTCGTTCGTCCGGCGCGAGCGACGCCCTGCCGATGCCGCCCGCCTCGGTCTTCCCGCAGGCCGACGCCTCGACCCTGCCGATCATGGGCGCGCCGACCGACGAGGCGCCAAATCTGGTCGCCGGCGTTCTCCGCCTCGCCGCGGTGCCGGACCGCTATCTCTATACGCTCCGCGGCATCGACCCCGCGGCGATCTCGCTCGCCAGCCTCGTCTTCGAGGGCGAGCGGGACTATGCGAGCCTGCAGGCCGCGCAGCGTCCCGTGACGATCGGCTTCGGCGTCATCTATGTCGGCTCCTCGCTGATCCTCCTCCTCTCGGTGATGTGGATCGGCATCGCGCTCGCCAACCGCATCGCCGCCCCGATCGGGAGCCTCATCGACGCCACCGACGCGGTCGCCAAAGGCAACCTCAACACCACCGTGCCGGTCAGGAACTCCGACGGCGACATCGGCACGCTCGCCTCGACCTTCAACAAGATGACCGCCCAGCTGCGCGGCCAGCGCCGCGACCTCCTCGACGCCAGCGAGCAGATCGACTCGCGGCGGCGCTTCACCGAGGCGGTGCTCTCCGGCGTCACCGCCGGCGTGATCGGCGTCGACGGGGCAGGGGTGGTGCGCATCGTCAACCGCGCGGGCCTCCGCCTCCTCGCCTGCAGCCAGGAGGCCATGCTCGGCCGCCCGGTGACCAAGGTGGTCCCCGAACTCGGCCCGATCGTGTCTGCCGCGCTCGCCGGCGACAAGCCCGAGACGCGCGGCCAGATGATGATCAGCCGCGCCAACCGCGACCGCACCGTTAATGTCCGCATGACGCGCGAGAAGACTGCTGCCGACGGGCAGGGCTACGTCATCACGCTCGACGACATCACCGACCTCGTCAGCGCCCAGCGCACCTCGGCCTGGGCCGACATCGCGCGGCGCATCGCACACGAGATCAAGAACCCGCTCACCCCGATCCAGCTTGCCACCGAACGTCTCAGTCGGCGCTATCGCAAGCAGATAGAGGATAACCCCGAGCTGTTCGAGGAACTGACCAGCACGATCATCCGCCAGGTGGGTGACCTTCGGAAGATGGTCGACGAATTCTCTTCC
>JADYYB010000157.1 GCA_020853895.1 Bauldia sp.
GTGCAGTGGACGAGAGTGCACGATCCGTTCTAGGCCATCGGCGGATTTTCCAGCCGAAGCCGCCGCCATGCTCAAGAACCGCCCTTCCTCTCCCTTACCGGATCAGCCTCTCTCAGATCAGCTTCGCGATGCTGCCCCCTCTCCCCGGCGGGGAGAGGGCTGGGGTGAGGAGGCTCCGCGCCTGCCGGATGAGACGCGCCTCGCGCTGGCAGAGCGGGCGGCGACTGTTGCTGGTGTTGGCTCGACCCTTGTCGTTACGCCTGCTGCGGCAGCCATTCGGGCTTCGACTTCTCAGGACGGCGCAGAGCCCCCTCACCCCAACCCTCCCCCCGCCGGGGAGAGGGGGCGGGTCGCGCTTCCCGCATCAAACCCCGGGGCCGGAAAGGCGACGCTGCGCTCGGCGCAGGACCTAGCGGATGCGGCCCTGATACCGTCCGAAGAAGTGAAGGCGCTGTCGGCGGTAGCGGCGCGCTATGCGGTGGCGGTCACGCCGGACATGGGCTCGCTGATCGAGGCTGAACCGGAGGGGCCGATCGCGGCGCAGTTCATCCCCGACGCGCGCGAGCTGACCTCGACGCCCGAGGAGCTCCTCGACCCGATCGGCGACGAGGCGCACGCGCCGGTGAAGGGCATCGTGCACCGCTATCCGGACCGCGTGCTCCTGAAGCCGCTGCATGTGTGCGCGGTCTATTGCCGGTTCTGCTTCCGGCGCGAGGTGGTCGGGCCAGGCGGCTCGGGCGCGCTCAGCCCGGCCGAGCTCGACGCCGCGCTCGGCTACGTGCGCGCGCATCCCGAAGTGTGGGAGGTGATCCTCACCGGCGGGGACCCGTTCATGCTGTCGCCGCGGCGGATGCGCGAGATCGGGCGCACGCTCGCGGGGATCGGGCATGTGAAGGTGGTGCGCTGGCACACGCGCGTGCCGGTGGTCGATCCCTCGCGGGTGACCGGCGAACTGGTGGCCGCCCTGAAGGCGAGCGGGAAGGCGGTGTGGGTGGCGATCCACGCCAACCACGCCTCCGAGTTCACCGCGGAGGCGCGGGACGCGATCGCGCGGCTCGCCGAGGCCGGCATCCCGCTGGTCAGCCAGAGCGTGCTGCTGCGCGGGGTGAACGACGACGTGGCCACGCTCGACGCGCTGATGCGGACCTTCGTCGAGAACCGGGTGAAGCCCTACTACCTCCACCATCCCGACCTCGCGCCAGGCACCGCGCATTTCCGCGGCACGATCGCCGAGGGGCAGGGGCTGATGCGGGATTTGCGCGGCCGGCTCTCCGGCCTCGCCCAGCCCACCTACGTCCTCGACATCCCCGGCGGCCACGGCAAGGTGCCGGTGGGGCCGGCTTGGGTGGAGGACGACGCGGAGGGGCTGGTGGTCACCGACCCGAATGGTGAGCACCACCGCTACGGGTAGGTCTCCTCTGTCCCCCAATCCGCTCATCCCCGCGAAGGCGGGGACCCAGGCTCCCGGGTCCACCTTCTCGGTGGTAAATCGAGAAAGGGATAGGATTGCTGGACGCTGCGTGGGTCCCCGCCTTCGCGGGGATGAGCGGGGGGCGGTTCGCGCTCTGTGGACAAGCCACCTACCGCAGGGCGGCGGCGATGTTGCCGCCGTCGACGGTCACCACGTTGCCCGTGGTCTTCAGGGCGAGGGCCTGCTGCACGAAGGCCTGCGCCACGTCGGCGGCGGTGACCTCGCGCTGGAGGAGGTTGCCGCTCATGTATTCCTTCTCGCTCACCCCGCGCGCCTTCGAGCGGGCGGCGACCATGCGGTCGTCGAGGAGGCCGGACCGGATGCGGTCGGCGTTCACCGCGTTGGAGCGGATGCCCTCCTTGCCGTAGTCGACCGCGTACTGGCGCATGAGGGCGAGGGTGGCGGCTTTCGGCAGGCCGTAGGGGCCGAAATCGGGGCCGGGATTCACCGCCTGCTTGGAGACGTTGAAGAGGAGGCAGCCGCCGGTGCCCTGCGCCAGCATGATGCGGACTGCGTTTTGCGCGACGCTCTGGTGGGCGAAGAAGTTGAGCTCGAAGCTGTTGCGGAGCGTCGCGTCATCGACCTCGCCGATCTTCCCCTGCCAGGCGGCGCCGGCGTTGGAGACGACGATGTCGACCCCGCCGAGCTTTTCACACACCGCGTCGAAGGCGGCGCGGACGGAGGACGGGTCGGTGACGTCGCAGCGCAGAGTGAAGGATCTCGGCCCGAGCGTCGGATGGCCGGCGGCGTCGGTAGGCTCGAGGTCGAGAAGCGCGACCTCGGCGCCGGCCTCGGCGAAGGCGGCGCCGGTGGCGAGGCCGATCGTGCCGGCGGCGCCGGTGACGACAGCGACCTGGCCCGCCAGCTCCTTCGGCTTGTCCTTGCCGAGCTTGGCCTGCTCGAGCGGCCAGTATTCGACGTCGAAGAGGTCCGCCTCGGGGAGAGCGTGGAAGCGGCCGACCGCCTCGGCGTCGGTGATGACCTCGACGGCGATCTCGGCGACGTCGGCGGCGATGCGGGCGGCCGTCCGCGTGCTCCCGAGGCCGAAGAGGCCGAGGCCGGGGACGAGCACGAGGCGCGGGGTCGGCTCGAGCATCCTCCGGCCGTCGCCGACGCGCTTGTCGTTGCGCTGGAACATGCGTTCGTACTCGGCCACGAAACGCGCGACGCGCTTCCGCGTGTCGGTCGCGAAATGGCCGAGCGCGCCGGTCTCGGGCGCAACGACGATCAGCGGCTTGTTCTTGATGCGAATGATGTTGTCGGGCGTGACGACGCCCTCGTTGGCGTAGCGCTCGATCTCCGCGCCGTCGACGAAGGCGCGGATCGCGGGGCTGGTGCGGAACTCGAGGATGGGGCGGGACCACGCGCCCTCGATCTTGGGGTCGGCGTAGCTCGCGGCGCCGCGGAGGATCGGGGCGACCGCGGCGAGCGGAGCGATCTCCGCCGGAAGCGCCGCCGGCTTCAGGATCGGCGTCGTGCCGTGGCTCGCGCGGGCGGCGGCGATGCGCGCCTCGGCCAGCGTCACCATCGCGATCATGCGCTCATAGGCTTCGCGGGCGGTAGCGCCGAAGGTGAAGATGCCGTGGTTGAGGAGGATGAGGCCCTCCACGCTGGGGTCCCTGTCGAAGACATCGGCCGCTTCCTTGGCCAGCGCGAAGCCGGGCATGACGTAGGGGACGTAGCCCATGCGCGCGCCGAAGACCTCGCGGCAGAGCGCCTCCGGGTCGGGCTGGTCGGTGAGGCTCAGCACCGAAGCGGCGTGGGTGTGGTCGACGAAGGCGTGCGGCAGGAAGGCGTGGAGCAACGTCTCGACCGAGGGGTTGGGCGAGGCCGGGTCGAGGAGGTTGGCGCGCTGCAGGCGGACCATCTCCTCGTCGGGGAGGGCTTCGCGCGCGCGCAGCTTGAGGAGCGGGGCGAGGCGGACGGCGGGAAGCCCGGCCGGGTCGATCTTTGCCATGTCGCCGCCGCTGCCCTTCACGCACAGCACCTCGACGGGCTCGCCGTTGAGGTCGGCGAGGCGCGTCTTGACCGAGGTGTTGCCGCCGCCATGCAGCACGAGGCGCGGGTCGCCGCCGAGGAGGCGCGTGGTGTAGACGCGGAGCGCGAGGTCGCGGCCCACGCCGTCCTTGGCGTAGCGCTCGATGCTCGCCTCCGCGTCGGCATCGCTCCAGCGGCTTTGCATGCGCCCTCCTCCCGGCCATTGGTAGGTCGAGAGGGCTCCTTTGGAAAGCCGGGAAGGTTCGCCGACAAATGTTCACCTCTCCCCGGCGGGGAGAGGTCGGCATCCCGGCTCACCGAAGGCGAGCCGCGATCCGGGTGAGGGGGCTCCGCCTATCCGGACGAGGCGCCCATCCAGCGCATATCCGGATGGACCTGTACCCCCTCACCCCAACCCTCTCCCCTTTGGGGAGAGGGGCTGCCCCTACTGAGATTCGCAACAGTCGGGGGCGGCCACTCGGCGGGCGAGGGGCGCCTACTCCGCGGCGGGGGTGAGGGCGCGGGCGGCGTGGGCGGCGGCGGCGCGGTCGGGGAAGGCGTCGGCGAGGGACTCGCGGTTCGCGCGAAGCACGCCGCGCTCGGTGATGAGGCCGGTGACGAGGCGGGCGGGGGTCACGTCGAAGGCGTAGTTGGCGACGGGCGAGCCGTCGGGGACGACGCGCACGGAAGCCACGCCGCCGTCGGCCGTGCGGCCGGAGACGAGCGCCAGCTCGTCGCCATGGCGCTCCTCGATGGGGATCTCCGCGACGCCGTCCTCGAGGGTGAAGTCGATCGTCGGCGAGGGGAGGGCGACGTAGAACGGCACGCGATTGTCGCGCGCGGCGAGCGCCTTCAGATAGGTGCCGATCTTGTTGCACACGTCGCCGGTCGCGGTCGTCCGGTCGGTGCCGACGATGACGAGATCGACCTCGCCGCGCTGCATCAGATGCCCGCCGGTGTTGTCGGCGATCACGGTGTGCGGCACGCCGTGCTGGCCGAGCTCCCAGGCGGTGAGCGCGGCGCCCTGGTTGCGCGGGCGGGTCTCGTCGACCCAGACATGGACCGGGATGCCTTCCTCGTGCGCGAGATAGATCGGCGCGGTCGCCGTGCCCCAGTCGACGGTCGCCAGCCACCCGGCGTTGCAGTGGGTGAGGATGTTCAGCGTGCGCCCCGGTTTCTCCGCTGCCAGCCCGCGGAGGAGCGAGAGGCCGTGGCCGCCGATCGCGCGGTTGATGGCGACGTCCTCCTCGGCGATCTCCCCGGCCCGGCGGTAGGCGACCTCGGCGCGGACGGCGGGCGGGAGGCCGCGCACGGCGGCGAGGACCTGGTCGAGCGCCCAGCGGAGGTTCACGGCCGTGGGCCGGGCGGCGGCGAGCGCGCGATAGGCGGAAGCGAGGCTCCCGTCCGAGGGGTCGGCGGCGAGGGCGAGGGCATAGCCGTAAGCGGCGGCGGCGCCGATAAGCGGGGCGCCGCGGACGCGCATCGTCGCGATCGCCTCCACCGCCTCCTCGAGCGTGGCGAGCGTGCGCGTCTCGAAGCGATGCGGCAGCGCGGTCTGATCGATGATGCCGATGCCGCGGCCGTCCGGCTCGAGCCAGATGGTCCGCATCTGCCGGTTCCCGACCTTCATCCGAGCTCCCTCAGGGATAGCCCGATCCGCGCGGCCCCCAGCCTAGCACCGGGCGGGCGCGGGCGCATGTCCCGAACGCACGGTGATTTGACGGCGAAGCACCTTTCCGGCGCTCCAAGCGGCTGGAAATGGAGGATTTGGGGGCCTATTTTAGTCGTGTTACACTATAGCAAGCTGAGTGCTCCCGGAGGAACGGCCATGGAGATCACAAGACGGGGGTTGATCATCGGCGGTGCGGCGGCACTGACGCTGGCGCGCGCCGGCGGGGCGAGCGCGAACACCCAAATCACCATGGAGTCGCTCTACGACAAGGGCGACTTCTCCGAGCAGGCGCGGCTCTTCGCCGGCCAGCCGGTCGCCCTTCAGGGCTTCATGGCGCCTCCGCTCAAGGCGGACGCCAAGTTCTTCGTCCTCACCACCCTGCCGATGGCGGTGTGCCCGTTCTGCGCCGAGGTCTCGGAGTGGCCGGAGGACATCGTGGTCGTCTACACCCAGCGCGAGCTCCAGGTGGTGGCGTTCGACAA
>JADYYB010000158.1 GCA_020853895.1 Bauldia sp.
AAGCACTGCCTTCAGCTCCTTGAGGGCTCTCCGCCCCATCATTGCTGCTCATCTGCATAAAATAGCACGCGCCGGTCGCTGCACATCCCACGACCGGACGAAAATGGCCGGGCTCAAAGGCCCGGCCATCGTTGTTCGGGGCAGGTCTCCTGACCAGGCCGGCACCCGAACGCTTCCCTGAAAGCCGCTACCGCGGCTGGATGGCGTAGGTGTCCACCGGCGGGAGCGCCTCGATCACCTCGTTGGCCTGCATGAAGGCGGCGAAGCGTTCGTAGCGGACGGTGTCGAGCGCGCCGGGGCGGAGCGCGAAGCGCGGGATCGTGTCGAAGAACATCCGCCGGTTCAGCTCGTCGTCGAGGTCCGCATGCGCGGCGACGAACATCTGCCACGCCTCGTCGGGATGGTTGGTCATCCACGCGCTCGCCTGCTCGACCGCTTCGGTGAAGCTCGCCAGCCACGGCGCCTCGCGATTGTCCGAATGCGTGACGTAGATCAGCTCGTCGTAGAGCGGCACGCCGTGCTCCTCGGGGAAGAAGGCCATCGCCTCGAAGCCCTGGAGCTCGAGCTGGGTCAGCTCGATGTTGCGGTAGCCGTCGATCGCCGCCTCGACCTGGCCCGACATCAGCGCCGTGGCGAGGTTCCAGTTGACGTTGATGAGCTCGACGTCGGCGACCGTCAGCCCGACCGAGCCGAGGATCGCGTTGAGATAGGCGTCCTGCATGCTCGCGGTGGAGTAGCCGATCCGTTTTCCCCGGAGGTCGCTAAGGCTCTGCACCGGCCCGTTCTTGAGCACGATCAGGCAGTTGAGCGGGTTCTCGATCAGCGTCCCGAAGCGCAGGAGCGGCAGCCCCTCGTTGATGTTGAGCATGAGGTCGGGCTGGTAGGTCACCGCCACGTCGGCCTCGCGCGCCGCGACGAGGCGCGGCGGCGTGCTCGGATCGGCCGGCGCGATGATCTCGACATCGAGCCCCTCGCGCTCGAAATAGCCGCCCTCCTTGGCGATCACCAGCGGCGCGTGGTCCGGGTTCACGAACCAGTCGAGGAGGAGCGTCACCTCCTCCGTCGCGGGCGCCTGCGCCTGGGCAGGCGAGAGCGCCGCGCCGAGCGCGAGGAGGAAGGGCGACAGCCCGGCGAGGGCCTGGTGGATCTGCATTGCGGGTCTCCTATCGGACGGAAGTTGGCGCCCATGGCGCGAGCCGGGCGGTGATGACGTCGACGGCCGCGCGGAGCGCGACGGCCATCACGGCGATGAGGAAGAGCGTGGCGAACACGACATCGGTCTGCGCCCGCCCGTTGGCGTGCAGCATCGCGTAGCCGAGGCCCGAAGACGCGCCGACCCACTCGCCGACCAGCGCGCCGATCGGCGCATAGACGGCGGCGAGGCGGATGCCGGAGATGAGTGAGGGCAGCGCCGCCGGCACGCGGAGGAAGAGGATCTCCTGCCAGCGCCGCGCGCCGTGGAGGCGGCCGAGATCGATGAGCTGCGGATCGGTGCGCGTCAGCCCGTCGTGGAAGGCGGAAGCGACGGGGAAGAAGATCGCGATGGTCGTCATCACGATCTTCGATCCGATGCCGAAGCCAAACCAGAGGACGAGGAGCGGCGCGATCACGAACACCGGGAAGGCCTGGCTCACCACCATCACCGGCAGGACCACGCGCCGCGCCGCCGGCAGGAAGCTCAGCGACAGCGCCAGCACGACGCCCGCCGCGACGCCGCAGACGAAGCCGACCAGCGTCTCGACGAGCGTGACCGGCGCGTGCACGCGCCACAGCTCGGGCCGCTCGATGAGCGCGCGGAACACGTCGGCGGGGGCGGGGAAGATGAAGCGCGGCGGCTGGAAGACCATCACGCCGAGCTGCCACAGCGCGATCAGCGCGGCCGCGACCAGCACGCCATTGCCGACCGCCCGCCAGGGGATCGCTCGCGGCGTCGTTGGTGCGGCAACCGGCCGTTCGGCGGCCGCTCGCGCGGCCAGGGCAGTCTCAGACATGGCTCTCCCGTTCGCGTGAACGACGCGCACGGGGCATGTGGCGCAAACGGCGGATGATCCGTCCCGTCCCTTCGCCGGCATGACCCGGATCAGGTTCGAAGGGTTCGGCTTCTGGCCATCTCAGCTCGCTCGCGCGAGCACCCCTCGGACTTCACTCAGGAAAATGGCGCGTCCCAGACCTTTTCGCAAGCCCCGCCCTTTTGCCCCCTCTCCCCGGAGGGGAGAGGGTTGGGGTGAGGGGGTTCAGGTCCATCCGGGGAGGTGGAGCCCCCTCACCCGGATCCCGCCTCGCCTTCGGCGAGCCGGGATGCCGACCTCTCCCCACCGGGGAGAGGTGAAATCATGGCAATGGGCTGAAACTCGGACGGCGCCTACTGCGCCCAGGCGAGGATCGCGCGGTCGAACAGCCCCTCGCCGGCCGGGCCGAGCTCGAGGGTCATGATCGCCCGCTTGCCGTCGCCATAGACCAGCGGCACGTCCATCCATTGCTGGCCGCCGAGGAGCTCGAGATTGCTGGTCTGGTCGGCCTGGTCGTTGGAGAGCGCGATCCAGTAGAGCGAGTCGGTGACGCGGATCGAGGCGCCGCGGAGCTGCGTGCCGACCGCCTGCGGGGCGTCCTTCATGACCGGCGGGAGCACGGTGTCGAGCCGTCCGCCCGGAAGGTTCGCGGCGCCCTCCGGCACCACGTCGAAGAGATGGCTGGCCGGGATCGCCGGGTCCTGGTTCTTGCGGATGAGGACCTGGAAGCCGATCGACTTCGACGGGAAGGCGACGCTGGCGACGACCGCCGCCCCGTCTGGCCCGTCGTCGGAATAGGACCAGTTCACGGTGCCGGCGGTGACGATCGGCTGGGCACCGTCGGTCGCCGGCTGCTCGAAGAGCATCGCTTCCTGGGCGACCGGCGCGATCTCCACGGTCGGCGTCGCCGTCGGCGGGACGGCGGGCGTGGCGGGCGGCGCGAGCGCGGCGAGCTCGCCGATCGTGCTGGGCGGCGGCGTTGCCGGCGGATCGGCCGGTGTCAGCGGCGGGGCGGGGACGTTGTTCCCCTGCGTGTTGATCACCCGCACGTTCGGCGCGTTGGCCGGCGGAGCGGGCGAGCCTTCCGGCACGACTCGGTCCTCGACCTTGGCCGGGTCGAGCGCGGCGACCTCGCCGGCCGCCCCGTCGTCGGTGCGGAGCGCCCCGATGAGGTCGGTCAGCAGCCCCTGCTGCCAGGTGACGTAGCCGATCGCGCCGAGCGCGGCGATGACGAACGTCGTGAGGATGAGGGCGGGCAGCCGCGAGCGGCGGCGCGGCGCGCCGATCTCGCCCTCCTCCGGATCCTCGAGCACCGAGCGGCGGCGCCGGCCTTTGGCATCCGGCGGCGGATCGTCGGCGGCATGGGACGCCACCACCGGTTCCTCGACGGCCGGCTCGGGATCGTCGTTCACCGTCAGCGGCCGCCAGCCCGAGGCGGACTCGGGCGCCGGCTCGCGCCGCGCCTCGCGGACCATCGGGTTGATGCGCGGCTCACGCGCGGCGGGCGGCGGCGTAGCGGTGGCGGGCGCTTCGCTCGGCCGCCGCTCGTCGAAAGCGAAGGCCTGGCGGAGCGCTGCGGCAGGCGAGTCGTTGCGCGGCACCGGCACGACCGGCGGCGGATCGCTCGCCTCGTCCTCGACGAGGTCGGGCTCGTAGGGCCGCGCCTCGACCGCGAAGTCGTCGCGCTCGTCGGCGTAGATCGGCCGCACCGGCTCGGCGTCCTCGATCACCGGCTCCTCGGCCGGCGGCGCGGGCTCCTCGACCTCCTCGACCTCTTCGTAACTGACCGGCGGCGCGGCCTGCGGCACGGCCTGGATCGGAACCACGGCGAGCGCCTCGCGCTCGACCTTGCGGATCGCTTCCTCGAGCTCGAGCCGCTGGCGGGAAATCTCCGAGGTGGAGAGCGGGGGCTGGATCGCCTTGAGCTGACCGACCAGTGCGCTCCGGGCCTTCTCGTAGATGCCGCGTCGCGCGTCGCTGGAGCTGGGCTGAAGGGCGCCGATCGCCTTCTTCAGGACCGCATAATACTGCGCCATGACCTACTCACTCAGGAACCGCCGTTCACGGAACATATCAGACCTGGAAGGGATCTTGGACCAGAATTGTGTCTTCACGCTCGGGGCTGGTGGAGAGAAGCGCGACCGGAGCACCGATCAACTCCTCGACATGCCTCACATATTTGACGGCCTGCGCGGGCAGATCGTTCCACGTCCGCGCGCCGGCGGTGGAGTCCTTCCACCCTTCCATCGTCTCGTAGACCGGCTCGACCCGGGCCTGCGCCGCTTCCGCTGCCGGGAGGTGATCGAGCGTCTTCCCGTCGAGCGTATAGCCGACGCAGATCTTGATCTCCTCGAGCCCGTCGAGCACGTCGAGCTTGGTCAGGGCAATGCCGTTGATACCCGAGATGCGCACCGTCTGGCGGACCAGCACGGCGTCGAACCAGCCGCAGCGGCGCTTCCGCCCGGTGACCGTCCCGAACTCGCGCCCCCGCGTCCCGAGATAGTCGCCGACCGCGTTCTCCTGCTCGGTCGGGAACGGCCCCTCGCCGACCCGCGTGGTGTAGGCCTTGGTGATGCCGAGCACGTAGCCGACCGCGCCCGGCCCGAGCCCCGAGCCGGTCGCCGCCTGGCCGGCGACGGTGTTGGACGAGGTGACGTAGGGATAGGTGCCGTGATCGATGTCGAGGAGCGCGCCCTGCGCGCCCTCGAAGAGGATGCGTTTTCCCGCCCGCCGCTCCTCGTCGAGGATCTGCCAGACCGAGCCCATGAAGGGCAGCACCTTCGCCGCCACCGCGGCGAGCTCGTCGTAGATCGTCTGGACGGCGATCTCGTTCTGCCCGAGGCCGCGGCGGAGCGGGTTATGATGAGCGAGGAGCCGCTCGATCTTGCCCTCGAGCTTGGGCAGGTCGGCAAGGTCCATCACGCGGATCGCGCGGCGCCCGACCTTGTCCTCGTAGGCGGGGCCGATGCCGCGCTTGGTCGTGCCGAGCCGCGTGCCCGAATTGCTCGACTCGCGGAGCGCGTCGAGCTCGCGGTGGAGCGAGAGGATGAGCGCGGCGTTGTCGGCGACCCGCAGCGTCTCGGGCGTGACCGTGACCCCCTGCCCGGCGATCTTGTCGACCTCGGCGCAGAACGCGACCGGATCGAAGACCACGCCATTGCCGATCACCGACAGCTTGCCCGGCCGCACCACGCCCGAGGGCAGGAGGCTCAGCTTGTAGGTGACCCCGTCGATCACCAGCGTATGGCCGGCATTGTGGCCGCCCTGGAAGCGCACCACCACGTCCGCCCGCTCGGACAGCCAGTCGACGATCTTGCCCTTACCCTCGTCGCCCCACTGCGAGCCGACGACGACCACGTTGGCCATCCGGAGTCACTACCCTTCCTGGTTGAAGAATTGCCGATCGAGCCGGCAAAGGGCTTTTCGCCGTTTTTGCGCCGAAAGCCAAGGGCAAGGGGCACTCGGCAACAGGCACCCGGCATCCGGAGCGCCTCTTTCCGGATGCCGGATGCCGGATGCCAAATGCCCGATGCCCTACTCCGCCCAGTAGACATTCTGGTTCGACGGCCAGCTCACGACGAAGTCGTTGTTGATCGTCCGCGTCTCGCCGGCGGCGTACTCGTAGGTCCAGGCCAGGACGCCGCGGCGGTCCTCGACATTCTCCTCGGTCGGCGCGGTCGCGCTCGGGAGGCGCCGGACGACGATCTGCTCGTTCTCCGAATAGGGCATGCGGTCGTAGATGGTGATCTCGACCGGGATGCCGTGATTGTTCACGACCTCGATCTGGTAGCGCCGCTCGTCGGTGCCGGTCGAGGACAGGAAGCCCTGCGTGCCGGTCTGCCGGCTGATCTCGGTCAGCGTCACCTTGACCTGGTCGTCCGCCCCGAAGCCGAGATCGATCTCCTCGCCCGGATTGGTGAAGGCGATACTGTCGCTGCCGACATAGGCCCCGTCGCGGAAGAGCGAGACGTTGCCGGCCAGCACCGCCGCCGCCGACTCGAGCGTGAACGAGGCCTGGAGATACGCCTCGGCCGACACGCGCGGCGTCGACACGATCGAGACATGCGCGTCCGCCGCCTCGCTGGCGATGCGCAGCGACCGCTCGCCGGTGTCGGTGGTGATCGTCACCGGCCCCTCGATGATGTAGTCGGCGCGGAAATTCCCGAAATCCGCCTTGGCCTCGTCGAAGTCGAACCGTCCCGCGAGGCCGCCCGCCATCTCCTGCGCCGCGACGGCATCGCGCGGCATCGGCGCGGCCGATGGCGCGTACGGATAGGTCTGCTGGAAGCTGACCAGCGTACCGCCGAGCTCCGGCGCCTTGACCCCGCCGCTCGGCCGCGCGGTGGAGAGCACCATCGCCACCTCGCTCCAGTCCTCGCCGGTCGCCTGCTGCACCTCGGCCTTGCGCACGAGCTCCACGCCCGGCTCCCCGCCGTCGTCGCCGGTGTTGAGGAAGGCGTCGTAGGCCGGCTGCCAGGAGGCGGCGCCGACCGCATAGGCGAGCGACAGCACGCCCTCGGCGGCAGCGGCCGCGCCGACCTCGATGCGCACCTCGAGATGCGGGCGCGGCGCGGGCAGCGCGTCGAGCGCCTCGTGGAGGTCGGCGAGCTCCTCGGCGAGGTCGCGGCGCTGCAGCTCGATCTGACGCAGCGTCTCGTTGACCTCGGCGAGCGCCACGCCGATCGCCTGGATGCCCGACTGCCAGGAGGCGACGCCGTTGCCGGCGGCGAGCAGCTCGGCGAAGCCGGTCGGCACCTCGGCAATGAGATTGTCGATGAAGCTCCGCTGGCCTTCCGCCGCCCGGCTCCGGTCGTCGAGCACGGCGAGCTGGTCCTCGACGGTCTGGATCTGGTCGAGGAGCGCGACGCGCTCGGGATCGCTGTCCGGCTCGGCGTCCGCCTGCCGCGTCTCGACCGAGCGGATCTCGAGCCCGCCGCCGGTCACCCCCTCGATGCGGATGCTGCTCGAGTCGATCCCGACCGGGAGGTCGGGGACGAGCAGCGTCGCCGCGCCCGCGGGAAGCGAGAACGGCACGTGCCGGGTCACCAGCGCCCCCTGCGGGTAGACGGTGACCGCTTCGATGGTCGTGGCGACCGGGATGTCCTGGGCCACGGCCGGCAAAGCGGCGGCGACGAGCGAAGAAAGAGCAACTCCGGAAAGCAATGCGCGGCGCATGAGTCCCCTCCAATAAACGTGCGCGGAACCTAGTCGGGCTTTGTGACCGGCTCTAGCCAAGCCCAAGGTTTTGGCGTGGCTTTACAGCGAACTTCGTGGCGGGCTAACTCCGCCTTCCCTCGCCGCGAGCCCTTCCTTGAACCTATTCTCTTCCCTGGCAAGACGGCTCTACGGCCAGCCTTATCTGCTCCTTTCGCTGACCTCGCTATTCTGGGCGATCAACCTCGTGCTGGCCCGCTTCGTCGCCGGCAGGGTCCCGCCCCTCTTCCTCTCGCAGGTGCGCTGGACCGGCGCGCTTCTCATCCTCCTGCCCTTCGCCTGGAGCTACCTCAAGCGCGACTGGCCGGTGATCCGCCGGCACCTGCCGGTGCTGACGGTGATCTCTCTCATGGGCATCACCGCCTACAACTCCATCGCCTATTACGGCCTCACCTACACCGACGCGATCAACGGCCTCCTCACCCAGTCGGCCGCCCCGCTCCTGATCGGCCTCTGGTCGCTCCTTCTCTTCCGCGACCGCCTCACGCCCGCCCAGCTCGTCGGCATCCTCGTCTCGTTCGTCGGCGTGACCATCATCGTCAGCCGCGGCTCGCTCGAGACCCTCGCGCACCTCACGCTCAACCCCGGCGACATCCTGATGGTGATCGCCATCGCCACCTACTCGCTCTACTCCGCGCTCCTCCGGCTCCGCCCGCCGGTGCACTGGCTCTCCTTCCTGACCATCACCATCGCGCTCGGCCAGGCGATGATCGTCCCCTTCTTCCTCGTCGAGCTCGCGCTGGGGGCGCGCGTGGAGCTCTCGCCCGCCGCGTGGTGGACGATGGCCTATGTCATCCTCATCCCGTCGATCTTCGCGCCGATCTTCTTCAACCGCGGCGTCGAGCTGATCGGCGCCAACCGGGCCGGTCCTTTCTTCCACCTCATCCCGGTGTTCGGCTCCGCGCTCGCCATCGCCTTTCTCGGCGAGCGCCCGCAGGTCTTCCACGGCATCGGCTACGGCCTCATCGTGGTCGGCATCGTCATCGCCCAGCGCGGCCGGAAGCCCGATGTCGCCGCGACGCCCGCCGATACTTCCTCCGAGCCGTACCCCCACAATCGAGCGAATTGATCAAGCTCGGGCTCGGCGGTATAATTAGAGATTGGATTTCTGGCCGCCTCGGGGACGTTGCGGACCGCTCCGGTCCCACCCTTCCCTAGCGCCGGAATTGGGGGGAACGATGCTGATCCGGCATATCGTTTCACTGTCCGCGGTGCTGGCGCCCTTCCTGCTGTTCGCGCCGCCCGCTCTCGCCCAGGACTGCGTCGACACGCCGGAAGGCCGCATCTGCCGCGTTCAGCAGCCGATCGTCGCCGGCGTTCCGGTCGACGTCGGCCTGCAACGGCAGCTCGGCCTCGTCACCGTCGACGGCGGCTGCAGCGGCACGCTCCTCAATCAGTGGTGGGTGCTGACCGCCCGCCATTGCGTGCAGGTCAACGCCGCGCTCGTCATCGAGCAGCAGCTCGCCGCCGGTCAGCCCGTCCCCCCGCTCCAGCCGCCCGGAGACATCACTGTCACCGCCGACTGGGCGCCGCAGCGGACCGGCATCGCCTCGCGCTTCGTCGAACTGGGCGGAGCACCGTCCCGTGACATCATCCTCGTCTTCCTGGGCACCGCCGATCTCGGCCCCGCCAACGTCCAGACCCTCTTCATCCGGCCGATCGAGGGCTCGCTCTTCGGCTATTGGGGGACCCTGAACCAATGGCAGGGCGCGCAGCTGACGACGACCAGCCTCGTCACCCAGTACGGCCAGGGCTTCTCCACCTTCGCGACCGGCGGCACCGGCGGGGTTCCGGTCACGCTCGGCGGCGGGGCGGGCACCTACCGGAGCGCCCAGTTCACGCCCTCGAACATCACCGGCAACACCTACGACCTCGCGATGAACGCCAACACGCCGGCCCAGGTCGGCCATGGCGGCGACAGCGGCGGCCCGACGGTGGTGACGGTCGCCGGCTTCAACGCCGGCATCGCCGGCGTCCAGAGCACCTGCCTGCCCTCCGGCTTTGCCCCCGGCGCGCCCCCGAACGCGCCCTGGGTGTGGGCCACCGGGATCAGTTTCTGCTCCTACGTCTCGGTCGAGCCCTTCGTGCAGCAGATCGGCCGGAGGATGCTCGAGACGCCGGAGTGTCGTCCGGAGCCGGAATGCATGATCGGCCCGATCATCGATTTGGTCCTGGCGCCATGACGCGCCTCGGCGCGGCGTTCCTTGGGAGGGGTTGCACGATGAGGATGTTGGCAGGTCTATTCGCCGCCGCGCTGGTCTGGATGGGCGGTGAGGCGGCGGCGCAAACCACGACGGTCGGCACGGTCACGATGATCCGCACCGGCTGGAACGACGACCTCATCGGCGTGATGCTCGCCGAGCCGCTGCCCAACCCGGCGGGGTGCAGCAACGGGGCGGTCGGATACATCACCCATGTCTCCCTGCCCGGCTACCGCACCTACTATGCGGCGTTGCTCACCGCCTATGTCGCGCGGAAGCGCGTGATGCTCGTCGCCCATGACAGCGAATGCTACGGCCCCTGGCCGAAGCTGATCGGCGTCAACCTCATCCAGGAATAGAGGCCTCCGCCGGCACCGGATCGCGAGCGAGAACCCCTCCCGGTGGGCGGGAGGGGTCCGGGAAATCCTCGGCGGCGCCGGCTAGTTGGTCGGCCTTGTGCCGTCCTTCTCCACCGTCACCGAGGTGGCGGTGTAGGTCCCATCGTCGAGCTTCCGCGTGTTGATCACCGCGTAGGCGCCCGCGACCAGCAGCGAGGCGTCGCCCGCCGTCGTGGTCCAGATCGGCGTCTCCGGGCCGATCATCACCATCTTCTCCCCTTCGGGATAGG
>JADYYB010000159.1 GCA_020853895.1 Bauldia sp.
CGGCCGGTCGTCATCACCTTCGACGACGGCTTCCGCGACTTCCTCACCGGCGCCTTCCCGATCCTCCAGCGTTTCGCCGCCCCGGCCACGCTCTTCGTCGTGACCGATGCGGTGGGCGGCACCGCCCGCTGGCTGGAGCCGCTCGGCGAGGGCGGCCGGAAGATGCTGAGCTGGGACGAGCTCGCGGCTCTCGTGCAGGGCGGGATCGAGGTCGGCGCGCACACCCGGACCCATCCCCAGCTCGACGTCCTGCCGAAGGACGCGGCCTTTTCCGAGATCGCCGGGAGCAAGCAGGCGCTGGAGGCGCGGCTCGGCATCCCGGTCGAGACCTTCGCCTATCCGCACGGCTACGCGAGCTCGGCGACCGTCCGTCTCGCGCGGAACGCCGGCTTCAAGGCGGCCTGCCGGGTTGCCGACCGCATGGCCTCGACCGCCGAGGACAGGTTCGCGCTGTCCCGCTTCATCGTGACCGAGGAGATGGATGGCGAGGACATCCTCCGCCTCCTCGCCTCGCCGGCGCGCGGCCAAACGCCGGCGGCCCGCTTCGCGGCCACCGGCTGGCGAGCGGCCCGGCGACTTCAGCACTGGGCACGGCCCTTCGCGGCGCGGCTTGCCGTCCAGGGATCAACCGGAAGGAGTGAGTAGACATGTGGGCGACTTTGACCGCTTGCGTCGGCCTGCTGAGCCCGGGATGCGTCCCGGCCGAGACGGCGCCGGCAACGCCGGCGCACGCGGTGCTCGCCCAGAGCACCAACGGCGCCCAGACCCTCACCGACGCGCAGCCGGTCGCGGATCTCGCGCGGGCCATCGGTGACGCCCTGGTCCGCCTCGGCGACCTCTATCGCGATGGCCGGGTCACCGCCGCCGACGGTACGAAGATTTCGGGCTACTACGACCGCCTCGCGGCGAACGAGGACGGCGGCGCGCTCTATGCCGTCATCCCTCCCGAGTCGCTCCTCACCGAGGGCGTGCGTGTCGAGCCGCAGGCGCCCGCGGCGCTGCAGACCTACGCGCAGGCCGCGGAAATGGGAAACGCCGAGGCGTTGATGCGTCTCGGCGACCTCTTCTATGACGGCGAGGTCGTCCCGCCCGACCTCCCGCAAGCCTACGACTACTACCGCCTGGCCGCGCTCGCGGGGAGCCAGACCGGCAAGCTCCGCGCCGGCGAGATGCTGGCGCGCGGCGAAGGCGTGGCGCGCGATTTCGCGTGGGGCTCGACGATGGTCCGCGAGGTGGCCGAGACCGGCAGCGCCACCGCCTTCCTCGTCCTCGGCGATCTCTTCACGCTGCAGGAGAGCGGCTTCGCCAACGGCGTTACGGCCGCGGGCGCCTACGAGCAGGCGGCCGCGCTCGGCAGCAACCAGGCGCTGGTCGAGCTTGGCGACCTCTATTTCGGCGGCGAGCTGGTGGAAGCGGATTTCGAGCGCGCCTACGGCTATTTCACGCGCGCGGCGGAGGCCGGCAGCCAGACCGCGACGCTGAGGGCAGGGGAGATGCTGGCCCGCGGGCAGGGCGTGGCGCAGGACCTTGCCGGCGGATTCGCCATGATGCGCGGCGTCGCCGAGGCGGGGAACGCGGGGGCTTTCGTCATCCTCGCCGATCTTCACCTCGACCCCGACCTCGCGCCTCCGGACGCTGCGACCGCCCTCGACCTCTATCGGCGCGGCGCCGCGCTCGGGAATGCCCAGGCCGCCCTTCGCCTGGCGGACGCCTATTACGGCAGCACGCTGGTCGAAACCGATCTCCCGGTCGCCTTCGGGTACTATGAGGACGCCGCCGACGCGGGCAGCCTCACCGGCAAGCTGCGTATGGGCGAGATGCTGGCGCGCGGGCAGGGCGTGCCGCAGAACTACCAGCGCGGCCGGACGCTGGTCCGCGAGGTCGCCGACACCGGCAGCCTCTCGGCCCTTCTGACGCTGGGCGATCTCTACAGCGACGGCGAGGGTGGCCCGGTCGACGGGCCGGCCGCCGTCGAGGCCTATGAACGGGCGGTTTCCCTGGGGGATTCGCGAGCGCTGCTGCGCCTCGGCGACCTCTATCGCGACGGTCGCGGCGTGCCCGTCGACGGCCCGCGGGCGCTGGAATACTACCATCAGGCGGTCGTCGGCCAGGCCATCAACTGAGGCCCGGACCCTCGTGAAAGGACGAGGCGGATTGGCGGGCCGCAGCGGCGACACGAAAGATTGACTCGCCGCCGCGATCGTATGGTGCTGATAGGATTGGCATTTCTGCTGGTCCGTCCGCTCGATGCCCTCCATCGCCCGCGCCATCTCCCCCGTCCCACCCGACATGTGGGACGAGGTCTATGGCGCGGACGGGCACGCGCTGCCCACGCAGTCGCGGATGTGGCGGAACGCGCTCCTGGCGGGCGGGAGATTTCGCGACGTCAGCCGCGCCTACGAATTCACCGACGGCCGGCGCATGGTCCTGCCGCTCTTCAGGCGAGGCCCGCTGGCCCAGCTCTGGTCGGGGCGGCGCTCACCGCCGCCCGCCTGGGGCTTTGGCGGGTTGATCTCGGCAACGCCCGCCGAGCCCCGCCATGTCCGCCTCGTCCTCGACGACCTTCGGCGGCAAAGGGGGACGTTCGTCCGCATCAGGCCCAATCCGCTGGACGCGCCCGTCTGGCGCGCCGCGATGCCGACCGGCTGGGAAGGGCTGTCGCGGAACGCCCATGTCCTCGACCTCTCCGGCGGGATGGACACGGTCTGGCGGCACCGCTTCCGCCAGGGCTGCCGCGCCAACATCCGGCGCGCCGAGCGGGCCGGGCTCGATATAGAATGCGGGACGAGCGAGGAGCTCGTCACCGCCTTCCATCGGCTGCTGCAGCAATCGCTGGAGAGGTGGGCTCACAAGCAGCACGAACCCGCCGCGCTGGCGCGATGGCGCGGCCGGCGGCGCGATCCGCTGGAGAAGCTCCGGTCCATGGTCGTCGACAGCGGCGGACTGGCGCGCGTATGGCTCGCCCGGAAGGACGGCGAGCCGGTGGCCGCGATCCTGGTCATCAAGGACCATCAGGCGCACTATACGCGCGGCGTCATGGACGAGGAGGCGGCCGGCGACACCCACGCCAACTATCTCCTGCAGTTCCTGGCCATCAAGGACGCCTGCGAGTCGGGATGCCGCCACTACCATATGGGCGAGACGGGGGACTCGGAGTCGCTGGCCTTCTTCAAGTCGCGCTTCGGCGCCGAGGCGGTGCCCTACGCGGAGTACCGCTTCCAGCGCATCCCCGTCGCCTCGGCCGGCGACCAGGTGCGCTGGCTGGTCAAGCGGGCGATCGGCTTTCGCGATGCTTGAGCGGCTGACGCTCCTTGTCGTCCTCGCCGCCCTCGGCGCCTGTCAGAACATCGACCGCACGTCCGCGGAGACGATGTCGGTCCGGCCCCTCGGGATGGCGGGCGATTGGCGGCTGATCCTGGCCGAAGAGTTCGAGACGCTGAACCCCGACATCTGGTCCAGATGCTATTGGTGGGACGATGACGGCTGCACCAATCTCGGCAACAACGAGCTGCAATGGTACCGGCCGGAGAACGTCGAGATCGCCGGCGGGCGCTTGCGCCTGGTGGCCCGGCCTGAGGAGGTGACCGGCTTCGAGGGCCGTTCCTTCGGCTACACGTCCGGCATGGTCACGACCGGCCCGGACTACCAGACGTCCAAGCCCAAGCGCTTCAGCTTCCAGTACGGCTATGTGGAGGTCGTCGCCAGGATCCCGAGCGGCCAGGGTCTCTGGCCGGCGATCTGGCTCCTTCCGTCCGACTGGGAGTCGCGGCCCGAGATCGACGTCATGGAAGTCCTCGGCCACCGGCCCGACGTCCTCGAGATGCACTACCACTATTTCGAGGGCCGCGACCGGCGGAGCGCCGGCCACGAGGTCGAGGTCGGGGACCTCTCGCGGGACTGGCACGTCTATGGCCTGGAGTGGAGCCGCGAGGCCATCGTCTGGTATCTCGACGGTGCCGAGGTCTGGCGGTTCGAGGAGAGGTCGGCGATCGCGCGCGAGCCGATGTATCTCCTCATGACGCTCGCCGTGGGCGGCGACTGGCCTGGCGCGCCCGATCGGTCCACCCGCTTTCCGGCCGAGTTCCTCATCGAGTCCGTTCGCGTGTGGCAGCGCTCGGGACGAGGCGGCTGAAGACGGACGGTCCCGACCGAGCGGCTACTGGTCCCTGAACCCGATCGCGTTCTTGATGAGGGTCCTCGCCATCGCGTCGACGCGGGTCAGCGGGAGCCGCTCGAGACAATACTCAGCGTAGGAGTAAGGCTGCGCGCCGAACCGGGCCTTGTAGTGGGCAAGCGACCCCGAGTTCCCGGTCTCCCCGAGATGGTAGTAGCGGCAGCCGGCCTCGCAGGCCTCGCGGATCGCCAGCATCTGGATGAGGTCGTTGGCACCCGTGTTGGCCGCCACCTCCCTGTCGATGGCTCCCCG
>JADYYB010000160.1 GCA_020853895.1 Bauldia sp.
GCGACGATGAAGCCGTGGAGGTAGAGCTCGAACCCGTCCTGCACGGCGGCGCTGTCGACCTTGGCGACGAGGCGGCTCGCGCGCGCCAACGCCATGCCGTCGAAGCCGATGCGGTCGCCGATGGCGACGAGCTCGTCGGGCGTCTTGCGCGAGTGCCTGCCGCGCCCGCCGCAGACATGGAGGCCGAGCTCGCGCTCGAGCGGGGCGAGGCCGCGCTTCAGAGCGCCGATCACGCTCGTGGTGATGCCGGAGGAGTGCCAGTCCATGCCCATGACGGTGCCGAATGACTGGAACCAGAAGGGGTGCGCCAGCCGCGCGAGCAGCTCGTCGCGGCCGTAGTGCTGGACGATCGCCTCCGCGATCACCGCGCCGAGCCGCGTCATGCGGTCGGCCAGCCAGCGCGGCACGGTTCCGCCATGCAGCGGCAGGTCGGCGCTACCGGCGCGCCGGGCCATGGATCGGGACTCGTGCCTCGGTCATCGGCAGACTGTCGCCGATGCCGACCGCCAAAGCCAGAACTTTTCGTGAACGAACCGGCGCGCATTGAAGGGCCAAACCCGCCACTAGCGCGAGGATTTGCATAAACAATTCGGTCTATCCTGCCGCCTCCCTGCTTTCAGGATGGACCGGGGTAGCGCCGAACAATGCGAAGGTTCGTGAAGGCACTGACCATCATCGGTCTCGTCCTGGTCGTGCTCGCGGCCCTCGCCGCTGTCGTCCTCACCTTCTTCCCGCTCGGCGCCGACAGCGTCGCCCGCGCAGCCCTGGGCGGCCGGCCGGCCGCGACCTACGAGGAGGCGATGGCGGCCTTCGCGGCGGTGGAGGCGTCGGAGGCCGAGATGAATCTCGACCAGCGCTGCCGCTCGGTGCTGCTGACGCATGGCGAGCGGACGGCGCGGGTCGTCGTCTTCCTGCACGGGCTCACCAACTGCCCCAAGCAGGGCGACGTGCTCGCCGCCCAGCTCTATGCGCTCGGCTACAACGTCTATCTCCCCCGCATACCGGGCCACGGCGAGGCCGACCGGCTGACCCTCGCCCTCTCCGGCCTCACCGCCGAGGATCTCGCCGCGAGCGCGGGCGCCGCGCTCGACCTCGCCACCGGGCTCGGCGAGGAGATCACGGTCGCCGGCATCTCGGCCGGCGGCAGCATGACCGCGTGGCTGGCGCAGACGCGCCCCGAGGTCGACCGCGCGATCGTCATCGCGCCCTATCTCGGGCCGGTGTTCGTGCCGCCCTATCTCCTCCGTCCGGCGACCACGCTGGCGCGCCTCGCGCCGAACCAGATGCGGTGGTGGAACCCGGACGATCCGCTCGGCGAGACCGCGATGGACTACGCCTATCCGCGCTACTCCACGCGCGCCGTTGGCGAGGTGATGCGCTTCGGGCTGATCGTTGCTGACCTCGCCCGCGAACGCCCGCCGGCGGCGACCGAGATCGCCGCGATGATCAACGAGGCCGACGAGGCGGCGAGCAATCCGCTCACGCTGGCGATCGTCGAATCCTGGCGCCGCCACGGGCGCGATGTCGAGGTCGAGACAATCCCCGCTTCGCTCGGCCTCCCGCACGACGTCATCGACCCGCGTCAGCCGGCGGAAGACATCGCCCTCGTCTATCCGATCCTCATCGGGATGATCGGCGGTGCGGACGGCTCAGCCCGCTGAGGGCGGCGGGTCGCGGTCGATCGCGAAGTCGTCGAACCAGGCGCGGCCCTCGCCATCGATCATCGCGGCCAGTATGCGCGAAGCGAGGAAGCTGAAGGTGATGCCGTTGCCGCCATAGCCGTAGGCGGCGAGGAGGCGCGGCGCGCCGGGCACGCGGCCGATCAGCGGCAGGCCGTCCTCGGTCGTGCCGAAGGCCGCCGACCAGGCGTGCTCGACCGCATAATCGGCCTCCGGCCAGAGCTTGCGCATCTTGGCGAGAAGACGCTCGATCTTCTCCGGGGACATCTCCCGGCGCTGGCCGGCGTCGGCGATCGGCTCGTCCTCGCCGCCGGCGATGATGCGGCCGGCCGGCGTGGTGCGCGCGTAGAGGTAGGGGTCGGCCGCCTCCCAGACCAACGCGTGCTCCGGCCAGAGGCGCTCGGTACGCTCCGGGGCGGTCGCAAAGCACCAGGTCGACTGGACGCGGTGGATCGGCGGGTCGAGGAAGTCCGGCATGTCGTAGCCGGTGGCGAGGATGACGTGCCCGGCCTCGATCTCGCGGCCCTCGGCCAGCTCGAGATGCGCGGCGTGGGCGTCCCAGGCGTAGGAGATGACCTCGTCGCGGACGACGAGCGCACCCCTCTCCGCCGCAGCGGCGAGGACCGAACGCGCGAGGCAGAGCGGGTCGGCCTCGGCCGCGCCCGAGGAGAGGATGGCGCCCGGGCGCCGCATGCGGAAGCGCCGTTCGAGCGCCGCGGCGGAGAGCAGCTCGCCCGGGAGGCCGGCGCGGCGGCGGGCGGTCTCTTCGGCGGCGAGGTCGGCAGTCCCTCCCTCGTCGGCGAGGTAGAGCGAGGGGCGGGCGGCGAAGCCGCACTCGATCCCGTTCGCCGCGATGAACTTGCCGAGCTCCTCGACCGCGGCGAAGCTGCGCTTGTAGAGCCGCGCGGCCTTGTCGAAGCCGTGCGAGGCGGAGAGCTCGGCGAGCGAGGTGTCGAGCTCCCAGAGGAGCATCGAGGTGCTCGCGGCCGTGCTGAGCGTTCCGGGCGGCAGGCGGTCGACCACGATCACGGACTTGCCCGCGCCGGTCAGCGCCTCGGCGCAAAGCGAGCCGGTGATGCCGCTGCCGACGACGGCGACCTCGCAGCGCGTGCTCTTCTTGAGGGATACGCTGCGGACCGGCGGTCCCACCGACCAGGGGGAGGAACCCGACCGGAGCTCGCGCTGGGCGGGAAGCGGGCCGTGGTCGGCCTCGTCGATTGGCACGTCGCTGGTCCTTGTCGCCTTGGCCCTGTCACAAGCCCGGAGCCGCCGGAAAGTTCAAGCCTGGCGGTGCGTATCGGCTATTCTTGGCCCTCGCCTTGCTTGCCTCATGAGGCTCGACCCGAGACGCCGATGACGATGGACAGCTTCAGAATCGAGACCGAACCCTATTACCGCCCGGTGGGCGAGGAGATCGCCGTGTTCGAGGCGGCCTACGCCGCGCGCATGCCGATGATGCTGAAAGGCCCGACCGGCTGCGGGAAGACCCGCTTCATCGAGCACATGGCCTGGCGGCTCGGGAAGCCGCTGGTCACCGTCGCCTGCCACGAGGACATGACCGCCGCCGACCTCGTCGGCCGCTACCTCCTCGACCCGACCGGCACGGTCTGGCACGACGGGCCGCTGACGCTCGCCGTCCGTCACGGCGCGATCTGCTATCTCGACGAGATCGTGGAGGCACGGCAGGACACGACGGTGGTCATCCACCCGCTCACCGATGAGCGGCGGCTCCTCCCGCTCGAGAAGCGGAACGAGCTGGTCAAGGCGCATCCCGACTTCCAGCTCGTGATCTCCTACAACCCCGGCTACCAGAGCGTGGTCAAGGATCTCAAGGAGTCGACCAAGCAGCGCTTCGCCGCGATCAGCTTCGCCTATCCGGAGACGGCGATCGAGACGGAGATCGTCGCGCGCGAGGCGGGGGTGGGCGCCTCGGTCGCCGAGCGGCTGGTCGAGATCGGCAAGCGGAGCCGCAACCTCGCCGGCCATGGCCTCGACGAGGGCGCCTCGACCCGCATGCTGATCCACACCGCGCGGCTCGTCGCCGGCGGCGTGCCGATGGAGCGCGCCTGCCGGGCGGGGCTGATCGTCCCGATCACCGACGATCCCGACATGCGCGAGGCGCTCGGCGCCGCGGTCGCCGCCTGCCTGCAATGAGCGCGAAGGCGGAGCGTCTCGGTCTCCGCCTCATCGAGACCGCGCCCGACGCCGCGACCACGCGCCTCCACGTCATGGTGCGCCAGCGCGAGGCGCTGCGGGCCTCCTTCCAGGACGGCTGGCGGAAGATCGAGACGCTCGGCTCGCCGGCCGCGGTCGAGCGCTGGTCGGCGGCGGCGCTCTCCCTCCTCGACGTCCACGCCGGCCCGGGCGCCCTCCTCTCGCTCCTCTCGGTCACGCTCGAGCATGGCGGGCGGCTCGGGCTCGGCACGATGGCCGCCGCAGGTGAAGAAGCGGCCGCCGCCTGCCGGCACGCCGGACGACGCGGCGCCGAGGGCATGCTGGCGACGCTTCGTCCGCTGGTCGCCGCCGGCCGCGAGGACGAGGCGGCGGAGTGGTGGCGCATCCTCGGCGCGCTCGCCGAAAGCCGCAGCGATTGCCTCCTCTCGCTCCTTCCGGTCTTCCCCACCCTCGCCCGCAGCACCGACGCCGCGGGGCTCGAAAGCTGGATCGCCTCGGGCCTCCGCGCCACCGGCGCGCGGCGCGAGGAGGCGGCGGCATGGTTCTCGCTGACGACACCGCTCTCGCGCCGCGTCCTCCGCGAGAGCGCCGGCGCGGGCAGCTTCTCTTCGCGCGAGCGGGCGCTGGCGGCGACCTTCCGCGCGCTCTTCGGCATAAGGCCGATCATCCGGCCGCGCGAGGAGGGCGCCGACGGCGGCGCGCCGCCGACGCGCACCACACTGGCGGGCGGGATCGTGCTCGTCCCCTCGCGCCCGCCAGAGCTGCCCGAGGCGCTGACGCCGCTCTTCTACGAGGCCGCGCTCGCCCATATCGGCGCGCACGCGGTTCACACCGGCCGGCGGATGCGGCCGGGCACGCTGCGGCCGGTGCAGATCGCGGTCGTCTCCGCTCTCGAGGACGCGCGCGTCGAGGCGCTGGCGATGGCGGCGATGCCGGGGCTGCGCCGGCTGTGGGCGCCGTTCCATGCCGCCTCGCCGCGCGATGTCCGCTCGGCGGCTGGCCTGATCGCGCGCCTCTCGCGGGCGCTCTTCGATCCTGCCTATGCCGATCCCGATCCGTGGGTCGGGAAGGGCCTCGCGCTCTATGCCGAGGGCGTCGGCCGGCTCGCCGACCCCGCGATCTCGCGCGAGATCGGCGACCTCCTCGGCAACGATCTCGGCCAGATGCGCCTTCCGTTCAACGCCAAGACCTATGTCGTCGAGCCGGCCTATCGCGACGACAATCTCGGCCTTTGGGATTTCGACACGCCCGAGGACACGCCGCCCGAGACGCACGCGCTCGTCCTCGACTCGGTGCGCGTCGAGGAGCGCGAGAGCGAGGACCCCGACGCGCGTCGGAAGCCGGACGAGAGCGGCGCCACGCCAGCGTCCGCATCGGCTGGCGCGATGGAGGGCGGGGTCGCCGTCGCGCGCTACCCGGAGTGGGACTACGCGACAGCCCGGCTTCGTCCGGAGTGGGCGACGGTGCGCGAGAGCCAGCCGGCTAGCGCCTCGCTGGTCCGGCTCAACGAGCGGCTGGCCGGCGAGCAGGCGCTCGACCGGCGCATCGGGCGGATCGTCAAGGCGGCGGCCATCGGGCGCTCGGTGCGCCTCAAGCGCCAGCTCGAGGGCGAGCATCTCGACCTCGACGCGGCGATCGACGCCGCCGCCGACCAGCGCCTCGGCCGCTCGCCCGACCCGCGCCTCTTCCAGCGCCGCGCGCAGCTCTCGCGCGACCTCGCCGCGCTGATCCTCCTCGACACGTCCGAGTCGACGCGGGCGCGGGCGCCCGGCCTTCGCGAGAGGGTGCTCGACATCGAGGTCGTCGCCGCGGCGATGCTGTCGCGCGCGATGTCGGCGCTGGGCGATCCGCACGCCGTGTGGGGGTTTGCCTCGAACGGCCGCGACGCCGTGGAGATCACCGAGGTCAAGGGCTTCGGCGAGACGGCCGCCGACGCCCTGCCCCGTCTCGCGGCGCTGGGGCCTGGGCTCTCGACCCGCCTCGGCCCGGCGCTCCGCCACGCGACGGCGGCGCTGTCGGAGCGGCGCGCTTTGCGAAAGCTGCTGCTCGTGGTCACCGACGGGCAGCCGTCGGACATCGATGTCGAGGACA
>JADYYB010000161.1 GCA_020853895.1 Bauldia sp.
AGGGCGAGCCGCGCTTAGGCTATCAAGGCCGTCCAGCCTTTGGCCGATTGCACCCGTAGCTCAGCTGGATAGAGCGCTGCCCTCCGAAGGCAGAGGTCGTGAGTTCGAATCTCGCCGGGTGCACCAATGATTCCAACATCTTGTGCCACTTTGGAGCTAGGCGATTACCCATTGGTAAGCACATAGCAAGCACGCTCGGCCCCTCAACTTCGGGCCTCGAACAGGGCGCCCAGTGATAAGGCGTGCGAGTCCGGTTCGCTTCGACCGGGTTGCTGAGTCAGGCCGCAACCGCCCCCTGCGTGTTGCGGTTGAGACCGCGGATGGGCAGGAGCACGACGCCTTTCTTAAAGTCTCGGGCGGGCCGGAACTGACAATTGAGGGCCTTGCAAACGAGGCTATGGCTGCCTGCCTTGCCAACGATCTCGGCCTACCGATCAACGAGCCGTTCCTCGTTGACCTAGACCCCGCTTGGGTTGAGACGATCCCGGATCCGAGCGTCCAGCAGGTGCTGAGGAACAGCGCTGATGTTGGCTTTGCATCCAAGGCTGCCGGCGCCCAATGGAAACCTTGGTTGCGTACCGACGCCTTGACGGCTGAAAGACAGCCCGCGGCTTTGGCCATCCTCGCGTTCGACGCCTACATTGAGAACGACGATCGCAAGCTGGGCAACCCCAATTGCCTGATAAAGGGAGACGAGTTTCGCATCATCGATCATGAGCTGGCTTTCGGGATTCGGCTTAGGTTGTTCCCTCGCCCGGAGCCATGGCGGCTGGGCTACCTGCAGCGCCTCGTCGGGCCGGATGGCCACATCTTCGGAGCCAAGCTCAAGGGGCTGGACTTGGATTTTGAGCGCCTTCGTCGAGCCTGGGCAGATCTGCCGGATGATCGTCTCACCACCTATGTGACAGCTCTCCCACAAGAGTGGACCGTCGCGGCCCAGGCCGCGGAAGCTGCCTTAACCCACATCCTGGCCGTGCGTGATAGGATTGATGACTGTCTCACAGAACTTAAGCGTGTGCTGACATGAGCAAAACAACCGCGATCCCATACACCTATATCGTGCTCCGGTACCGCCACGACTCCCTTGCGGGCGAGTTTGCCAACGTGGGTGTCGTGGTGCATGCACCGGCCTCCGGGTACCTGGACGCCAGGGTGAGGCACACACTGGGGCGGATTAGTAAGATGTTTCCCGACCTGAACGGGGAATCACTTAAGGTCTCAGTGAAGAATATAGAGCAGGCGATCAAACGGTTGGCCGCATCGCAAGGCAGCGACCTGTTCTCCCGATTCAAGGAGGTTGGCGCCTTCGTGAAGTCGGTGCTGCCGGACGACGACTCGAGCTTCATCTGGGGGCCAGTTGGAGCGGGACTTGCTGCAAACCCGGCAGAAACGCTCGACAAGCTCTACGATCGATTCGTTTCGCGATATGACGAGAAGCCAAGGCAGCACCGTGATGATGCCTCGGTCTGGAGACCAGTTCGAGACCGCTTAGCAGAGCGAAAACTTGCCGACTGTCTTCGGGCAAAAACCATAACGTCGCCACTGGATCATGTGGAGTTCGAACACGCTTGGAAGAATGGTGCTTGGCATTGCTATCAGCCGGTGTCGTTCGACCTCGCAAACGAGGAAACCATCCGAGACAAAGCTCGCCGCTGGGCGGGGCACTTGCTTGCCCTCAAGGATTCCGCTGAGCCATTTCGAACATATTTCTTTGTCGGCTTACCCAGCGATCCGAGCTTAAAGAGCGCATGCAGTGCTGCAATGAATATTCTCAAGCTCAGCCCCGGGAAGCCGGAGGTCAAAGACGAGACTTGCATCGAAGATCTCGTTGATCAGATAGAAGACGACATTCGGGCACACGATCGAGGCGTGAGAAAATAATCTAGATTGCCGTCTAAGCGCGCTTCTGCATGCCGGGGCAGAGCCCACCCGTGGCGAGAATCATGACCCGCACCGTCGCCGACGTCCACGCTCGGCGACACCGGCTGACCGCCAACTGCCTCAATCAAGCGGGCCGACACGGCGAATATCGACAGTGCGGAACTCGTCAGGCGAGGCAAGGGCAACGTCGTCCTCAGTCGCGCTCTGTTCCACTGTCCTCTCCAATCGAGAGGGGATGGAGCAAGCGCCGACCAGCGAGGGAAAAGGCTCAATCCCAATCTTCCGCCAACACCTCCGCCTGCCTTACCACCAAGTCCACTGCTGCCTTCTGTAGGTCAGGGGGATAGCCATACTTGGATAGGATTTTGCGGACCTCGATGCGCATCTTCGCCCGAACGCTCTCCTTCTTCGTCCAATCGATTGAGGCGGATCTGCGGATGGTCTCCACAAGCACCCGCGCGAGCACTCGAAGCTGCTCATGGCCCATCAACTCCTTGGCCGAGCCATTCTCCGCCAAGGCGTCGTAGAACGCTACCTCATCTGCCGATAACCCAAGTTCATTGCCGCGCGCGCCGGCAGCGCTAATGTCCTGGGCAAGAGTGATCAGTTCCTCGATCACCTGAATGCTGTCGACAGCCCGGTTGTGGTATCGTCGCAGCGTTTCGTCGAGACGCTCGCTCAATCTCAGCGATTGGACCAAATTGGCCCGTGATCTGGCTTTGATCTCGTCTGCCAGGAGCCGCCGAAGCGTTTCCACGGCGAGGTTTTTTTCCTCGGTTTGCCGGACCTCGGCCAGGAACTCGTCCGAGAGGATCGACAGATCGGGCTGATCGAGCCCCGCCGACTTGAACACGTCTAAGATGCCATCTGTCATCACCGCGCGCGAAAGAAGCTGACGGATGTCGCGCTCGATATTGGCGCGACCGCGGCCTAGCCCCGCCGTGTATTTGACGAGGTTGGCTCGGACCGCGGCGACCAGGGCAATTTCATCGCGACGCGCTGAGACGCGCTCGTCGCCGGCACTGATGGCGTAGGCTGCTTCGAGCTGCGTTGCCACATCGATGAACTGCTCGCGGTGTTCTTCAGCGAGCACATGTTCAAGGCACTGTTTGAGGATCGTTAAGCGGCCGGCCGGACTACCCGGGAAGAAACCGCGCCAAGGCGAGCCGTCGAGCAACGCCTCGGCGCTCTCAAGCCGCGTCAGCGTCTGGCGCACGGCTTCATCTACATTGAGCCGAACCTGATCCCGGTCGCGTGCCGTGTACTCGGCCAGCGCGGCGCGCAGCTCTGCACCAATGCCGAGATAGTCGACGACGAGGCCGCCGGGCTTAGCGCCCCAAACCCTGTTCACGCGCGCGATCGCCTGCATAAGGCCGTGCCCACGCATCGGCTTGTCCACGTAGAGCGTGTGGAGCGATGGCGCGTCGAAGCCGGTGAGCCACATGTCGCGGACGATGACGAGATCGAAGCCAGAGGTGGGATCCTTGAACCGATCGGCCAGCTTCTCTCTTCGGGCCTTGGTCCGGAGATGCGGCTGCAAGGGGGCTGGATCGGCGTTTCCGCTCCCGGTGATGACAACCTTTATCATTCCCAAGGTGTCGTCTATTGGATCGGCTGAGACCCAGGCAGGCCGTAGCACCGCGATATGATCGTAGATTTCGACGGCCACCCGCCGGCTTATCGCCACGATCATTCCCTTGCCGCCTGCCATTGCCTCCCGGCGCTGCTCAAAGTGTGTGACGATGTCGGCGGCGATCTGAGCGATCCGGTCGGCTGAGCCGACTATCTCCTCGAACCGCGTCAGCTTGCTCTTGCCGCGCTCGACTGCAGCGTCGTCGCCCTCGGTCAGTTCCTCGGCCAGGGCGTCCAGGTGGGCCCGCTCGTCCTCCGACAGGTTGATGTGGAGTTTGGCGAGCCGGGCCGTGTAGTGGATGGGCACCGTCGCCTTATCGGCAACGGACTGCGTCATATCGTAGGTGTCGATCACCTCGCCGAAGACGCCGACAGTGCTCCGGTCCTTCACGTCGATGGGTGTGCCGGTGAAGCCGATGAAGGTCGCATTGGGAAGCGCCTGCCTTAGGTACTCCGCAAAGCCTACCTGTTCGCGCACTGCGCCCTCGCCGAGGGCGAACCGCTTCTTAAACCCGTACTGTGTTCGATGCGCCTCGTCGGCGATCACAATGACATTGCTGCGAGATGTAAGGATCGGGTGTTCGCCGTCGTCTCCACGGAATTTCTGAATGGAGGTGAACACGAGACCGCCGATGTCGACAGTCAGCAAGCGCCGCATGTCGCTGGCGCTGTCAGCCCGGGTGGGTGTGCCGCGCAGCGCCGAGCCGTGCTCAACGAACGTGCCGAAGAGCTGGTCGTCGAGGTCGTTGCGGTCGGTGACGACTATGATTGTTGGATTCCTCAGCACCTTCGCAAGCTGAAGCTGGCGGGCGAAGAACAGCATTGTCAGGGACTTACCAGACCCCTGTGTGTGCCACACGACGCCGCCGCGTCGGCCGCCTCCTTCCGGACGCGCGGCATCGATGGTGGACGCCAGCGCCTTTCGAACCGCATGAAATTGGTGATAGCCGGCGAGCTTCTTTGACTTAACGGCGCCGTCCCGCACCTCGAATGCGACGTAGTCGGTGATGAGGTCCAAGAACCTGTCGGGCTCGAACACGCCGCGGATCATGACCTCCAGTTCGGAACGGCTACCGTCGTCGAGGCCGGCGCCGTCGATTGTCCGCCAGGGAAGGAAACGGTCGATCTGCGCTGTCATTGAACCGATGCGCGCTTCCAGCCCATCGCTGATGATGAGGACTTGGTTGAAGCGTAGGAGCTCGGGGACCTTGTCTCGATAGTTGCGGAGCTGGGTGTGCGCGCGCTCCAGCGTGGCCTGCGCATCCACTGGGCTCTTTAGCTCGATGAGAGCAAGAGGCAGGCCATTGACGAAGACGGCAATGTCGGCCCGCACCGTGTGCCTCTCGTCGGCGCTCTGCACGATGAACTGGTTGGCAACAAGCAGTCGGTTGGACGAGGGGTCGGTCCGATCGAGCAGCCGCAGGGCGATAGTCCTCGTCTCGCCATTCTCGTTGATCTCGACCGGAACGCCCGAACCGAGGAAAGGGTGGAATACTCGGTTGTTCTCGGTCACATCCTGGCTTGGCGCCGCCAGCACGGTTCGCATGGCCGCGTCGATCATCGCGGGCGTGGCGTCGGGGTTCAGCGTTGCGAGCGCGCCCCGCAGCTCAGGCGCCAGAACGGCCTGCTTGTAGCTGGTGCGTGCACCCGCTGGTCCGTTCGGCGCAAGGTATTCCCCCGTGATGGACTTCCATCCGATCAACTCGAACCAGGACATGGCAGCGAGTTCCACCGCCTGCTCGCGAAACCCGGCGGTGTGGGCGCTCGGCTCGGACGAAGCCGGATATTGAACGTCTGTCACGCGGCCGCTCCCGCCTCATCAGCGGCGGCCCCTGCTCGCTCTGCCCCCCACTCGATATGCACCGACTCGAACTGCACGAAATCGAGTTTGTAAAGGACCTTACTGGCCGGAAAGGTTGAGCCGGCGATCGAAACGTCACCGTACTCGTCATCGAGGTAGGCGTTGAACTCTGCGAACTCGCTGTACTCTGGGATCGCTGGCGTCACGAGCGGCGGTGTTCGGCTCCAGGCTACCTCGAACAGAAAGCTTACCAATGTGTCGCATAGCCCGCCGAGCATGACTGCATGCTGACGCTCCAGGGTGGCCCAGTCTAGTGATCCGCCGTGGCGCAGATTGGGTATATTGCTCAGCTCAGCAAGGGCCGAAGCAGTTCCATTGATAGCGCCCAGCAGCTTCTTGATGATCTCATCGATCTTACCCGCCTCGGGGTGACCAGGAACCGAGAAGTCCAGCGCACTTAAGATGACGCTATTGCGCTTGGGAAACTTATCATCCTTGTTGAGAACAACGCCGATCAGCGGTGCTATGGTGAGGTGGACAGCTTCGAACAGTGTCCGCACGCGATGGAGACAAAGCGCCGGCTCGGCGTTGATCGCCGCCTCCAGCGCATCGACGTGACGTTTGAGGGAGGCTGCCCGGTTCGGGTGGGTCTCCAGGAGTGTGCGGAGCATCTGGAGCGTGAAGGGCATCAGGCTACTGACGCCTCCCTCTCAGCTTCCGCGATCCGTAGTTCACCGGAGATGAGCTTTGGAAGGAGCGTATCGCGAAGTTGGGCGAGTGCCCGAGATTGATTGCAGAGTGAAAAAATTCTTCGCACCAACCCCTCGGATATCGCTTCAAAAGCCGCTCGCACGTCCTCCGATGCGACGGGAACCGCAACAGCACGGACTTGCGTGGAATTGAGGCCTGGTATCGCAACCCCCGTGCCCCTGACGCGCATATCATCCAAGCATTGGTCGCTGCTAAGAGCAAAGAACAAGTAATTCTGCCCAATGCCCGGACTTGCGCGAACTCGGTACACGTGCTCATTGATGGCGCATAAATCGAATGGAAATCCGTCGCCAACCATAGTCAAGTGAGGTTCAAATACGCCTGGCTTCCCGCCGTCCTTGTAGATCAGTATGTCTCTATCTTTCACATGGCCCCGGGTCATGCTGTTGTAGAAGTCATTGGGCACATACTTGACCTTCGAAAAATCGTGCTTCCCCATTCCCACGATGCTTTCGGCCCCGATGCTAGGGATGCCCTGAGTGATATCAGCGACGCCTCCTTTCGGCCGAGAGCCCACCTCGATAACTTCGACTAGTTCGCCGAGCGGCTTTTGGAGCCAACCGATCGGTGCGCCGGCGTCGCTGAGGACACTCGGGAACCGAGCGGCGATGTTCTCCGGTAGGCCTGTGGTACGACCTTCGGCCTTGGCACGGACGGGGTCGAAGTCCACGAACCAACTCTTGAACAGCGTCCTCGCCACTGCCTCCAGCGTCTCGGCCATGCGCCGGTTCAGCTCAATCTTCTCATCGAGGGCGCCGAGAAGCTCCCCTATTTCAATCTGATCCTCCATGGGAGGCTGCCGAATGGTTAGGCGCTCCAGGTCGGCTTTTGTAAGTGCGTTCCGGGTGGCACCCGCGCCTGCAACGTTTAAGAGGTGTCGCTTCATCCCCGGATCAAGTAGGCAATATAATAGGAATTTCTGATCGAACTCGTCCCGCTTCGCCCTAACGATTGCGACGTGTTGATTGACGCGGGCTGGCAATATGCTGCGGTCAACCATGCAGACGCGAGCGACTGAGTCCCCTGTGATATTCACCAGAATATCGTTTGGCTGGACCGCCACGCTTGCCAAAGCAGCGGCCTGATCGTCGGAAATATACGCGAGCCCGTCGGGGTGGAACTTAAAGTCGTGGACGTTCTGACTGCGAATGAGAGCGAATGGGCCGTCGGCAAGGTATGCGTCCCGCCCACCGCGAGGTGTAGCGCCACTGCCGATTTTCGCAGCCCTGGGACCGAGCTCAGCCGTCGGCCACTCACCAGCCATAACCGATCCCGGCCAAGGCCTCGCGGATGCGCCCGTCCAGCTCTGCCCCTTCGGCGGTCTGCTGGCGGAGCTTCGCCGTCAGCCGGGCCATCTTCTCCTCGAACGGCTCGTCGTCTTCTTCTGGCTCGGCCGCGCCGACGTAGCGGCCGGGTGTGAGGACGAAGCCTCGCGTAGCGATCTCCTCCGTCGTCGCCGATTTCGCGAACCCCGGCACGTCTTCGTACCGCCCGCCGATCTCGCGCCACGCATGGTAGGTATCCGCGATCCTGGCGATGTCTTCATCCGTCAGCACCTTCAGCGTGCGGGTCTGCATGGTCCCAATGTCACGGGCATTTATGAACAGCGTCTCGCCGCGGCGGTCTCGCAGCGTCTGGTCGCGCACGATGCCGTTCGACTTGTCTCGTGTGAGGAACCAGAGGCACACCGGTATCTGCGTGGTGAAGAAGAGCTGGCCGGGCAGGGCTACGATGCAATCGACCAGCTCGGCCTCTATGATTTTGCGCCTGATCTCCCCTTCGCCGGACTGCTGGCTCGATAGCGAGCCGTTGGCAAGAACGAAGCCCGCGTAGCCGTGGGGCGCGAGGTGGTAGATGAAGTGTTGCACCCACGCGAAGTTGGCATTGCCGACGGGTGGGACTCCGTACTGCCATCTCGCGCCTAACCGCAGCCGTTCGCCGCCCCAGTCGCTGTCATTGAAAGGTGGATTGGCGAGCACGAAGTCCGCCTTGAGCCCAGCGTGCAAGTCCTCATGGAAGCTGTCGGCCCATTTCGGGCCAAGGTTCGCTTCGATGCCTCGGATCGCCAGGTTCATCTTGGCGAGGCGCCACGTAGTAGGGTTGCTCTCCTGGCCGAAAATGGACACGTCGTTGCGCTTGCCGTTGTGCGCTTCGACGAACCGCTCCGATTGAACGAACATGCCGCCCGAGCCACAGCATGGGTCGAAGACACGCCCCTTGAACGGCTGGATCATCTCGACAAGCAGCTTCACAACGCATCCGGCTGTATAGAACTGGCCGCCGCGCTTTCCCTCGGCGATGGCAAACTGACCAAGGAAGTACTCGTAGACACGGCCGAGCACGTCCTGTCCCTGATGCTCGTCCTGGAACGCGAGGTCGGAGAACAGCTTGATGACATCGCCGAGCTTGGTCTGGTCCAGCTCCGGCCGGGCGTAGTTCTTGGTCAGGACGCCCTTCAGTCTCGGGTTCTCGGCTTCCAAGTCGATCATCGCCTGGTCGATCAGAGCGCCGATGGTGGGGTCCACGCTGGTGGCGTTCGCTTTGAGGAAGCCCCACCGCGCCTTTTCCGGAACCCAAAAGATGTTGTCGCCGACGTAGAGGTCGCGCTCGTCGACAAGGGGGGCCTCATCGGCGTCGGCGAGCGCCGCGGCCCGGCGTTCATCAAAACGGTCGGAGATGTACTTCAGGAAGATGAGGCCGAGCGCGACATGCTTGTACTCTGCGGCGTCCATGTTGCCGCGTAGCTTGTCGGCGGCAGCCCACAGCGTAGCTTCGAAACCGGAGCGTTCCGTCTCGCGCCGTTGCTCGCTTCTCGATTTCTTCGGCCGAGCCATAACCCCCTCCGTTTGGACTACCCTTGTGGCGACTCGCTCATATCACCGAACAGTCTGCGACGGCCACGCCCCGCGGTGCGTCCCACTACGCACGTCCGCTTCATTGCGGCCGCGTCGACTCCGGGATACGGCGGATGCTTGTCGTCCGAGAATCAAAGCGGTTGCGAAGCGGCTCAAAGCAAGCCCCGATTCGACCAATTGCTGACAAGCCAGGCGAAGCTCTGCTCGGCGAGCTCGTCCCGCTGCTCGAGCCTCCTGTAGGTGCGCCAATGCATCCCCTTTGGCTTGAGCGGAAACACATCATCCATCGAGCCGCTGCCACCAAGCTTCATTCTGACCTTCTGGGCGCGCGTGAGCCCGCGTTGCCAACGCGGCTCGTACTGGCTCCCGTAGGTAAGGCGTTGACAGCGGCGGCACCGGAAGCGAGAGCCTCCGTACAGCACCCGACAGGGCCGCCGGCACGACAAGCAGACGAACCACCGGCGCTGTCCGCCGAAGTTGGTACCGCTCCAGGCAAAGGGCACCAGCTCGTCAACGTCAGTCCAATCATCTTCGCCATACGGACGGGTGCGATAGCTGAGCCGGACGCCCGCCGATGTGACGGTGAAGCGGATGCTGCCGGTCTCCTCCCCATGGCGCGACCAGCGCAACGTGCCACTGCTCAACGTCGTAAGAAACCCGTGCCGCTTGAGATAGGCGAGGTCGATCGACTGCATGCCTTCGCAACGTCCCGCTCCCCTGTCGCTAGAAAATCCCGAACCGTAACCGCCCACCTTTGACGCCCCTCTGTTTTTCTCGAAATCAATTGGCAAATCTGCACGACCCTTTGATTTCTCTTGATTGTTTTTCAGCCTGGAAACGCAATTCTCAGACGCTCCGCGACTGTCCCATCAGCGACCCCACCGACAGGGTTTGCCGCTCTCGTCGCCTGCTTGGTCCCGGCCGAAGTGCATCTCCGGCATGTCCGGCCTTCGTGGAGATCCGTCGCATCAAGTCAGCTCGCTTCCCATTGATTGTGCTTTGGTTCTTTTCAAAGCGCCCCGGTCTTCAACTCTACTGTTCTGGCCCTGTTAGCAGTGGCCTCCGACCCTGTTCCTTGGTGAGAGTAGGTGAGCGGCCATAGCTTTGCCCGGCAGGGCAAAGTCATGTTCCTCGGAGCCGAGCGGAGCCGGGACCATGAGACGGACCGACGAAACCCTGAGACGGGAAGGCCGGGGTCGTGCTGTCGGCCTTTACTCGCGCTTGAACGACGCGGGACCACGCTGAGCCAATCCGTCGGCTTCACGCTGCCTGAGGGTCGGCGCTAGCCGGTGCCCTCTCCTGAGCCTCTAAACTGGATCTAGTTTAGATGGCCCTTGTGCTGATGCCCTTCAGCAGGTGATCCGGGTGCTCGCCTTGGCCTGGCTAGCCACGCGGCCCGGAGCGCTCATGGCGCTGGCTATGTGGTTGTCTGGGATTTAGGCGGCAGAGCTCTGGGGCTCTGATGTGGACCTGCGCCGATGCAGGTCGAGCCAATCAGTCAAGTCAGAAGGCCGGTACAGGACTCGCCGTCCCAGCTTGCAGTAAGCCGGTCCCCGACCGGTCAGGCGAAGTTTGGCCAAAGTGCTGGGCGACAGGCCGGTTAGCTTGGCTGCTTCCGGCGCCGCTAGCATTGTCCACTCATCGTTCATCTGGTCATCCGCGTTGAGTATCCAGGATCGCTGGGGTTACTCCGCGAACGTATTGGCATCGGACGCGCAGGTGGCCGGCATCTGCGCAACTTCTTTGCGCTACTGGCGCCGGGCTAAGCGGCACCTTCCCCGTTCCAGCCGAAAGTGTCCGTCGGCGTTGTCTTCCCGCCGTAGGGTGCGGCTCGGTGCCTCGGAGGACTTGTTGTCGAGTAACTCGCGCTTTTGCGGCTATTTGCGAGCTATGAATCGCGCTATGTGTTTGGTACTCTGACGTAAATTGAACTGTCTCCTGACGATGCCCGCTACTGCTAGCTTGCTAAGGTCGGGGCGGCGCGCCCAAACGGTTTGGGCAAAGGCACTCCATTTGGCATGATCAAGTTTGTGGGCAAGCGCTCTAGCGGTGCCGCCGGCACTCGCGGCTTGGCGAACGGCCAGGCCTGAAATCACCGGCGCCTCGAAGCGAAATCGCCAATAATATTGCTCCACGAGGCGCCCCAGCACACCGCACCACTGCAGCATCAGAAACGCACCGAGGGAGTCGGTCTTTCCTGCCTTCCGTCGCCGCTCGGATTCCTGCTTGGTTAGAGCAATGAAGCTAAGCAGCTGAAGGGCATGATGCTCATACCAGGGCTTTTCGTATAAACGAAATTCGGCGTCGCTCCACTCATCGCCCAACTCGACTCCGGGAAATGGCGCCCTCTGCCTTTGTCGCCAGAGATACCGTGCTTTCTGACGCTCAAAGTAGGTTGTCAGGGTTTCGAGGCTGAATCCCAAAGGGAAGCTCTCAAATGCAGCGGGACGGTCGTCATCATCGTGATCCCAGAACCTCCACTCCTTGTATTCCTCATCCTCAAGATCATCAGGGCGGGCCGTGTGGACATAGAACTGGTGGTGAAGGACCCCCGACCTGATCTCCGCGGGAAGTGGGCCGCGCCAGGCAGTCGGCGATCCAACGTCACCGAAGCCGTCCCGCATCGTGACTTCGAGTGCGGCCAACTCATTGCTACTCAGCTGGTTGTCCGGGTAGTTCTCCTCGATGGGTGGCAAACTCTCGCGCACACGTTTATTCCAGGCCGACTCGACCACGGAGCCTCCCGTTCGCTTGCAATCCAACGACCATCCGCTGGGGCTACCTTCCTGGGTGGCACTGTGTCCGCGACCGTCAGGTGACTGGCTTCCAACATACGGCACAGATCTCCACTTGGCAGCGTCGGATGGCTTGTCGCCGTTGTCATCGCAATATTCGACTCACTTTAGAACAGACCAGCATTTCTCGCATGCTGAAGACCCGAGCCGCCCTCCCCGTCTGATCATCCCTGGCCGCACTTCCCAATTTCCAGCTCCAATGCCAGACTGGCTCGGCGACACTGTCTATGGTGCCCGTTCTTATTGCGGTACGTGTGGATGTCGGACCGACCAGATGACGGCGACAAGGTACAGAGAGACCAGTGCGTGCGATTGGCCCCTCCACGCTCTTCATGATGGCTTCGGCCATGACTGATAGCGACGAGTGCCCGGACTCTACGGAGGCGGTCGTGTATCCGTTTCCTGATGATATGGCTGAGAGGGGATATGCGGTCTTTCCGTCGCAGCTTGAGTCCAATCCACTAGTACTCTTTCATGCAACACACGCCACCAATCTTAAACCGATCTTGACCGACGGCTTCCGCATCCCGGACCCCCACGGGATATTAGGCGGGCTATCTTCAATTTCCTTCGCTCGGCATAGCGTGGATGCCTTGACTCACGCAATGGCTTGTCGCGCAGTAAGACCGGGAGATTATTGCATCTTTGTTGTGTGTTTTGAAACGCTCAGGCGAAAGGGAATAGTCGAAAACAACATTGACATTCACGATTACACATTAATACCTCCGCCCAAGATAATTGGTTACTGTATAGTACCTGCGTCTTACTCCCATCGATAGAATTGATGTGGCCCCAGCAGTCCCGGCGGATCGCACGGAAGGAGACAGTTTATGGGATCCTTCGTGTCTTATGTCGCGCCAGTTGAGCGAATTTTCTGGTTGTCCCCACCCCTAAGGACAGCCCTTTGACGGCAACCTCCGAGGGCAAGGCAAAGTGACCGTTGACCCTTCAGACTCGGTTTCACTGCTGACAGGTATTGCAGAAAGAATCGCTCACCGGATTTCCAATAGAGTAATCCGCCAGCTGCACCGAGTGAGGGATACACTTTCTGGCGATGACTCAGGGCTGGAGAGTGCCTGGGACGAGATTTGTGTGCAGGTGCAACTGGGGCCGTCCGTTTTATGGGATGCCTACGACGAGACCGTGCGCAGCTTGGTCGCGGGCTTTCTTTCTATCCTTCCCGAGGAAGAAAAGAATGCGCTCCGGTTTTCAGCTATCCGTTTTCGAGAGTCGATTGGACTAAATACCGGACAAGACGGCGGAACATCGGTTTGGGAGGAGGACGTTGTCACTTACATAACTACTGATTTTGTGTACGCCGATGCGAGCCGCTGGTCGAACTCCCGGATACGTGCCTACATTGATCGCTCAGGCCGAACAGACTAGTCTGGCTTAGCCTTTCTTGCCTAGTGGATGCCGGTTTGATCCATACAGAGCTGATGCAATCCGCGATCCAACATGATTGCTCGCCGCTCGCATCGGGCTGTCTGAAAGGTGAGCGTATCGCTGTGTGGTGGCAGCGTTAACATGGCCCAGCAATGCACCTATGATTGGCAATGACGATCCCCCCGACACGGCCACGCTGGCAAACGAGTGCCTTAAGTCGTGGAGCCGCACGTCAGACAGGCCTGCTCGCTTGCGGACTCGCTGCCACGCCTTGGATAGACCTTGGAAGTGAGCGCTCGCCGCGCCCCTGCTCGCCGGAAACACCAAGGCGGACCGCGCATCGCGATGGAGCGACGTAAGCACCTCTAGGGCGGGCGGGTTCAGTACGATCGCCTTCTGCCCAGTCTTTGAATCCTTAAGCCTAAGCAGCCCAGCATCAAAGTCGATTTCATCCCAGTGCAGCCGCTCGACCTCCCCCTTTCGTGCGCCTGTGAAAACGAGGAGCTTGATGATCGCTGATGCCTCGGGGTTAAGGCCCTCGCGGTCCAGGTCGCGTAGCGCACGACCCAGGTCCGAGAGCTCCTTTTCCGACAAGAACCGCTCGCTCTTCCGGTCCGAAAAACGCTTTACGCCGCGGACGATATTTTCAGGGACGACTCCGCGCTCGACGGCGTAGGCGAAGATGCCGCCCAGAAGCCCCACGGTGCGCGTGGCAGTACCCTTTCCCCCAGTGACAATGGCCCGGCCGCGCTTTCCGGTCCTTACGTCGACCGCAGTGCGCCCAGAAGCCACGTCCTGGAGGAAGCGGCGAATGTCAGCACGATTGAGATCAGCCGCTTTCTTCCTTCCAAGCAGCGGCTTGATATGGCGCTCGATCCGTCCGCGATCGGTGGCGAGGGTGCTCGGCTTTTTCATCGCGCAGCCCTCTGCAAGATAAAGATCGCAGAGCTCGTTCACCGTCATTGCCCGTCGCTCGAGCTGCTTCTGCCCGGCCGGATCCTCCCCTCTTGCCGCCGCTCCGAGGATACGCTTCGCCTCTGCGCGAGCCTGATCAGCCGTCCAGGGTGATCCATGAACGCCAATCGTGAACCGCTTGGTCGCGCCGCGGCGTCCGCCGCCAATGCGGTACTGGCAGACATAGGTCCTTCGTCCCGCCGGAGAGATCTTGAGGCCAAAGCCGGCCAATTCGCTGTCCCAAAGGAACCAGTCCCGATCACCGACCAGAGCGGCATCGACGGTCCGCTTTGTGAGCTTCGCTGACGGCATAACACCTGCTCCCGTGCTTACTGGACAAGCACCTAGTAAGCACGCTAGCAGCAAACTCGGGGAACGCCAAGGAACGTCGGTCGCTCGATATGGCCTGGTTCAGCCGTTTCGATGCTGCTTCGGGACGGTCCAGGAACACCGGAAATGCTGATTCCCTTGCCCTCCGAAGGCAGAGGTCGTGAGTTCGAATCTCGCCGGGTGCACCAATAGTCGCAGAACGGAATGCCCGCCCTCGCCGGGGTCAGGCGGATCCGGGGAGGGTCTGAGTAGCCGCGCCGAGGAGGG